>NZ_JBSGVS010000023.1:0-72106 GCF_053608565.1 Streptomyces sp. NPDC055025
GCGTGCGCCCGCGCGCGCCGGGCAGCCGCCCGTGGACGGTCGGAGGAATCCGGTCACGGAAGTACGGAAGGAACCGGCGTTGCACGTCCAGGAGTGGCTCGAGACCATCCCCCCGGTCAGTATCTATCTCCTGGTCGGGGTGGTGATCGGCCTCGAAAGCCTCGGTATCCCGCTGCCCGGTGAGATCGTCCTCGTCAGCTCGGCGCTCCTCGCCTCCCAGCACGGCGACATCGATCCGTACATCCTCGCCGCCTGCGCCACGGCCGGTGCGATCATCGGGGACTCGATCGGCTATGCCATCGGCCGCAAGGGCGGCCGGCCGCTGCTCGCCTGGCTCGCCGTACGGTTCCCCAGACACTGCGGTGAGCCACAGGTCGCCATGGCGGAGCGTTCGTTCGAGAAGTGGGGGATGTGGGCGGTCTTCTTCGGCCGCTTCATCGCCCTGCTCCGTATCTTCGCGGGACCGCTCGCGGGCGTGCTGCGGATGCCGTACTGGAAGTTCCTGATCGCCAATGTGCTCGGCGGAATCGTCTGGGCGGGCGGCACGACCGCCGTCATCTATTCGGTGGGTGTCGTCGCCGAGGCCTGGCTCAAGCGCTTCTCCTGGCTCGGTCTGGTGCTCGCCGTGCTGTTCGGGATCGGCTCCATGCTCGTCGTACGGAACCGCGCCAAGAAGGCCGCCGGGCAGCCGCCGGCCGAGCCGGAGACGGCACCGACAGCACAGAGCGTGACCAAGCCGGCCGGGGAGCCCGACGCCGTACCCGCCGGGGACTGACCGGAAAACGCGCCCGGCGGTCGGTCGGGCGGTCGTCCTCCCGGCCCGCGTGCCCGCCCGGCCACCGCCGTATCCCTGGCGTCTCTCAGCTCTCGTACGCCTCGCGGTGGATCTTCGCCGTCTCGGCGTACCCCGCCGCGTTGCGTCTGATCCCGGCGCGCTCCTCCTCCGTCAGCTCACGCTTGACCCTGGCCGGCACGCCCGCGACCAGGGAACCCGGGGGTACGCGCAGACCCTGCGGTACGAGCGACTGCGCCGCGACGAGCGAGCCCGCGCCGATGTGCGCGCCGTTGAGGACCGTGGCGCCCATCCCGATCAGCACCTCGTCCTCGACCGTGCAGCCGTGCAGCACGGCGTTGTGACCGATCGAGACGCGCTCGCCGACGGTGAGCGGGAAGCCCGGGTCGGCATGGAGGGTGCAGTTGTCCTGGACATTGCTTCCGGCACCCAGGGTGATCGGCGCGTGATCGGCCCGGAGCACGGCGTGGTACCAGACGCTCGCCCCCGCGCCCACACGGACCTCGCCCAGTACGACCGAGGTCGGCGCCGTGAACGCCGAGGGGTCGACGGCGGGCTCCTTGCCGCCCACGCCCCTGATCAGTGCCTGTTCCGTCATACCGTCTCTCCTCGCTCTCCGGGTGTCCCGGTCCCGGCCGTGCGTACAGGCACCGTAGGCGATCTCCCCTCGGACGCGTCCAGCAGGTCGGCCAGGAGTTGGCTATTTCTGATGACGGATGATCAATAGCCTTAAGCGCGTTGCCCGTTACCGATCGGGTTGGTACCGAACAAGGAGCTTCATGGCCACCGCACAGCAGGTCCCCGACATCCTGTCGCCCGAGTTCGCCGAGAACCCCTATCCGGCCTACCGGGTGATGCGGGACAGTGCCCCGCTCATCTGGCACGAGGCCACGCAGAGTTACATCATCTCGCGATACGAGGATGTCGAGCGCGCCTTCAAGGACAAGGAGTCGGTCTTCACCACCGACAACTACGACTGGCAGATCGAGCCCGTCCATGGCAAAACGATCCTTCAGCTCAGTGGGCGCGAGCACTCCGTGCGCCGGGCGCTGGTCGCCCCGGCCTTCCGCGGCAGCGATCTCCAGCAGAAGTTCCTGCCGGTCATCGAGCGCAACTCGCGCGAACTGATCGACGGGTTCCGGCACACCGGCTCCGTGGACCTGGTGGAGTCCTACGCGACCCGCTTCCCCGTCCATGTCATCGCCGACATGCTGGGGCTCGACAAGGCCGACCACGACCGGTTCCACGGCTGGTATACGGCGGTCATCGCCTTCCTCGGCAATCTGTCCGGCGACGCGGAGGTCACGGCGGCGGGCGAGCGGACCAGGATCGAGTTCGCCGAGTACATGTTCCCGGTCATCCGTGACCGGCGGGAGAACCTGGGCGACGATCTGCTCTCCACGCTCTGTGCCGCGGAGGTCGACGGCGTACGGATGAGCGACGAGGACATCAAGGCCTTCTGCAGCCTGCTCCTGGCCGCGGGCGGCGAGACCACCGACAAGGCCATCGCCAGCATCTTCGCGAATCTGCTGGCCCACCCCGACCAGCTCGCGGCCGTACGGGAGGACCGCACCCTGATCGACCGGGCCTTCGCGGAGACGCTCCGGTACACCCCGCCGGTACAGATGATCATGCGTCAGACCGCACGGGACGTCGAGCTGAGCGGCGGTACCGTACCGGCCGGCGCCACGGTCACCTGTCTCATCGGCTCCGCCAACCGCGACGGCTCCCGCTTCCAGGAGCCGGACCGCTTCGACATCTTCCGGGAGGACCTGACCACGACGACGGCCTTCTCCGCCGCCGCCGACCATCTCGCCTTCGCACTGGGCCGGCACTTCTGTGTCGGCGCGCTGCTGGCCAAGGCGGAGGTCCAGATCGGGGTCGGCCAGCTTCTGGACGCGATGCCGGACGTCCGGCTCGCCGACGGGTTCGACCCGGTCGAGCGGGGCGTGTTCACCCGTGGACCGCAGACACTGCCGGTGGAGTTCACGCCCGTCACGGCATGAAGGCATCCGCCGGGCCCGAGGGCATGCCCCGGGCCCGGCGGCCGGGGCCGGGCCCCGGCCGCTCCCGACGGGCCGCCGCCCGTCCCGCCGCTGCCCCACCGCCGTACGACGGACTTGACGTCACCGCACGACGGGCGGGAGGCCGGCCGCTACTGCACGACGGGGGTGAAGCTCACGGGCAGCGCGGTCAGCCCCCGCATCCAGATGGAGGGCCGCCAGGTCAGCTCGTACGGCTCCACGGACAGCACCACGTCGGGCAGCCGCTCCAGCAGCGTCTCGATCGCGGTACGGGCGATCACATCGGCCAGCAGCGGAGCCGGATAGGGACAGCGGTGCTCCCCGTTGCTGAACGAGAGGTGCGCGGAGTTCTCCGCGCCGACAGGGCCCTCGGGCCAGATCTGCGGATCCGTGTTGGCCGCCGCCAGTCCCAGCACCAGACAGTCGCCCGCCTTGATGTGCCGGCCGCCGAGCTGGGTGTCGCGCACCGCCCAGCGGCCGATGAAGTTCTGGGTCGGGGTGTCCAGCCACAGCACCTCGGTCAGCGCCTGCCCGACGCTGAGACGTCCGCCGGACACATTCAGCGCGAACCGGTCGTCGGTCAGCAGCAGACGCAGGGTGTTGCAGATCCAGTTGGCCGTCGGCTGCTGGGCGGCGGCGATGACGGTGATCAGATCGACCACCATCTCCTCGTCCGTCAGTCCGGCCGGATTGCCCAGCATCCGCGACGTGAGGTCGGAGCCGGGACTGTCCCGCTTGTCCTTGACCAGTCGCTGCATCCGCTCCATGACCCGCACATAGGCGGCGACCGGGTCGTCCCCCTCGTCGGCGTCCAGCGAGATCCGCAGATCGCGCACCAGATCGTCGGTGTCCACACCGTCGGCGGGCATTCCGCAGAGCTGGACCACGGCCCGCATCGGCAGGGCGTGCGCGTACGCGGCCATCAGCTCAGCCTGACCGCTGCCGGCGAAGGCGTCGATGAGCCCCTCGGCGATCTCCCGGCAGATATGGGCCAGCTCGAACTGGTCGATGGCCTCCAGCGCGTCGGTGATCACCCCGGCCCGCCGCTGGTGTTCGGGCCCCTCCGCGAACATCACCGACGGCTGGTAGCCGACGAACGGCATGAGCGGCCAGTCGGCGGGGATGGACTCCCACTGGTTCCAGCGCCGCGAGTCACGGGCGAACAGTTCGTCGTGGCTCGTGACATAGGAGACCTCGGAGTAGCCGAGTACCAGCCAGGCGGGAATCCCGCCGTCGAGCGTGACGGGCGCGATCGCGCCGTGCTCCCTGCGCAGGGTGCGGTAGAGCTGGGACGGGGTCTGCTGGTACTCCAGACCGCTGAGCGGCACGGCCCCCGCGTGCGCGGGGCATTCGGGGGGCGGGGTCCGGTCGGGTCCGGAGCCCGTGGGGTCGGTCATGGTGTCATCTCCCGGGCCATGGCCAGTTCGTAGAGGTGGTCCACAAGGGTGATCAGGACGTTCTTGCCGGACGAGCGCACCCGGGCGTCACAGTCGATGAGCGGGACATGGTCCGGCAGCGAGAGCGCCTGACGGATCTCGTCCAGGGAGAACGCGGAGATGTCGTCGTCGAACCGGTTGACGGCGACCACGAACGGGGTCCGGTGGTGTTCGAGCCGGTCGATGGCGTACCAGGAGTCGCTCATCCGCCGGGTGTCCACCAGGACGACCGCGCCCAGCGTGCCGGAGAACAGCCGGTCCCAGAGGAACCAGAACCGTTCCTGCCCGGGTGCTCCGAACAGATAGAGCACCATCAGCTCGTTGAGAGTGATCCGGCCGAAGTCGAAGGCCACGGTCGTGGTGGTCTTGTTGGTCAGCCCGGCCGTCTCGTCGACACCGATCCCGGCCTGGGTCATCACCTCTTCGGTGTTGAGCGGACGGATCTCGCTGACCGAGCGGACGAGGGTGGTCTTTCCGACCCCGAATCCGCCCACGACGACAATCTTCAGCCCGGTCTCGGCGGCGTCGGCCAGTGGAGTACGGGCCGGGAGTTCAGAGGTTGCGGAGTCCAAGGAGCACCTCCTTCAAGAGGGCGGAGTCGGGGAGTTCGGCGGTGCGCGCGGCGCGCGGGTGCCGAGCGGTGATCCGGCCCGTCGCGAGGAGATCGCCGAGCAGGATCCGTACCACCGTGATGGGCAGCTTCAGCTCGGCGGAGATCTCGACGACCGCGGTGGGATGGCGGCACAGTCCGAGGATCTTGACATGTTCCGACTGCATCCCCGCCGTCGGTTCGCACTCGCTGACGATCAGGGTGACCAGGTCGAACGAGTCGTCGTCGGCCCGGCTGCGGCCACCGGTGACGGTGTACAGCCGGTCCGGATCCCCGATGTCGACGGGCCGGCGGATCATGACGGTGAACTCTCCTGGAGGGGAGTACGCGGCTCGGCCCGCAGATGTTCACCGATCTGCTCGACCAGCTCGGTCATCTGATGGCCCACCACACCCGGGTCGGCGCCGTCCTCGGCCACCACCGCGAGATGGGCCCCGTCGCCGGCCTCGACGATGAAGAGCAGACCGCCGTGGAACTCGGTCATCGAGTGCCGTACGCCGCCGGTGCCGTTGCCGAACTCCACCGAGGCGCCCTGGGCGAGTGCCTGGATACCGGAGCAGATGGCGGCGAGCTGATCGGCCTGATCGAGGGTGAGATGGCGGCTCCAGCAGAGCTTCAGCCCGTCACGGGAGAGCACCAGGGCATGCCGCGTACCGGGGGTGCGTTCCAGGAGGTTCTCAAGGAGCCAGGTCAGGCTGTTGTCAGTGGTCTGCTGCATGGTGTGCGTGGGGCGGGTGTTGCTCACCGGTGAACCGGTCACCAGCCCGTGCCTCCAATCTCGCGTTCGGGTGGGGGTGGGCGCCGATACCCCGGGCGCCGTACGGGGAGAGCGCGGGCCCTAGCCGGCCGGAGTGCCGGGGACGTCGCCGCCTCCGGAAGGGCCCGCGGACTCGGACGGGCCGCCGGCCGCGGAGGTTCCCGTCGCGGACGCGTCCCCGGCCCCCGAGGGGCTGTCGGCGGCGCGGCGCGCGCGGTGGAAGGCCCCGAACTGGGAGCCCGCGTCACGGCTGGGGCGTGTCTCGCCGGACTCGCTGTCCGGGTGCGGCCTGCCGCGGTCGGCCGCGGCCATGGTGCGTCCCGGGGGGCGCACCGGCAGTCCGTTGGGCGTGGCCACCTTGGGTCCGTCCCCGGGGACGGGCGGGGTGGCGGGGATCCGGCCGGTCGGGGTGGGGTCGGCCGTGGGGGACGAGTGGGACGGTGAGGACGGGAACGAAGGGGACGACGGTGAGGGCGGCGTGGAGGCGGCCGCCGGTCCGGCGGGGGCGGGCAGCGTCGTCTCCGGCGCCGGGCGCCGTAGCGACTGCTCGTTGGTCAGCACCCGCTGCTGGGCGATGACCTGCGGCGGGAACAGCACCACGACACCCGTGCCACCGCGTGAGGAGGGCCGGTAGTTGACACTGATGTGGTACTTGGCGGCCAGCCTGCCGACCACGGCCAGACCGAGCCGGGTGCCCTGGAGCATCGCCAGGTCGGTGACCCGCCCCGACACGGACTCCTCGGCGCGCCGCATCGCGGCGTCCGCCATCTTCAGCCCGCTGTCCTCGATGGTGACCACGAGCCCGGCGGTGCGCTCCTCGACATAGACATGCACCTCGTCGATGGGCGGGGAGAAGTTCGCCGCGTTGTCCATGAGTTCGGCGAGGAGATGCATCACCGGCTCGGCGGCGAACCCGGCGATCGCGGCGGTGCTGGAGCAGTGCAGCCGCACCCGCTGGTACGCGGAGATCCGGCCCACCGCGCCGCGCAGGATGCTCTCCATGCCGATCGGCTTGTTCCAGGCGCGGCTCGCGCGTCCGCCCATCAGCAGGGCCAGCCGGTCGGTGAGCAGTCCGAGCTGCGAGGTGTTGTGGTCGAGCTTGAGGAGATCCCCGAAGACCTCCTCGCCGTGCCGGTCCTGCATCTCCCGCAGATCGGCCAGCATGCTCACCGCCTTCGCCTGCACCCGGCTCAGTGCCTTGGCGCTGGCCGCCTGCGCGGCGGCGGCGCGCCGCTCGCTGGTGGCGAACTGCCGTACCACCGTGTCCACCAGGACCCGCAGCCGCGGATCGGCAGGCGGATCGATCCTGCCGAGCACCGTGTCGGCGGAGCCGCCCGAGCGCAGCCCGCCGAGCGCGGCGGGGAGTGTCCTCGTGGTGAGCAGATCCAGATCGTCGGCGGCCTGGGCCAGCCGGCTCAGGGCGGTCGCGCTGTCGGCGGCGGCCTTGGCCGCGCGCCCCTCGGAGTCCGCCAGTTCGGCGGTGAACATCTCCAGGACACGGCGGAGCTGGGGATCGGACGGCGCGGGGGTGGCGGCGAGTGTCTCCGGGGCGCTCGCGCCGTCGCGGAGCCTCTTGATCACGGCGGGCAGCGTGACGTTCAGGAGATGCGCGGCCTCCGCGCCGGACTGGGCCAGCCGCGTCCGCGCCGTCCTGATCTCGCCCTCCGCGGTGGCCGTACCGCGCCGGCCGCGGCGCACCAGCAGCGCGGCCGTGACGACGGCGACCGCCACACACGCCCAGGCGACCGCGACGGTGGCGGCCACCCAGGCACGGGCGGCGGCGGGGGCCGACGCGGCCACCGCGCCCGCGACCGCCCCGGTCACCACCACCACCGTCAGGGGTACGGCGAGTGACGACCGTGTGGTGCGTATGCGGCGCGGGCTGGGGGCGACAGGCACTGACATTCCGCGGTCCCTCGGTACTTGAGTGCGGGGGGAACAGACCGGCCGACCAGCGCGGTTCGGCCGCACGGGCGGGATCGGACACCGATGGGGACGGCGATCTTCCGCACCACATGTGGCGCTCATGCTAACCACGCGGAGTGGCGCGGAAGGCCGTGGAAAGGCCGGAGCCCGCACAACGGGGGAGTTCGTCCCGAAGTCACCTACCGGGCGGCGGTGGCGTGATAAGTGGCGATGACCGTTATGGGGTCTGTCGTACGGGCCTGCCCTGCCCGATCCGAGGCACATGCTGCCCGTTCGGCTCCCGGGAAGCCGTCCGGGATGGCCTCACACGGACTCAACGTGCCCAGTGGTCAACGGGTTTCGGCCAACAAGGGTCGCTGTACGGGTGGTACGAGGCCGTGCGCGGCGGGTGTCGTGAGGGGCGTCGTGGGGTGAACGTCACAGGGAAGGGCCCGGTTCGGCCGGTGCCCGCCGACTACGGTGAGGTGGGTGCCGAAGAAGAGAAACACGTTCTCATCGCTGACCTCCTGGCGGCGCCGTCTTCTCTCCCGGGCCGTCCAGGACGGCTGGCGCTGGATCCAGGAGACGGGCGCGGTCAGCGCCGAGCGCCCGGGACGGCTGCGCTTCCGCCGGATCGGCACCGGCACCCGGCTCGCCTTCCCGCAGGGCACGGTCTTCGGCGAGCCGTGGATCGAGCTGGGCGAACACTGCGTCATAGGCGAACACGTCACCCTGACCGCGGGGATGATGCCCGGACTCGACCTCGGCCCCGGGACGGTGCTGACGCTCGGCGACGGGGTGGTCCTCGGCCGGGGCAGCCATGTGATCGCCGACACCACGGTGACCATCGGCGCGGACACCTACTGCGGGCCGTATGTCTACATCACGTCGACCAATCACAGTTACGACGATCCGAAGACGCCCGTCGGCAAGCAGTGGCCCCGGATGGAACCGGTGGAGATAGGGCCCGGCTGCTGGCTCGGCACCGGCGCGGTGATCCTGCCCGGCGCGCGGCTCGGCCGGAATGTGGTGGTCGCGGCGGGCGCCGTCGTACGGGGAGAGGTGGCCGACCACACGGTGGTGGCCGGGGCGCCCGCGCGGGTCGTACGGAGCTGGGACCCCGAGCGCGGCTGGGATCCGCCGCTGCGCACCCCCGCGCCGGTGCCGATCCCGGAGGGCATCACGCCGGAACAGCTTCTGGCACTGGGGGAGTTGGAGCGCCCGTCCTGACGTACGCGACCGGCGCGGGCGCTGTCGAGGCGCGCGCCGGTGACCAGGGCGGACAGCGCGGTCAGGAAGGACCTCGCAGTACAGTGCGATGAACGACTGGGTGCACCACACCGTAGTGCGGCCCGTTGAACCGCCTCATCGCATATCTTGGACGGAATGTGTCTGACCTCGATCAGCTCACACAGTCGCTGGCACGCAATCTCAAACGCTGGCGAGGCGAACGGGGCTTCACCCTCGACGCCCTGGCCGCCCGCGCCGGGGTCAGCCGCGGAATGATCATCCAGATCGAGCAGGCACGGACGAACCCGAGCGTCGGCACCACGGTCAAGCTCGCCGACGCGCTCGGTGTCTCCATCACCACCCTCCTCGACTACGAGCAGGGACCGCAGGTCAGGGTCGTGCCCGAGAGCCAGGCCGTACGGATGTGGTCCACCCCGGCGGGCAGCCGGACGACCCTGCTGATCGGCGCCGAGGCGCGCGGGCCGCTCGAAATGTGGTCCTGGGCGCTGATGCCCGGTGACGGCAGCTCCTCCGACCCGCATCCGCCAGGCACGACCGAACTGATCCATGTGACCGCGGGCGAGCTGACCCTCGTCGTGGACGGCGAGCCGCACCCCGTACCGGCCGGCGCGTCCGCGACCTTCGAGGCGAACGTCCCGCACACCTACCGCAACGACGGCGCGGACATCTGCGAGCTGGTCATGGCCATCTCCATCCCGCCGGTGCGCTGAGGTGCCGGGCCGGTCGTGAGGTGCCGGGTCCGTCGTGAGGTGACCGGCCGGTCGTAGGGTGCCGGGCCGGTCGTGAGGTGACCGGCCGGTCCGTCCCGGGGCGGCTGTTAGCGTGAGATCCATGCGCGCTCCTCTCGGACATTTCGACAACGCCGTCCCCGCCCCCGACTGCCTCGACCTGCTGACCCCGCCCGTGGCGGACGCCGTACGCGCATGGCGGGGCGATGTGCCGGCCGAGCAGTTGGTGTACGTGGACACGGACCCGGCGATCGCGGACACGGCGGTCTTCGCCGAGCACTACGGCCCCGAACTGCTCGACCACTCGGCCAACTGCGTGGTCGTGGCGGGCAGGCGCGGCGGCGAGACCACGCTCGCGGCCTGTGTCGTCCTCTCCCGCACCCGCGTCGACGTCAACGGCGCGGTCCGCCGCCAACTCGGCGCACGGAAGGCCTCGTTCGCCCCGATGGACACCGCGGTCGGCGAGACGGGCATGGAGTACGGCGGTATCACCCCGATCGGACTGCCCGTGAGCTGGCCGCTGCTGATCGACTCCGCGGTGCTCGACACGGAGTGGATCCTCATCGGCAGCGGCCGCCGCCGCGGCAAACTGATCGTCCCGGGCAAGTCCCTCGCGGACCTGCCCGGCGCGGTGATCCTGGAGGGCCTCGGCGTCTGAGCCGGAGCGTCGGTGGCGGCGGTGGTCGGCCGTGCCGGGTCCGGCCCCGGGGCAGTGGTCAGGCGAGTTTGGGGATCTCGATGGCCGGGCAGCGGTCCATGACCATGTCGAGGCCTGCCGCGCGGGTGCGCTCGTATGCCGCCTCGTCGATCACGTCGAGCTGGAACCAGACGGCCTTCGCGCCGATCGTCACCGCCTCGTCCGCGACCGCGCCCGCCAGGTCGCTGTTCACGAATACGTCCACCACGTCGACGTCGAACGGAATGGCGTCGAGGGACGGATAGCCCTGTTCCCCGTGCACCGTCTCGGCCTTCGGGTGCACGGGGACGATCCGCTTGCCGTAGCGCTGGAGGACCTTCGCGACTCCATGGGCGGGGCGCCGCTCGTTCGAGGAGAGACCGACGATCGCCCATGTGTCGCCGAGCTCGTCGAGGATCTTGCGGACGGTGTCCGGATCGCTGTGCACGTCGTACCTCCACGGGTCGTATGTTCGTCACAGAGGGCAACGACCACCGGCCGCGCGCCATTCCCGGCGGGCCTTGGAGACGTGCCTACTGGCGGGTGCGGATCAGCAGAAGGATCTGGTTGCCGGTCGGTGCGGGGGTGCTGTGCGCGATCAGACTCTGCCAGACCCGGCGCAGCTCGTCCGCCTCATGATGCTCGCCCGTCTTCCGCAGGGCCGCCGCGGCGGCGAGCAGTGCGGTGCGGATACAGGCGGGTGCCCGGGTGCCGAGGGGGTGCCGGCGGTCACGGATCGCGGTCAGGAGTTCCAGGGCGCCGCCGGTCAGCAGCCGGGTCTGTTCATACAGGGGATGATCCGCCCGGAGGAGGTCGTGGGCCTGGCGCAATGTGCCGGCCGGGTCTTCCGAGGGCTGCTGCTCCAGGGGAACGCCCTCCGTCGACGTACGTCTCAAGAAGTAGTCGAAACTCGTGAGTGCCGCGGCCGGGGCGGTGTCGGTGAGCGATGTCCACGTGGTGAAGAGGACACGGAAAGCGGCGAGAGCGAGTCCCAGCTCTCCGGTGTGTGCGTCGAAGGCCAGATCGAGGGCTGTGTCGAGGTCGTAGGCGCGGTCGAGCGTGAGGGCGAGGTCGCGGTCGATGGCGAGGGCGAGAGCGGGGTCGACGGCACGGTCGGAGCTGAGGGCTCGGCCGGGGTTGAGGGCGCGGTTGATGGCGCGGTCGATGGCGAGGTCCCGGTCGATGGCGAGGTCGCGGTCGATGCTGAGGGCGACGGCTGTGCCGGGGTCGTAGGCGCGGTCGAGGGTGAGGGTGAAGTCGAGGTCGAGGTCGACGGCGAGATCTCGGTCGAGCGCGATGGCGCGATCCCGTTCCCTGTCCCGGTCGCGGTTGATGGCGAGGTCTCGGTCGAGAGCGACGCCAGGGGCGCGGTCGAGAGCGAGGTCGACGGCGAGGTCGAGGGTCATGGCCAGGGCGTGATCGAGGGCGAGGGCGTGATCGATGGTGCGGGCGAGATCGATGGTGCGGTCGAGTCCGTCGGGGGGACGGTTGATGACGAGGAGGCGGTCGATGACCAGGGCGAGATCGATGGCGTTGTCGATGCCGTTGCCGTTGCCGTTGCCGCTGCTCGTGGCGAGGTCGCCGTCGATGGCGCGGGCGAGCTCGCGGCTGCGGCCGCGGGCGATGGTGCGGACGACGGAGATGTCGCGAGTGCGGTCGAGGTCGAGGTCGGAGCCGAGGCCGAGCGCACGGGCGACGGTGCGGGCACGGGCGTGGGCGCGGTTGATGGCGTCGGTGGCGTTGATGGCGTCGGCGCCGTTGATGGTGCGGGCGAGGGTGCGGGCACGGATGTGGGCGAGGTCGCGGTCGAGGGAGAGAACGAGCGCGAGTTCCAGTGGTGCGAGGTGAGGTGTGCCGCGGAGTTCCCGAGCGCGGGTGAGGGCGTTGGCGAGGACTCTGGTCCAGGCCTCGATCCGCGTGCGGTTCTCGGGTGGGGCGAGGAGGAGCCGCAGGTGGGGGGCGATCCGCCGGCGGTCGATGACGGGGGCGGTGACGAGGGAGAAGCGGTGTCGGCCGGGGTCGGCGTTCTGCCGGCGGTCGGGGAGGAGGCGGTAGTGGTGGAGGCCGGGGTCGGTGTAGGGCCAGCGCACCCCTGGCGGCTGGTGGAGGAGGGTACGGGTGCCGTCGTGGGCCCAGACGGTGTGGCGGGTCAGGTCGGCGACCATCCCGGCGGCCGGGTCGCGGAGCTCCTCGGGTGTCGGCAGCCGGTAGACGGTGTCGCCGGTGACGGTGTTGAGCCAGTCGACGAAGCGCTCGGCGTCGCCCGCCTCCATCCCGACCGCGGTGTCACCGTCCGCGTGATCGCCGGCTGGACTCGCGACGGAGGGGTGATGGCGTCCTTCCGCTTCTTCCTCGCGGACGAACAGCTCGTACAGGGCTTGGGGTACGGGGCGTGCGCACAGGGCGGCGGTCTCGCTGAGTTCGACGGTCTCACGCAGGGTGCGGGTGGCCTGGACACCGGCGAGCAGCCGTCGGCGGGCGGGGTCCTGGTTCTCACCGGGGGCGGGAGGTTCCAGCAGGGCGTCGAGGCGGTCACGCGTGACCGGGTCGACGATCTGTGCCTGGTCGGCGCAGTCGAAGGCCAGGGCCAGGGCGGAGACGGTACCGGAGTCCAGGCAGGCGGTGATGACGGGAGTGGCGTCATTGCCGGCGGCCCACAGCAGGATGGTCTCGCGCCACCATGGATCGTTGACGTTCCCGCTCAGCAGACCGGTGTCGGCGCGCGGGGTGCCGAGCTGGGCGGCCGCCAGATATTCCTGCAAGGTCAGATGCACGAAGCCGTAGACGCCGTGCTCCCGTTCGACCAGGAGTCCGCTCTTCCGCGCTTCTTCGAGGAACACCTCGGGGTCCACATCGCCGGGGACCTGCCGCAGCGGACGGCGGATCGCCCTGACCGCGTCGCGCACCGGCCAGTCCCGGACCTTCGCCTTCATCATGGCGAGTGCCAGATGCTGGACGATGTGCTGTTTGTGCGGACCGCCCAGGCTGGTGGCGTCGGACAGCCCGCGGGCCTCGGAGCGGCGGTGCAGCAGCACGTCGCACATCTCCGCGTACAGCTCCGCGCGGCTGCCCGGCAGCTGACCGCGGTAGCGGTGGACGTTCGAGGTCATGGTCAGCAGCAGCGGATTGGCGGCCAGGTCGTACAGCGCCGGGCGGGCCCGCAGCCGGGCCAGCAGATCCTCCGCGTTCCTGTCGGCGACCGCCCGCACCTCGCGCCCCGTGCCGGCCCGAGCCCGGCTCTCGGTCGCGAAGGACCACTGATGCAGGAACAGGGAGATCTGCTCCCTGGTGAATCTGCGCACCTGGAGCACCTCGGCCCTGGGCAGCGGATTCGACTGGTAGCCATGCGGACGCGAGGTCACCACATAGATGTTGCGGGGGTGGCGCTGGGTCTGCCGGACGATCCAGGACACCACCCTGCCGCGCTCCGCGGGGTCGGCGACCTCGTCCAGTCCGTCCAGCAGCACCACACACTCACCGGCGTCGAGTCTGCGTTCGAGCCAGCCGGCCGACACCTTCCCCTCCAGCCAGCCCGCCGAGACGGCGACCTCGCCCAGCCCCGGCGCCTCGTCGGCGAGCAGCGCCCCGGCGTGGTCGCGCAGGAAGAGCAGCACCGGCAGCCGCCCCCGCCACCGGCTCCTGCACAGCCCCAGGGCCGTGTTGCGGGCCAGCGTGGTCTTGCCCGACCCCGGCCCGCCGATCACCGCCAGCACCCGCGCCGCCCTGTTCTGCTCGGCGTCCCGCAGCACCGACTCCAGACTCCGGCGCTCGCCCGGACCGGCCGCAGGCGCACCGCCGGGCACCGTCCCCAGATACGGCTCGCCCGCGGTGGCGTGCAGCGCCTGCGGAGCCAGACTGACATCCACGTACACCTGGTCCATCCGCAGCACGAACTCGCCGTGTGTGGCGACGCCCACGGTCTCCATGTCCCGGACGCTCGCCCGTAACTGCCGCAGATACACCTGCCGGCTGCCGCGCGCCGTGTCCCGCACCCCGCCCGCGGGAGCGGCGGCCACCTCTGTGAACAGCAAGGCCAGCACGGCCACCCCCAGCGAGGCGTACAGCCATGTCCAGCTGAATTTCCCGTCGGAAAGGATCTGGTTCACCGCCACGCCGACCGTGACCGTCAACGCCGCACCGCCCACGACCCGCAGTACGCCCCGTACCTCCGTCACACTCTCCCCCAACGCCCAAGACACCGGGCCGGTCTTCCTGTTCTCAGGCCCGCCCCGCCGATCCCATCCAGCTTTCTTAGCAGCGCGGTTGATGACCGTGTGACCAAAATGCCTGAAGACGGGCCGGGAACTCCACGGCTCGCAGGCCGGTACGCGCGCGGCGCGCACCCCCGTGGGACCGACCGTACGCCCCGGCCGTCACCGTCCGGCCCCGCCGCATAGGGTGGGGAGATGCAGGAGCAGTACCGGACCGTCGCCCGCGCGGGTACGCACGAGACCGAGATCAACCGGTCTCGTTTCCTCTGCGCGCTGGCACCCGCCGCGAGCGAGCGGGAGGCGCAGGATTTCGTCGCGCGCGTCCGCAAGGAGCATCCGACGGCCACCCACAACTGCTACGCGTATGTGATCGGCGCCGACGCCTCCGTACAGAAGGCGAGTGACGACGGCGAGCCCGGCGGTACGGCCGGGGCGCCGATGCTCCAGATGCTGATACGGCGTGAGGTGCGCTACACCGCGGCGGTCGTCACCCGTTACTACGGCGGGGTCAAGCTCGGCGCGGGCGGACTCATCCGCGCGTACGGCGGAGTGGTCGGTGAGACCCTCGACGCCCTGGGGACGGTGACACGGCAGCGCTTCAGGCTCGCCACCGTCACCGTCGACCACCAGCGCGCGGGCAGGCTGGAGAACGATCTGCGCGCCACGGGCCGTACGGTGCGCGAGGTGCGGTACGGCGAGTCGGTCACCATCGGCATCGGCCTGCCGGACGCGGACCTGGCGTCCTTCCGCGCCTGGCTCGCCGACACCACGGCCGGGACGGCCGTACTGGAACTGGGCGGCGAGGCCTTCATTTGAGGATTCTGCACACCTCCGACTGGCATCTCGGCCGGTCGTTCCACCGCGTGAGCCTGCTCGACGCCCAGGCCGTCTTCCTCGACCATCTCGTCGCGACCGTCCGGGACCGTGACGTGGACGTGGTCCTGGTCGCGGGCGACGTCTACGACCGGGCCGTGCCGCCGCTCGCCGCCGTGGAGCTCTTCGACCGTGCGCTGCACCGCCTTGCCGGGGCCGGTGTACCGACCGTCATGATCTCCGGCAACCACGACTCGGCGCGCAGACTGGGCGTCGGCGCCGGACTGATGGAGCACGCCGGGATCCATCTGCGGACCGATCCGGCCAGCTGCGACACCCCCGTACTCCTCTCCGACGCCCATGGCGAGGTGGCCTTCTACGGACTGCCGTATCTCGAACCGGCCCTGGTGCGGGACGAGTTCAAGGCGGCGAAGGCCGCACACGAGGCGGTGCTCGGCGCCGCGATGGAGCGGGTACGGGCCGACCTCGCGCGACGCGCCCCCGGCACCCGCTGTGTCGTCCTCGCCCATGCCTTCGTCGTCGGCGGGGCGCCCAGCGACAGCGAGCGCGACATCACCGTCGGGGGAGTGGCCTCCGTACCCGTGGGGATCTTCGACGGCGCGGACTACGCCGCACTCGGCCATCTCCACGGCTGCCAGACCCTCACCGAGCGCGTCCGCTACGCGGGCTCCCCGCTCGCGTACTCCTTCTCGGAGACCGCTCACCGCAAGACCATGTGGCTGGTGGAGCTGGGACCGGACGGCGGGATCGACGCCGAGCGCGTCGACTGCCCGGTGCCGCGCCCCCTGGCCAGGATCCGCGGCCCCCTCGACGCGCTGCTCGACGATCCCGGGCTCGCCCGTCACGAGGACTCCTGGGTCGAGGCCACCCTCACCGATCCGGTGCGCCCGGCCGAACCCATGGCACGGCTCACCGGGCGTTTCCCGTACACCCTCAGTCTGGTCTTCGCCCCCGAACGCGGGGACGACGACCCGCTCGCCTCCTACGCCCAGCGGCTCGCGGGCCGTACCGACCAGCAGATCGCGGAGGACTTCGTGGCGCATGTACGGGGCGGTGCCGGGCCCGACGACCGCGAACGCGCCGTGCTGCGCGACGCCTTCGACGAAGTACGGGTCGACGCCGCGAAGCGCGAGGTGGGCCGGTGAGACTGCACCGGCTGACGATCACCGCCTTCGGCCCCTTCGCCACCACCCAGACCGTCGACTTCGACGCGCTCTCCACCGCCGGGCTCTTCCTGCTGCACGGCCCGACCGGCGCGGGGAAGACCTCCGTGCTCGACGCGGTCTGCTACGCGCTCTACGGAGCGGTCCCCGGGGCCCGGCAGAGCCCCGGAGCCTCCCTGCGCAGCGATCACGCGGCCCCCGGCACCGCCACCGAGGTGACACTCGAACTGACCGTGGGCGGACGGCGGTTCGAGATCACCCGGCGGCCCGCACAGCAGCGTCCCAAGAAACGCGCCAAGGGCTTCACCACGGAGAAGGCACAGAGCCTGCTGCGCGAGCACGACACCGAGCGCGCCGACTGGCGGGCACTGAGCCGCTCCCACCAGGAGATAGGGGAGGAGATCGGCCAACTGCTCGGGATGAGCCGTGAGCAGTTCTGCCAGGTGGTGCTGTTGCCCCAGGGCGACTTCGCCCGCTTCCTGCGCGCCGACGCCGAGGCGCGCGGCAAGCTCCTCGGCACCCTCTTCGACACCCGCCGGTTCGCCGCGGTGGAGGAACGGCTCGCGGAACTGCGCCGCGCCGCCGAACACCGGGTACGCGCGGGTGACGAACGGCTGCTCGGTGTCGCACAGCGCGTCGCCCAGGCCGCGGACGGCAGTTCGTTCCCGGAGAGCCGGCCGGGTGAGGCGGGGCTCGCCCAGGCCGTCCTGGAGTGGGCCGCGGTCGCCCGCTCCACCGCCCAGGAGCGGACCGATATCGCCGAGTCGGCGCTGGCGGCGGCCGAGAGCCGACGGGCCGCCGCCCGGAGCGAGCTGGACGCCGCGAACGAACTGGCCGGACTGCAAAAGCGGTTCGCCGACACCCGGCTGCGCGCCGAGGCGCTCGAAGCGCGCCGCCCCGAGCACGACCAGGACCAGGCGCTGCTGGAACGGGCCCACAAGGCCGAGCTGGTGGCCCCGGCGCTCGCCCTGCGCGACGACGCCGAGGAGGCGCATCGGGAGGCCCGCGACGAGTACGACCGCACCCGGGCGCTCCTGCCGCCCGATCTCGCCGAGGCGGGCGCCGAGCAACTGGCCTCGCTGGAGCGGACCATGCGGGAGGAGCTGGGCGCTCTCGACGCGGCCCGGCGCGCGGAGTCGCGCAGCGCCGAGATCACCGAGGAACGGGCCGGACTGGACCGGCAGGCGCGCGCCGACGAGGAGATCCTCCAGGACGCGGCGGGCTGGCTGGCGGACTGGGAGTCCGAGCGCCAGGCGCTGCGGGACCGTATCGAGGCCGCCCAGGACGCGGCGACACGCGCCGAACAGCTCGCGGGGCGGCTCGAACCCGCCCGGCGGCGGCTTGAGGCCGCCGTCCGGCGCGACCGTCTCGAAGCGGCGGCCGAAGAGGCCGAGCGGCGGCTGTGCCAGGCCAGGGAGCATGCCAACACCGCCCATGAGACCTGGCTCGAACTGCGGGAGCGGCGGCTGCGGGGCATGGCGGCGGAGCTGTCCGCCCGGCTCATGGACGGCGAACCGTGCGCGGTCTGCGGCTCCACGGCCCACCCCGAGCCCGCCCGCGCCACCGAAGGACAGGTCGAACCGGCCGCCGAGGAAGCGGCGTTGACGGCCCATCAGGGGGCGGCGAAGGCCCGTGACACGGTCGAGCGCGAGCATGTCGCGCTCATGGAGCGGTACGCGGCCGCCCGCGAGGCGGCCGGGGGTACGGGAGAGACGCCCGGGGATGGGGGCGCGGGCGGGGGTGTCGGCGGGGGAGCGGGCCAGGGCGCGGGCCAGGGTGCCGGTGTCGCCGAACTCACCGCGCTCACCGGGGAGTTGGAACGGGAGCACGCCGAGGCGCACCGGCTCGCGGCCGGTACGCACGCGGCCCGCGAGGCCCTCGACCGCGCCGAGCGCGAACACGAGAAGCGGCTCGCCGCGCGACAGCACGCCGAACGCCGGGTCGCCGCCCGTACCTCACGGCGCGAAGCCCTCGACCGCGAACAGAGCGGTTTGCGCACCGAGTTGATCCGCGCCAGGGGAGACGCCGAGACCGTCGCGGAGCGCGCCGGACAGCTCGAACGCCGGGCCGGATGGCTGGCCGAGGCCGCCGAGGCCGTGCGCGAGGTCGACACCACGGCGCTCCGGCTGAAGGAGGCCGACGGCAGGCTCGCGACCGCCGCCTTCCGGGCCGGTTTCGACACGCCGCGGGCCGCCGAGGCCGCCCTGCTCACCGATACCGGCCGGCGCGAACTCCAGCACCGGCTCGACGCGTTCCAGGCCGAGGCCGCCGCGGTCGCGGACCGGCTCGCCGAACCCGACGCCCGGAACGCCGCCGCGCGTCCGCCCGCCGCCACCGACGCCGCGCGGACCGCCCACGACCGGGCGGAACGAGTCCTGCGGGACGCGTCGGCCGCCGCCTCCACCGCCCGGGACCGCCGCGCCGAACTGGGCAGACTCTCCCGGCTGGCCGAGACGGAGGTACGCGCGCTCGGCCCGGTGCGCGAGGAGTACGACCGGGTGGCACGCCTCGCCGGGCTCACCTCGGGCACCTCCGCCGACAACGAACGCAGGATGCGCCTGGAGTCCTACGTCCTGGCGGCCCGGCTGGAACAGGTCGCCGCCGCGGCCACCGTACGGCTCCAGCGCATGTCCTCCGGGCGGTACGCCCTCGTCCACTCCGACGCGAGAGCGGGCGGTCTCCGCCGGTCGGGCCTGGGGCTCCAGGTCATCGACGCCTGGACCGGCAGCGCGCGCGACACGGCGACGCTCTCGGGCGGCGAGACCTTCTTCGTGTCCCTCGCCCTGGCGCTCGGTCTCGCGGATGTCGTCACCGACGAGGCCGGTGGCGTACGGCTGGACACCCTCTTCATCGACGAGGGGTTCGGCAGCCTGGACGACCAGACGCTGGACGAGGTCCTCGACGTCCTGGACGCGCTGCGGGAGCGCGACCGCAGCGTCGGCATCGTCAGCCATGTCGCGGATCTGCGCCGCCGTATCCCCGCCCAGTTGGAGATCGTCAAGGAACGGCACGGCTCGGCGGTACGCCCGCGCCTGGCGGGGGCGCTCGGCGACTGACCCGGCCGACGGGGGTTCTCAGCGGCTGAGGGAGCGGCGGGGCAGCGGCGAGGAGTAGACCACGCTGGTGGTGACCGAGCCCAGGGTGCCGATCCGGCCGGAGATCTCTTCGAGATGGCTCATCGAACGGGCGGCGACCTTCAGTACGAAGCAGTCGTCGCCCGTCACATGGTGGGCCTCCAGGATCTCGGAGGTCGCCTCCAGCAGATCGTGGAACGGCTTGTAGTTGCCGTTCGGATAGCGCAACCGCACCAAGGCGAGGATGGGCCGGCCGAGCCGCTCACGGTCGACCACCGCGGTATAGCCGGAGATCACCCCCGCCTCCTCCAGCCGCCGCACCCGCTCGGTCACGGCGCTCGCGGACATGGAGACGGCTCTGGCCAGCTCGGCGAAGCTGATCCGGCCGTCCCGTTGCAGCACATCCAGCAGGTGCCAGTCGGTGGCGTCCGGCGAAAACTCGGTCATCAACGAGAAATAGCAGGGAAAGCACCCGTCCATCAAGGCGAGGACCGGGGAATCGCTCTTCAGAGGACGGGACGACGACCGTAGATTTCTGGTCATGACCACACATTCCCGCACTTCTTCCCAGGCCTCCGCCCGCACCCATGCCCCCGCCTCAGCTCCCGCCGTGGCCCCCGCCTCAGCTCCCGCCGTGGCCCCCGCCTCAGCCCCCGCTTCCGCCTCCGCTCCGCCGGCCGCCGGCGGTTCCGTACTGCGGGTGCCGCCCGCCTCGCCCGGGGAAGCCGTCGCCTACTTCGGCGCGCGCCTCGCCTTCCACACGGATGTCTCCGATGTCGCCGCCGCGCTGGCCGCCGGAGGTGACCCCGGCTTTGTCGTGCTCGACTCCCGCTCCACCGAGTCCTGGGACCAGGGACATGTTCCGGGAGCCGTTCATCTGCCGACCGCGCTGATCGCCGAGCAGGCCGAGCGGCTTCTCGACAAGTCGGTGCCGGTCGTCACGTACTGCTGGGGCCCCGGCTGCGACGGCGGCACGCGCGCCGCGCTCGCCCTCGCCGGTCTCGGCTACCGGGTGAAGGAGATGCTCGGGGGCATCGAGTACTGGATCCGGGAGGGCTTCGAGACCGAGACCGCCGAGGGACTCGAACGGCGCGACGCCGATCCGCTGACCGCACCCGTCGGCGCGGCGTACTGCGGTTGCTGACCGGCCGTACGGCGCGCTTCCCGTGCCGTACGGCGCACACCCCGCGCGGTACGGCACGGGGTGTGCCCGGGGCCGGGAAACCCGGATGACATCCACCGCCGTACCGACGAACATGGGCGCCCATGTCCGCACTCGATTCCCCCGCCGATTCCCCCGCCCCCCTGTCCCTGCGCCGTGATCCGCTACCGCTGCGCGGCCGGACCGCGCTGGTGACCGGGGCCAGCCGCCGTGGCGGTATCGGCTGCGCGGTCGCGCGGCGGCTGGTCGCTTACGGCGCGAGCGTCCATCTCCATCACCATGTCCCGCACGACGCCGACCAGCCCTGGGGCGCCGATCCCGAGGGGCCGGAGGGAGTCGCCGCCCATGTACGGGAGGCGCGGGCGGATCCGGCGGCCCGGGTGACGCACGGGCCCGGGGACCTGTCCGGGCCCGGGGCACCCGCCGAACTGATCGGCACCGCTGCCGAGGCGCTCGGCGGACGGCTCGACATCCTTGTCGCCAACCACGCGCTCAGCGGTTTCGACGGCACGCTCGACACCGTCGACGCGGCGATGCTCGACGCGCACTGGGCGACCGACACCCGCTCGGTGATCCTGCTCGTCCAGGCGTACGCACGGCTGCGTGCGAAGCTCCCCGCCCGTACCCCCGGCGGCCGGGTCGTCATGATGACCTCGGGTCAGGATCTCGGGGGCGGTATGCCGGAGGAGATCGCGTACGGGCTGGCCAAGGGAGCCCTCGCCTCGGCGACACGGTCCCTGGCCACCTCGCTCGCGGATCTCGCGGTGACGGTCAACACCGTCAACCCCGGTCCCGTCGACACCGGCTATCTGACGGGATCCGCGTACGAGGCGGTCGCCGCGCTGTTCCCGGCCGGACGCTGGGGCATGCCCGACGAACCGGCCCGGCTGATCGCCTGGCTCGCCACCGACGAGGCGGAGTGGATCACCGGTCAGGTCATCGACTCGGAGGGCGGCTTCCGCCGCTGAGCCGGCCGGCCGCCGCCGGGCCCGTGCCTCTCGGCCGGGCCCGGCAGCCGCGCGTCGGCGTGCCGTGTCAATCACCGCCGCCACCGCCGGTCGCCACTGCCACCGCCGGTCGCCGGTCGCCGATCAGAGCTTGGACAGTTCCTCCACCAGATCGTCCAGACCCAGCGAGCCCTGTGACAGCGCCGCCATGTGCCACGCCTTCGCGTCGAACGCGTCGCCATGTGCCTTACGGGCGTTCTCCCGCCCGAGCAGCCAGGCGCGCTCGCCCAGCTTGTAGCCGATCGCCTGGCCCGGCATCGAGAGATAACGGGTCAGCTCGCTCTCCACGAAGTCCGCGGGACGGCCGCTGTGGTTCCCGAAGAACTCCTGGGCCAGCTCCGGTGTCCAGCGCTCGCCCGGGTGGAACGGCGAATCCGCCGGGATCTCCATCTCCAGATGCATACCGATGTCCACGATCACCCGGCAGGCACGCATCATCTGCGCGTCCAGATATCCGATCCTGCGCTCCGCGTCCGGCAGGAAGCCCAGCTCGTCCATGAGCCGCTCCGCGTAGAGCGCCCAGCCCTCCGCGTTGGCGCTGACCATGCCGACGGTCGCCTGGTAGCGGGAGAGCTGATCGGCGACCAGTGTCCACTGGGCGAGCTGGAGATGGTGGCCGGGCACCCCCTCGTGGTACCAGGTGGACACCAGGTCGTAGACGGGGAAGCGGGTGGCGCCCATGGTCGGGAGCCAGGTGCGGCCCGGCCGGGAGAAGTCCTCGGACGGGCTGCTGTAGTACGGCGCGGCGGGCCCGCCGGGCGGGGCGATCCGGGACTCCACCTTCCGTACCTTCTCGGCGAGTTCGAAGTGCGTGCCGTCCAGCGCCTCGATGGCCTCGTCCATCAGGTTCTGGAGCCACTCCCTGACCTCGTCGACCCCCTCGATGTGCTCGCCGTGCTCCTCAAGATGCGCGAGCGCCTCCCAGGGACCCGCGCCGGGCAGGATCTTCTCGGCCTCGGTCCGCATCTCGGCCAGCAGGCGATGGTACTCGGACCAGCCGTACGCGTACGCCTCGTCCAGATCGAGATCGGTGCCGTTGAAGTAGCGCGACCAGCGGGCGTAGCGCTCCCGGCCCACGGTGTCCGGCGCGTCCTCGACGGCGGGCGCGTACACATCGCGGACCCAGTCGCGCAGCCCGACGACGGCGGCGGTGGCCCGGCGCGCGGCGTCGTCCAGCTCGGTACGGAGAGAGTCCGGGCCCGCCGAGGCGAAGTCCTCGAACCAGCCGCGCTCCTCACCGGCCCACTCCGTGAGCTGGCCGACGAAGGTCGCGGTGGGGCGCGGCCCGGCGTACAGCTTGCGTTCGAGTCCGAGGGCGAGCGAGGCGCGGAAACCTTCCAGCGCCGCGGGCACGGCCCGGAGCCGTTCGGCGATCGCCGCCCAGTCCTCGTCCGTCTCGGCCGGTGTCACGGTGAACACATCGCGGATGTGATGCGCCGGCGAGTGGATATTGCTGACCTTGCGCAGCCCCTCATCGGTGTCATGGACGGCGAGTTCCGCCGTCAGACGCTCACGGAGCAGCCGGCCGCAGCACCGCTCGGCATCCGCGTCCGCGCCCGGCAGCGTCTCGGCCCGGTCGAGCCGGGCGAGGGTCTTGCGGGCGAGATCGGCGAGCGCCTGCTGACCGGCCGGGGAGAAATCGGGAAGGTGACGGGAACTCTCCGCGACGCCCAGAAAGGTGCCGGTGATGGGATCGAGTTCGATGAGTGCGTCGACGTAGGCGTCGGCGACCTGGCGGGGCAGCGCGCTGCCGGCTGTGTCTGACATGCGGGCCATCCTCTCCAAGAGAGACGCCGTCGTCACATCATGGATTCCGTGGCACGGGCGGATTGGCCGACGACGGAGGCTTGAGCGGCCCCTGATCCCCCCCCGCCGGAGGACCACGTGAGAAGCGCCAGGCAGGAGCCCGGAAGGTGGCGGGGGCGACTTCGGGCCAAGAGCCGGATTCGTTCCGCTTGGAGACAGGCAGGCCGGGGACCGGAGCGGACTCCGGCCTCTCTTCGAGTTTGGCCGGATCGAGACGTTCGGCCCGCTGGAGGCGGGTCCGTTCGGACGGGGCGGGTACGGCCGCTCAGCGGTCGGCCTGCTCGTGGTCGAACAGACCGGAGTCCCCGTACGGCGGCAGCATCGACAGGGATGTCGGGTCCAGCCGGGCCGTGATGACGAGCGTGCCCTCCTCGATCTGGTAGTCCAGCGGCAGACCCAGGTCACGCATGGTCGCGACCATGGCGGTGTTGGACGCCTGGGTGACCGCGTACACGCTGGTGCAGTGCGCCTCCACGGCGAGCGCGACCAGCCGGCCGAGCAGCTCGGAGCCGATACCGCGCCGCTGCCAGGAGTCCTCGACGATCAGCGCGACCTCGGTCTCGTCGCCGTCCCAGAGCAGATGCCCGAGGGCGACCAGCCGTCCGGACGCCGACTCGACCGCGAGCGTACGGCCGAAGCGCGGGCTGAGCAGATGCTGGAGATAGCGGTCCGCGTCGCCCACCGGGCCGTGGTAGCGCTGGCTCAGTGTGCGCTCGGAGCAGCGGCCGTGCATGGCGAGCGCCGCGTCGAGATCGTCACGGTCGGCGCGCCGTACGGTGATCTCCTCGCCCTCCGGGAGCGTCAGCACGTCCTGGCTGCGCGGGATACGCGGGCCGAGCCGTGCGTCCAGCTCGACCAGGGCGCGGGCTCGGGCGAATTCGGTGGGCGTGAAGGCGAGATACGGGCGCTCCACGGTGATGCTTCCGCCGTTCGGGTCGTGCAGCCGCATCTCCGTCCCGTCCAGCACGCCCTCGACCGGCGCGCTCTCACCGGCGGCGCGTCCGGTGACCGGGACGCCGGGCCGCGAGTGGATCGTGCAGCGGCCCAGCAACTGGCGCAGCGCGAGGGGCAGCTCGGCGCCGTCCAGCGCCGTACGGGTGGCCAGGCCGAGCACCCGGGTCGGGGTGTCCACCAGGTCGTGCGCATCGGCCCGCTCGATCCAGGTGCCGCTGCCGCCCGCCGCCGAGACCCCGCCGATGAGGTCCTTCGCCTGGAGCGAGGCCGGGGCGCGCAGCAGGAACTCGTCCACCGTGCCCTCGGCCAGCGGATGGGTCTGGAGGGTGAGGATGTCCACGTGGAGCGTGGCGAACGCCGTGCACAGCGCGGCCAGACTGCCCGGCTCGTCCCGCACGGTGGTCCGCATCCGCCAGAGCACCGTCTCCACCGTCTCGGCGGGTACCGCTCCCCGGCGGGGGTCCGGAAGGGCCGGAACGGGCAGGGCGCCGACACTCGCCCCACCGGTGCCCGCCCCACCGGTCACGGTCCCGCCGGCCACGGTCGGACCGGGGTCGGAGAGGGCGGAGGCCGGCGGGGCATGACCGTGCCTCCGCGCCCACCATGTGTGGAAGGCGGCGGTGGCGATCAGGGTCAGGGCGGAGGCGAACAGCAGAAACGTACCGTCGGGTCCATGCGCGATCATGTTCGCCACGGAGTCGGCGACCGCCACCGCGATGAACAGGGCGGCCAGTTCGACAAGGTCCCGTCGCCAGTGGTGGGGGCGGCGGACACTCTTGGCGGACGTCACATTGGTCATGACCTCACTCTGACGGAATGGTGTTGCGTGATCACGAACGGTTTGTGACTGATGGGTTAAGGATGGATCTGTTCCCATTTGGGCGATCTTTGGCCAATTCTGGCCTGTAGTGATCGTCTCCCTGACGCAATGCGGCCAGCAGTCGGGCCGCCTGGGAGGCGAGCCGTGACGATCCGCCGCGGCCCGCCGATGCGGCCAGACCCGGTATCCCGTCCCGCGCGCCGCAGCGCTCCACACACTCGGCGGCCACGGACAGCAGCTCCCCGAGGCCCGGTCGCGCGGTCCCGGCCGCCAGCAGACCGGGCAGCGCGGCGCCGAGCACCGACCAGACCGTGGCATACGCACCGGTCTCCGCGGCCGTGCGAGCGGCGTCGGCCAGCCGGCCGGCCTTGACCGCCCCGGAGGTCACCAGTGTGGCCAGTTCCCGCCCCAGCAGCGGTCCGTCCAGGTCACCGCGGGCGGCCAGCACCAGCAGCGCGTCCACGGCCGACAGCCGGTCGGCCGGATGCCGGGCGCCCAGACCGTATGCGAGCCCCCGGTGCAGGCCGGCACCGGCGGGACCGCCGCTCTCGGCGAGCACCGGCAGCCACCAGGAGCCGCCCCGCTGGTCGTGCTCCGCGCAGGCCGCCGCCTTGGGCAGCAGCCACCCGGCGAGTGTCTCCCGGTCCTCGGGCAGTACGGCGGACCAGTGGGCGCTCTCGCCCCCGACCCAGTGATGGCACCCCGATCCGGCGGGCCGCACGGGACTACCCAGCCAGCGGAAGGCCGGCGGGAACTCCCGGTGGATCGCCAGCCGCTCCCTGACCGCGCCTATCCGGCCCGTCACCGACTCCAGCCGGCGGCGGCCCTCCCCGGCGGACTTGTCCGCCGTCGGTTGCCGGGGCCCCGCGGCGGGTTCGAGCGCGGGCAGTGCCGTTCCGTCCCCGCTGAGCCAGGCGGCCATCCGGCCACCCTCGGGGGCGCCGAGCGCCGCCGCCGCGCGCGCCGCCTCCGGGCCGGTGTCGCGCCGTATCCGCAGAAGGGCCTGGGCGAAGTCCACCGGAGCCGGGGTGGCACAGAGCCGCTGGTACTCGCTGAGCCGCTCGACCAGGACATCGGGATCCAGGGCGCCCGTCCGCCAGGTCGGCGTGGCCAGCAGGAAGGGCAGCGGCCGGGTGCGCAGCAGATAGGCGGCCTCCCACAGCCGCGCCTCGGTGACTCCGTTCAGCACGGTGTGCGCGCAGGACTGCCGTACCGCCGCCCGAGCCCTGGTGTTCCACAGCGCCGTGACGGAGACCCGCTCGCATATGGAGGCGGCCACCACCTCGATTCCATGGGGGATCCTGGAGAACCGCCGGTCGCGGTCCTGCTCCGAATCGCCGTCGAGCCACCAGCGGTCGGCCAGCGCGTGCCTGAGCGCGTCGGCGAGCGCCGCCCGGTCCCGGTAGGCATGACGTACGAGCCCGTCCAGCGTCCGTTCGAACGAGGTCACCTCCTCGCGCTCGCGCGAGACGACCAGTGCCACCACCTCCTCGACCAGCTCGGCGAGGCCCGCCGGGGCGGGAGCGAGACGGGCCGGGACCGGCACCGGCGGCAGGATCTCCTCGTACGGGACCGGATCCGGCTCCGGCGGCGGTTCACCGAACACCTCGGTGGCCCGCGCCCGGTGGACCGGGCTCAACGAAGCCGCCGCCAGGGCCAGTTCCGCCCGCGCCTCGGCACCGGCGGCGGAGAGATGACGCGCCACCAGCTTCAGCGCGCGCTCCTGGACGGTGGTGTCCTCGTGTCCGAAGACATCGGCGACGGCGGGCAGCAGCTCACCGGCGCAGCCGCCGTCCGCGCGCAGGACCTTGCCCAGCAGCACCAGCTGGGCCCTGACGAGCTTCTTCTCCGGCCGGAACAGCACCGACCGGGACATGTCCGCGAGGCTTCGCACCGGCAGATCACCGGCGAGCGCCAGCCTGCCGAGCACGCCCTGCGCGTACCCCGCGACGGGCGAGGTCCCGTCCGCCGCCATACCGATCCAGTCCGTCAGATGCTCCCGCTCCTCGTCCGCGGTCAGCGCGAGCCGGCGCAGCAGATTCAGGAAGAAGCCCAGATCACCCGGTGTGCCGCCGCGCAGCAGCCGCGCGATGGCGGAGTCGACGAGCAGACCGCGCTCCACCACGCCCTCCTCGGCGAGAACGGTCAGCGCCGTCGGCCAGTGGTGCGGTTCCTCGGCATCGCCGTACCAGCCGAGAGGCGAGGAGAGTTCGGCCGTCCCGAAGAGCCGGGGCACCATGGTCCGCACCAGCGGATCCGCCCGGAGCGCGGGCAGGAGCCCGCCGTGCGAAGGTATGGCCTCCGCCCAGCCGTGCACGAACGCGTCGGTGGCCGGCACCGGACATCCCGCGAGCCGCACCAGGCCCGCGATCAGCGGATAGTCGAGCTGAGCGGTCGACGCCCGGCCCGCGAGCCGGTGCGCCACATCCCCGAGCCAGCCGGGATCACGCTCCGCGAGCAGAGCGAGCAGCTCACGATGGGGCACCCCGCGCCCGTCGCGCAGATCGCGGGCACCGATCCAGGCGGCCGTCGCCGCGGCCCCCGTATGACAGCCGGCCCCGGCCACCAGCAGCGCGTACCCCGCCTTGCCGCGCTCGCGCCACCGCCCCCAGGGCCAGCCGCGCATCTCCGTGCGGAACGCCTTCAGCGCGGCCAGCTCCGTCTTCCTGTCCGCCGCGCTCAGCGGTCCGACCAGCGCCGGAATGTCCTGGACCCGCCCGGCCCGTACGGCGTCGAGAAGCCCGCTCATCGCGCGGCCCCGCTCATCACGACGGACTCGCGCCGCGCCATCCGGACGGCCAGCGCGTGGGCGCACGGACCGCGTCGGCCCCGGTACTCCGCCCACCACCGGCAGGTGCAGCTCAGCACTCCGTCGGCCTCCCGCACCTGGTAGCGCCGCTCGCCCGAGGCCACGGCGGCCAGTTCACCGTCGAGTGTCACCGCCCCCGAGGAGAGCAGGGCGCGGGCCGAGACCAGCCGTGGATTGTGCCGCTCGGCGCGGTCCGCGTCGTACGGCAGCTCACGGTGGAAGTACGACGCGTCCGCGAGGTCGTACCCGACCCGGCCGGCCGTACCGAGCCGGGTCAGCGCCGCCCGTACCCGCACGGCCGTCAGCCCCGCCTGTGCGGCCAGCTCCGCCGGGTCGATCCGCGGCTCCCACGCCAGCAGTACGGACACCAGCTCGGCGTCCTCCGCCGCCTCTCCGGTGGCCAGCGACTCCAGCACCCCGCCCTCGCCCGAGAATCCGCGCGCCGCGCTCGGTGACAGGGTGAGTGTCAGCCGCATCCCCGGGAGCACCGCCTCCCAGGCACTCGCCGTCGGCGCCCCGTCCGTCACCGGCCCGTACACCCGCAGCGCCGTGGCGTCCCGCAGCACGCGCTGCAAGGCGGCCAGCCGTTCGGGCCCCGGCAGACAGACGGCTCCCGGCACCGGCCGGGTGGTCGGCCGCAGAGTCCTCCCCGCCGGTACGACCCAGCGCGCACCGCGCGAGGCCGCGCCCGAGCCGCGCGGCAGCGAGCGCAGAAAACGGACGGCCTCCCCGGCGGACAGCTCGGCCCGCAGATCGAACCCCGCGCAGACGACCTGGGCCTCGGCGAAGCCCCGCAGCCACCGGTCCGGCAGCGGAACCTTCTTCTCCACCACCGGCCCCCGGACCGTGGTGACCGCCAGCTCGTCCGGACCCACCCGCAGATGGAGCGGATCGTCGCCGGTCATCCGGGACAGGGCCTCGCGCAGCGGGCTGTTCACATCCACATTGGTCGTGCCGTGCCCCGTCCGGGCGCCGTCGAGACCGTCCGGCTCCACATCGAGGCGCGCGTACACCCCGCAGCAGCCGGAGAACGACTCGAAGCGCAGCCGGTCGCCGTTCCCCGTCACCACCGGGTCCAGCGAACTGCCAAGTATCCGCTGGTAATAGCGCGCGCCCGCGACATCCGCGACCGCCAGCAGCCCCCGGGCGGCGGCCCGGGGCGAGGCCAGGAAGCCCGAGAAGAACCGGGGGTGCGCCTCGGCGCCGGCGGGGGTCAGCCCGCCGGAGGTCTCCAGACCGAGGAGCTGTCCGCCCGGGGCGCTCTCCAGGACGGACGGACGGGAGTAGGCCATGGCCTGCGTGGATCGCGTCATGGAAAAGACGGTAGATCCCGGCACTGACAATCGGCCTCGGACGAGGGAGCGCGGGCGCTCGGACGCCCTCGCCGGACACGGCACGGCCGGGTACGGGCGGCGGCGGACGCCCCGGGTACGGGCGGCGGTGGATGCCAACCGCCCGTGACCCGGCCCCCGTTGACCGACCCGACTACTGCCCGACCCGGCCCGGCTGGAGCACCTTGGTGAACAGCACGGAGCCGCCCTCGGCGCGCAGACGCACCGTCAGCTCACCGCTGCCGCCGTCGATGTCGACCTCGCCGAAGAGCTGCGGCGCCTCCATCGGCGAGACGTTCGCCCGGTCGGGAGCCTTCACATACACCCGGTTCGGGCCGAACGTGCCGTCCAGGGCACTGGCCTGGAACTGGCCCGCGGCGAGCGGTCCCGAGACGAACTCCCAGAACGGCGCGAAGTCCTTGAACGCGGCCCGCTCCGGCTCGTAGTGCTGCGCGGAGGTGTGGTGCACATCCGCCGTCAGCCACACCGTGCCGGTGATCCGCCGGTGCTTGATGTACCGCAGCAGTTCCGCGATCTGGAGTTCCCGGCCGAGCGGGGCGCCGGGATCGCCCTGGGCGATCGCCTCGATGTTCGCCGTACCGTCCGGTACGACCAGACCGATCGGCATATCGGCGGCGATCACCTTCCACACCGCCCGGGAACGCGCCAGCTCGCGCTTGAGCCAGCGGAGCTGCTCCGCGCCCAGGATGCCGGTCGTGTCGTCGGACTGCCGGCCGGGCGAGTTGGCGTTGCGGTACGTCCGCATGTCGAGGACGAACACATCCAGCAGCGGCCCGTGGTTCACCACCCGGTGGACACGCCGGTCCGTCCCGCGCGCGCCCCCGCCGGAGATGGGGAAGTACTCGTGGAACGCCTGTGTGGAGCGTGCCGCGAGCACATCCACGTTCTTCTCGGTGTAGCGCACGTCGTCGAGAATCTGGCCGGGGTACCAGTTGTTGCGCACCTCGTGGTCGTCCCACTGGACGATCGACGGCACCTGCGCGTTGAACCGGCGGACGTTCGCGTCGAGCAGGTTGTAGCGGAAGTTGCCCCGGTACTCGTCGAGGGTCTCCGCCACCTTGGACTTCTCCTCGGTGGTGATGTTGCGGTAGACCCGGCCGTCGGGCAGCGTCACGCTCGGCTCGATCACCCCGTCCGCGTAGATCGTGTCCCCGCTGCACAGGAAGAAGTCCGGGTCGAGCCGGCGCATCTCCTCGTACACCCGGAAGCCGCCGATGTCCGGGTTGATGCCCCAGCCCTGGCCCGCGATGTCGCCGGACCAGAGGAAGCGCACCCCCTGCCGGCGCTTCGCGGGCGCGGTACGGAAGGTGCCGTACACCGGCTCGCCGGTACGGCGGGGGTCGTGCGGGTCGGCGAGAGTCACCCGGTAGTGCACCTGCTCACCGGCGGGCAGTCCGCTCAGCGGGACCGTGCCGGTGAAGTCGCCGCCGGGGCCGAGCAGGGGTCCGTGCCAGGTCCGGGCATGGCGGAACGATTCGGTGGCCGAGGTCTCCACGGTCATCCGGGCGGTCCTGTCGGACCGTACCCACACCAACCCGGTCGAGGTGGTGATGTCACCGGTCTGTACGCCCCAGGCGGCACCCGGCCGTCCCGATCTGGCCTGGGCCGGGGCGGCGGTGGCGAGCGCGGCACCGGGGAGGGCCAGCGCGGCCGAGGCGGCGAGCGACCCGCGCAGCACACTGCGGCGGGCGGGGGAGTCCGCGGAGCCGGCGGCGTCCGCGGCCGGGGACGGGGCCGGAGAGGCGTTGTTTCCGGGGCTGTTGGACATCGATGAGCCTCCTGGGCAGGTGGATGCCGGGGTGTCGTGCCATGCCTAGTCCCCGGTGGCGGCCACCGCGCGAACCCCGTATGAACAACCGGGCGACCGAAGAACCGGGCGGCCTCCGCCCTACCTCCCCCTCGCCAACTCCCGTACCGGGCACGGCGCGCCGCGCGTCACCTGGACAGCCGGCGGACCGTGGGCTGGGATGGGACGGTGGCGACCGAGACGACGAGCACCGACGAGTTCGAAAGGCACCGGAGCGTACTGACCGGGGTGGCCTACCGCATGCTGGGCCGGTTCGCCGACGCCGAGGACGTGGTGCAGGAGGCATGGCTGCGCTGGAGCGGGGAAGAGCGCACGGAGGTCCGCGAGCCACGCGCCTATCTCGTACGGATCACCACCCGTCTCGCCATCGACCGGCTGCGCCAGGCCCAGTCGCGGCGCGAGGCCTATGTGGGCCCCTGGCTGCCGGAGCCGGTCGTCACCGACTACGGTCCGGCCGCGCCGGACACGGCCGAGCGCGCCGTACTGGCCGATTCGGTCTCGCTCGCCGTACTGATCGTCCTGGAGTCGCTCTCGCCGCTGGAGCGCGCGGTGTTCGTCCTGCGTGAGGCCTTCGGCTTCCCGTTCGCCGAGATCGCCGCCGTACTGGACCGGAGTGAGGCCGCGGTCCGTCAGCTCGCGGGCCGGGCCCGCCGCCATGTCGAGGAGCGCAGGCCCCGCTACGACGTGGACCCCGCCGAACGCCGCGATCTCACCGAGCGGTTCCTCGCGGCGGCGGGCGGCGGAGACATGGAGGCCCTCATCGGTCTGCTGGCGCCGGACGTCAGGCTCGTCGGCGACAGCGGCGGCAAGGCCAAGGCGCCGCTGCGGGTCGTCGAGGGCGCCGACAAGGTGGCGCGGTTCTTCGCCGGCGTCGCGGGCGACGCGGGTCTCTACGAGAGCCGGACCGTGGAGATCAACGGCGCCGTGGCGCTGCTGTTCCTCCGTGACGGAAAGCCGGATCTCGTCCTTCAGCTGGAGATCGCCGACGGCATGGTGCGCGCCGTCCACATCGTGCGGAATCCGGACAAGCTCAGTGGCGTCACATCGGAGCGCCCGGCCCTGTAAGTCCTGCTCGCCGCTCCACGCGTTACGGGACCCCGCGTCCATTCCGGCCGCGGGTCTCCGTGTTCCCCGTCTCTCACCGGCGTACGAACGTACTGTGAACACCCTGAGTCGGGGAGTGACTTCTCTCGGTGACCGAAGCAGGATTGGTCTTGACCAACTGGATGGGCGGTCCTATCGTCGCTAGTTAGTGCAGGAACCTTTAATAAACATTGCACGGAAAATCCGCCGGGGACACGGCGATTGCGGAGGATCAGGGTGGGGACCACGCAGCTTGAAACAGCGCCGGAGCCTAAGTACTGGCACCTCAAGACCGTTCTCGGTGAAGCACTCGACTCCGACTTCGCGGTGGGTGAGATCCTGCCCAACGAGCGTGAACTGGCCGCTCGTTTCGGCGTCGCGCGCGCCACGCTGAGGCAGGCGCTCGAACAGCTGGAGCTGGAGGGCCGGCTCCAGCGCCGCCGCGGTGTCGGCACCACCGTCGCGCCGCCCCGGGTGGGGGTGGACGTCTCGACCGCCCAGCACGAATGGCCGGGCGCCGCCCAGGACGCCTGGCAGCCGATCGACTGCTCCCTGGCGCCCGTCGGCGCCGGAGTGGCCCGGCTGCTGGAGACGGAGACCGGCGAAGAGGTCCACACGGTCCGCAGGATCCGGGTCACGCACGGTCAGTCCGTCGCGGCCGAGCTGCTCTACGTACCGTCCTCGTCCGTGCCCGAGCTGTCGGCGATCGACTCGCCGTCCGGCCCCGCCCGCGCCCGTAGCGTGCTGCGTGAGCTCCAGCGGCTCTGCCTCGACGGGCAGGACCGCGCGGTGGAGCTGGGCTCCGCGCGCGCGGACGACGCCAAGGCGCTGGACCGGCTGCCCGGCGCTCCGGTGCTCGTGGTCACGACGCGCTATGTGGTGGACGGGCGTACGGCCGCGGTCTCGGTGGCGACCTACCGCGCCGACACCTGCCGGCTGACCTTCGGCGCCTCCGGCGACCTGGAGATCAGCGACCACGCCGGCGATCACCCGCAGGAGCGCAGGGCGTCCTGAAGTCCTGAAACCGGGCGCCCGCGGGGGAGTTCACGGAGACCGGCCCCGGCGGGACCTGACCGGCCCCGGCCGACCTCATCGGTCCCGGCGGGACGTCACCGTGCTCTCCACCGCGAAGAGCTGCTCCTCGACGTGATCGAGGGCCAGCCGCAGCGCGCCCGTCGCCACCGCCGCCTCACCGAGCAGCGAGAGCGTCACCCGGGGCGGGCGCAGACAGTAGCGGGAGAGTTCACCGCGCAGCGGGTCCAGTACGCCGTCGAGCCCGGCCGCCCAGCCGCCGATCACCACCAGCTCCGGGTCGAGCGCCAGCACCAGCGCCGCCACATCGTGCACCAGCCGCTGGATGAACCGCTCGACGGCCTCCTGGGCGCGTATGTCGCCCTCCTTGGCATGGGCGAAGACCTTCGCCACCGCCTGCTCGTCGAGCGGATGGAGCGGCTCGTCCGTCGTCGACAGAAGCTTCTCGGGCGTCACATCGCGGCCCAGCAGATGCAGCGCGCCGATCTCGCCCGCCGCCCCGCCGAACCCCCGGTGCAGCCGGCCGCCGATCATGGCGCCCGCCCCGGGACTGAGTCCGGCCAGTACGAAGACGATGTCGTCGGAGTCGGTGGCGGCGCCCTTCCACTGCTCGGCCACCGCCGCCGCGTTGGCGTCGTTCTCCACCAGGACGGGACATCGGAACGAGCGGCGCAGCCGCTCACCGAGCGCCAGCCCGGTCCACTGGGGGAGCGCGGTGCCCAGCCGTACGGTGCCGTCGGCCTCCACGATGCCGGGGCTGCCGACCCCCACCGCCCGCAGGGAGCCACGCGGCACACCGGTGCGCCGCAGGAGATCGGCGACGACCAGCCGTACCCGCTCCAGGCGTTCGTCCGCGTCGGCCTTCTCCGAGACCTCACGCGTTCCGGCGCCGATGATCCTGCCGTCCAGTCCCGAGAGCAGTGCGGCGATCCGGTGCGATCCGATCTCGATCCCCAGCAGATGGCCCGCCTCGGCGCGGAACCGGAACCGCCGTGCGGGACGGCCCTGTTTGCGGGTCTCGCCCTCCTCCGGGGCGCACTCCACGACCAGGCCCGTCTCGATCAGCCCCTCCACCACACCCTCGACGGTCGGCCGGGACAGATCCGTGATCCGGGTGAGATCGGTGAGGGTGAGAGGACCGGCGCCCCGCAGGGCGTGCAGCACCACGGCCGAGTTGATCCGCCGCAGCAGAGAAGGGTCTCCGCCGGTCAGCCGCCCCACGGTATGTCCTCCCAGTTCGCGCGTGTTCGGCGGATGCTACTCGGTGGTTGACCGCGCGGCGAGTCACGAGGCCCCCGGGCCGACGAGCGGGCGCCCAGGGCTGATTAGGGTGGGACACGTTGGCGACGGACGAGGCGGAGGAGCCGGGATGGCGCAGGACGAAGATGTGGTGATCAGCCCCACGGGCTGGGTGGCTGAGCAGGCGAGGACGTACGAGGAGTCCGACGGCGCCCGCGGTACGACGATCCAGGGAGTGCAGTGTCTGCTGCTGGACTACCGCGGTCGGCGCACCGGGCAGTTGCGGCGCACCGTACTGATCTACGGGCGTGACGGCGACGACTATCTGCTCGTGGCGTCCAAGGGCGGCGCCGACGAGCACCCGCTGTGGTACCTCAATCTGGAGGCCGACCCGGATGTACGGCTCCGGGTGGGTGCCGAGCGCTTCGCCGCGCGGGCGGAGACCCTGTCGGCGCAGGAGAAGGCCCGGGTGTGGCCGGGACTGGTGGAACTGTTCCCTCCGTACGAGGAGTACCAGAAGAAGACCGACCGGGACATCCCGGTCGTACGGCTGACGCGCGTCGCTGACTGACGCGCCGAGCCATGGCCCCCGGGTTCTCCCGCCGAGGCGGACCGGGGGCCGTCAGGCGGACCGGGGGCCGTCGGCGGGGCGTCGGTGCGGGCCGTGTGCCCGCGCGTGGCCGGTGGCCGTGTGCCGGCGTGTGGCCGGTGGCTCGCCCGCCGGAGCGGTCGTCACCAGTCCGTCACCGAGCCGTCGCGCCGCCGGGCGACGGGCAGATAGCCGGGCTCGTACGGGAAGCGGGCGGCGAGCGCCTCGTCGACCTCGATCCCGAGACCGGGCTCGTCCCCCGGGTGCAGATGGCCGTCCTCGTAGCTCCACGCGTGGCGGAACACCTCGTGGACGACCGGCTCGTACCCCATGTACTCCTGGATCGCGAAGTTCGGTGTCGACAGACCGACATGGAGCGACGCGCCCAGCGCCACCGGTGAGATGTCCGAGGGACCGTGCGGGCCGAGCCGTACCTGCCAGATCTCGGCCAGGGCCGCGATCCGCCGGAGATGGCTGATCCCGCCCGCGTGCGTCACACAGGTCCGTACGAAGTCGATGAGCTGTTCGGTGATCAGGGTCTGGCACTCCCAGACGGTGTTGAACACCTCGCCGATCGCCAGCGGCACGGTGGTGTGCCGCCGGACATGGCGCAGCACCTCCTGGTTCTCCGCCGGGGTCACATCCTCCAGCCAGAAGAGGTTCACCGGCTCCAGCGCCTTGCCGAGCCGGGCCGCCTCGCCGGGAGTGAGCCGGTGGTGCGTGTCGTGCAGCAGCTTCAGCCCGGGTCCGGCATGCTCGCGGACCGCCGTGAGCATCTCGGGGGCGTGCCGGAGATACGAGTCGGTGTCCCAGATCTCCTCGTCCGGCCCCGTGCCGTGCCGGTCCGGCCGCTCGTGTCCGGCGGCGGCCTCGCTCACCCCGTACACCGTGCCCAGCCCCGGCACCCCGCTCTGCGCCCGTACCGCGAGGAAGCCGCGCTCGCGCCGGGCGTCGACGGCGTCGAGGAGCCGTGGCACGTCCCAGCCACTGGCGTGCGTATAGGCGAGGATCCGGTCGCGGACCGCGCCGCCGAGCAGCTGGTAGACGGGCTGTCCGGTGGCCTTGCCCTTGATGTCCCACAGGGCGAGGTCGACCGCGCCGACGGAGGTCATGGTCACCGGACCGCGCCGCCAGTAGGCGCCCCGGTAGAGGTACTGCCAGGTGTCCTCGATCCTCGCCGGGTCGCGGCCGACGAGCAGTGGCGCCACATGGTCACGGAGGTAGGAGGCGACGGCGAGTTCACGGCCGTTGAGGGTGGCGTCGCCCCAGCCGACCAGCCCCTCGGCCGTGGTGATCTTGAGCGTGACGAAGTTGCGGCCGGGGCAGGTGACGACGACGTCGGCGGCGACGATCGTGTCGGTCCCGCTCATCGGGCCACCGTGCCGTGGAGCGGGGGAAGAGGAGTCATCGGTACGCTCTCCAGCCTCTCGAAGGGACGCGTCGCGGCGCGGGTGTCACCGCGTCACAGGATGGAGCCCGGCGCGTACGCCGCCGCCTCCGGGTGCTGCTTGGCGATCTCCTCGATCCGGGACACCACCGTCGCGATCTGGTCCTCTGCCGCGCCCGTGAAGGACAGCTTGTCCGCCATCAGCGCGTCCAGCGCCGCGCGGTCGAGCGGGATCCGCTCGTCCGCCGCCAGCCGGTCGAGCAGTTCGTTGCGCTCCGCGCCGCGCTCGCGCATCGCCAGGGCCGACGCCACCGCGTGCTCCTTGATGACCTCGTGCGCGGCCTCACGCCCCACCCCGGCCCGTACGGCGGCCATCAGGACCTTCGTCGTGGCGAGGAACGGCAGATAGCGGTCCAGCTCACGCGCCACGACCGCGGGGAACGCGCCGAACTCGTCCAGCACCGTCAGAAACGTCTCCAGCAGTCCGTCGAACGCGAAGAACGCGTCCGGCAGCGCCACCCGGCGGACCACCGAGCAGGAGACGTCGCCCTCGTTCCACTGGTCGCCCGCCAGCTCGCCCGTCATCGACGCGTAACCGCGCAGGATCACCATCAGCCCGTTGACCCGCTCGCAGGAGCGCGTGTTCATCTTGTGCGGCATCGCGGAGGAGCCGACCTGGCCCGGCTTGAAGCCCTCGGTGACCAGCTCGTGCCCGGCCATCAGCCGGATCGTCCTCGCGACCGAGGACGGCGCGGCGGCGAGCTGCACCAGCGCGGTCACCACCTCGTAGTCGAGCGAGCGCGGATACACCTGGCCGACCGAGGTGAAGGCCTGCGCGAAGCCGAGATGGCCCGCGATCCGCCGCTCCAGCTCCGCCAGCTTCGAGGTGTCGCCGCCGAGCAGGTCGAGCATGTCCTGCGCGGTGCCGACCGGTCCCTTGATCCCGCGCAGCGGATAGCGGCCGAGCAGGTCCTCCAGCCGTCCGTACGCCACGAGCAGCTCGTCGGCGGCCGTCGCGAAGCGCTTGCCGAGGGTGGTGGCCTGCGCGGCGACATTGTGCGAGCGGCCCGCCATGACCAGCTCGCCGTACTCGCCGGCCAGCTTCCCGAGCCGGGCCAGCACCGCGACCGTACGGTCCCGGGTCAGCTCCAGCGACAGCCGGATCTGGAGCTGCTCGACATTCTCGGTCAGATCGCGGGAGGTCATGCCCTTGTGCACCTGCTCATGACCGGCGAGGGCGTTGAACTCCTCGATCCGTGCCTTCACATCGTGCCGGGTGACCTTCTCGCGCTCGGCGATCGAGGCCAGGTCGACCTGGTCGAGCACCCGCTCGTAGTCGGCGAGCGCCGTGTCGGGCACCTCGATCCCGAGGTCCTTCTGCGCCCGGAGCACCGCCAGCCAGAGCTGACGCTCCAGCCGTACCTTCTGCTCGGGGGACCACAGCACGGCCAGCTCCGCCGAGGCGTAGCGGCCGGCAAGGACATTGGGGATGCGAGGCTTCGCAGACACGGCAGTCACGTGAGCTGAGTCTACTGGCGGTTCGCGCAGGTCGGCGCCGCCCCCGGGGGGAGCGGGTCGACACCCCCCGACGAGCGGGGTCAGGGGAGCCGCGAGGGCGCGCCGTCCAGCTCCGGCGTTCCGTACGGGAGCAGCTCCGGGCGCTTGGCGGGTCTGCCGTCGCCGGAGGAGCGGCCGGTCACCCGGCGGACGATCCACGGTCCGAGATGCTGCCGCGCGAAGCGCGCGTCCTCGGTCCTTCGCGTCAGCCACCGTACGGTCCCGGCCGGTGGCAGCGGCGCGCGCCAGTCGTCCTCGGCCGGCAGCCCCAGCGTCTGCCAGACCGCCTCGGCGACCCGGCGGTGCCCCTCCGCGGTGAGATGGAGCCGGTCCACGTCCCACAGCCGCCGATCGCCGAGCGCCGGGACCCCGTACAGATCGACGACCAGCGCGCCGTGCCGGGCCGCCAGCTCGTCGATACAGCTGAACAGCTCCTCCATACGCGGCCGGAAACGCTCCATCACCGGGCCGTCGCGGCCGGGGCTGCGCATCAGTACGAGCTGTCCGCAGGACGGCGCCAGCCGTTCCACGGCCTCGGTGAGCAGTCCCCGGACCCGCCCCATGTCGCACGAGGGCCGCAGGGTGTCGTTGAGTCCGCCGACCAGCGTCACCACGTCGGCCGACATCGCCGCGGCGATGTCCACCTGCTCGTCGAGGATCTGGCCGATGAGCTTGCCGCGTACGGCGAGATTGGCGTAGCGGAAGCCGGTGGCGCGGGCGGCGAGACGTCCGGCGAGCAGATCCGCCCAGCCGCGGTACGAACCGTCGGGGAGGAGGTCGGACATGCCCTCGGTGAAGGAGTCACCGACCGCGACCAGGCTGGTGTAGTTGGCATTCATCTCCATGGCGGAGCGATCGTACCGCGCGGTAGGTACGGCCGTACCCCGGCCCCAGGGCACACCTGGACGGCCCCCGGGGAGCACGGCTGAACGGCCACCGGACGCCCCCGGCTCACGCGTGTCTGCCCACCAGTTGGCGCAGGACGTCCTCCATCGTCACCAGGCCCTCCAGCCTCCCGTCCTCGTCCAGCACGGCGGCGAGATGGGTCCGGCTGCGGCGCATCGCGGTCAGCACGTCGTCCATCGGGGTCTCCGCCCGTACCCGCGCGACCGCGCGCATCGCGGAGAACGGGAACGGATCGTCGCGCGGCGCCGCGTCCAGGGCGTCCTTCACATGCAGATAGCCGAGGATCCGCCGGGTGGTGTCCACCACGGGGAAGCGCGAGAAACCGGACCGCGCGGAGAGGCTCTCCAGCTCCTCGGGCGTGACCCCGAGCCGTACGGAGACCACCTGCTCCAGCGGCATCACCACATCGCTCACCGGCCGCCGTCCCAGCTCCAGCGCGTCGTGCAGCCGCTCGGTGGCACGGTCGTCGAGCAGTCCGGCGTCGCCCGCGTCCGTGACCAGACGCGACAGCTCGTCGTCGGAGAAGGCCGCGGTCACCTCGTCCCTGGTCTCCACCCGCAGCAGTCCGAGCAGAGCGTTGGCGAAGGCGTTGACCGTGAAGATCACCGGCCGCAGCGCCCGCGCCAGTGCCACCAGCGGCGGACCGAGCAGCAGCGCGGCCCGTGCCGGTCCCGCGAGGGCGACGTTCTTCGGGACCATCTCGCCCAGCAGCATGTGCAGATAGGTCGCCAGGACGAGCGCGATCACGAACGAGAACGGATGCACCAGACCGTGCGGCACCCCGACGGCGTCGAAGAAGGGCTCCAGGAGATGCGCGATGGCGGGCTCGGCGACGATCCCCAGCACCAGCGTGCAGAGTGTGATGCCGAGCTGGGCCGCCGCCAGCAGCGCCGACACATGCTCAAGACCCCAGACGACCCGCAGTGCCCGCCGGTTGCCCGCCTCGGCCTCCGGCTCGATCTGACTGCGCCGTACGGAGACCAGCGCGAACTCGGACGCGACGAAGAACGCGTTGACGACCAGGGTCAGCAGACCGACGAAGAGCTGGATCGCGATGATCATGTCGTCTCCTTCCCCTCCTCGGCCGCCTCGACGGGCGCGTGGAGCAGCAGCCGGGCCGCGCGCCGGCCCGTGGCGTCCACGACCTCCAGCAGCCAGCCGTCCAGGGAGAGCCGGTCACCCTCGGCCGGGATACGGCCCAGCTCGGTGGCGACGAGCCCGGCGAGCGTCTCGTAAGGTCCCTCGGGCATCCGCAGGCCGGCGGTCCGCAACTGGTCGGCGCGCGCCGCGCCGTCCGCCGACCAGAGCGCCCTGCCCTCCGCGTCCTCGCCCACCGGGGCCAGATCGGCGGTCTCCTGCGGATCGTGCTCGTCGCGTACCTCGCCGACGACCTCCTCCACGATGTCCTCCAATGTCACGACCCCCGCCGTCCCGCCGTACTCGTCGATGACGACGGCCATGGTGGCGCCGCCCGACAGCCGGTCCAGCAGCCGGTCCACCGTCAGTGTCTCGGGCACCAGCAGCGGTTCGCGCAGCAGCTCGGCCACCGTGCGCCGGGGCCGGCTCGCGGCGGGAACCGCCAGAACGTCCTTGATGTGCGCGATCCCGACCACCGTGTCGAGACTGTCCCGGTAGACGGGGAAGCGCGACAGACCGCTGGCGCGGGTGGCGTTGGCGACATCCTCCGCCGTGGCGCGTTCGTCGAGCGCCATCACACGCACCCGCGGGGTCATCACATTCTCCGCGGTCAGTCCGGCCAGGCTCATGGTCCGTACGAACAGCTCGGCGGTGTCCTGCTCCAGCGCGCCCTCCTTCGCCGAGTGGCGGGCCAGCGCGACCAGTTCCTGGGGGCTGCGGGTGGAGGCCAGCTCCTCGGTGGGCTCCAGTCCGAACCCCCGTACGATCCGATTCGCCATATTATTGAGATGGCGGATGAACGGGCGGAAGGCCGACGAGAAGCAGCGCTGCGGCGTGCCGACCACCTTGGCGACGGCCAGCGGCGACGAGATCGCCCAGTTCTTCGGCACCAGTTCGCCGACGACCATCAGGAAGAGCGTCGACAGGGCCGTACCGATGACCAGCGCCACCGAGGAGGCCACCGGGGGAGACAGCCCCACGGCCTCCACCGGACCGCGGATCAGCTTCGCGACCGACGACTCGGCGAGCATGCCCACGACGAGATTGGTCACGGTGATACCGAGCTGCGCGCCGGAGAGCTGGAAGGTGAGACTCCGTACGGCTCTCAGCGCGCCCGCCGCGCCCCGCTCCCCGCGCTCGGCGGCCCGCTCCAGCTCACCGCGTTCGACGGTGGTCAGGGAGAACTCCGCCGCGACGAAGGCCCCGCAGGCGAGCGACAGCAGGATCGCCACCAGGAGCAGGAGCACTTCGGTCATCGGTTCACCTCCGTCCCATATTCGGTCAGCGGCAGGAGGACCGCGCGGCGTCGGCCCCGGCGGAGTCCGGGGGCTCGGCCGGTCGGTGGCCTCACTCGGCGCGTCCGCCGCTGCTGAGGTGCGTACCCTGCCGCGCGCCAGGCATGGGGGCGCGTCCTCACCGGGTGTCGGGCACCATCGGACGGTGAACCGTTTGCGCGCCGCTCAGGGCGGCGCGGTGGCGATATCCACGGGGGCTTTCAGCTGTTCATGCTCGCTCCGACCTCATTCAGCAACTTCTCTCCGAGGTCACCGTAGAGCGGACCGCTCGCCCCGCCCTCCGGTCCCGCCCGAGCGGTGTGCTCCGATTCCAGCTCTTCGACCACCGCGAGCATCAGCCGGGCCACGGAGTTTCGACCGGCGGGTTCCACGGACGGGAAGTGCAGCCCGGTTTCATTGAGAAACCAATTGAACGACTGCCGGTCCGCGGGCCGCACGGCCTCCATGGCACGCCGGAGAATGACACTCCAGTCGTGCGAATTGGTGAACCAGGGGTCCCCTTCGGAGAAAACCACGACCGCGGACATTTAATAATCATCCCCCAGGCACATTGATGCGGGTATTATGCGGGACTCGCCCATTCCGGCGAGGCCCGCAAGGCATTCCGCAACCCCGATCGTCGGCTTGCCATGCCTTTGCGCAGCTCTCACCCTGCCCCGACAGATACCCCGGAGTCTCGATGCCGGAATCGGTGTGAGCCCGACATGGAAGTTCGCTCCGGAGTTCAGCGCATCCTCCACCCGACCCCTGGCCTCGGATTCGATCCCGAACGCAGAAATCAAGTCGCTGGCGCCCCTGTCTCGGCCAGCCTCCGGAAGCGGATAGGGCGGGGCAGACAGCTCTGGGATGACACTAGAGATGGGTCGCCACTGCACGTTTCCTCAACTTTTCGCCAACCCCTCATCGAAGGATCTTCACTCTTCAAGGCCAGAATGAAACCGCTGCCAGTCCTCCCGCTGATCGCGCCAGGCAGTGCTCGTATAGATTGCGGTTTTCGCCTCGGGGAGAGACAGGTCAAGCACTCGAGAAGCCACATAGATCGCTTCGACCGGTGACAGGCCACGTTCCCGAAGTTCCCGGAATACCGGCTCCTGCTCCAGTTTCCCTCGGCCTGCGATACTCGATGCCAATTCGTCCAGTCGGGACAGATTCATTCTCTAACCTTCTAGGATTTTCGCAACATCCAAAGTCATCGTAGAAGGGCGAATGAACATACTGCCGTCCTTTTTCATGATATGCCGTTCATATTCCAGCACGACGGTGCTAAACCCCTGGGATCTAGCCTGTTCGGCGACCGAGCGTTGCATGGAGTGGATCGCATCTATCCCGACCGGGGCGCGGGTCAATCCTTGAGTCCCGCTCGGGAAGACAATCAGTCCGTCCAGGTACACGGTGTTTCCGGAAATCCTGACGGTCCCCATGGTCTCGACCGTAGTCTCTCCGAAATCGAATGAGTGGGCCCAGACGTCTCCGTCGACGAATGAAGGGCAGTTGCTGTTGTGAACGAGTACCGGAGTCCGCCCTGCCAGCACATAGTACGTATGCAGGTCCTCGACCGTCAGGTTGTGGACCGTGGCCTGTTCGCCGCGGCGGTCGACCGCGGTGATCTGGACCCAGGTGCCGGTGTTCGTGCGGAGCCACGCGCCCGGTTCGAGGCGCTCCGCCGTGATCCATTCGTCCAGTCGCGGCACCCAGAAGGGGTGACCGGCCGTGGCCGTCACCGAGGCCGTGGCGGTGCCGGAGTCGCCGTCGATGTCGATCGTGACCTCGACGAGGCGTTTGACGCCTTCGCCCGTGATCGTCGCCGTGACGGTCTTCGCCTCGGAGATCCCGGTTTCCGGGTCGGTCGCCAGAACCCGGTCGCCGGTCTCGACGTCCTTGATCGGCTTCGTCGTACCGTCGGCCATCAGGACGGGGGTGTCCGGGGTGAAGCTGTTGCGTTCGCAGCTTCCCCCGCCGGACGGAGCGGGCCCCGCTCCCGGCGACGAGGGTGTGCAGACCGAACCGGTCGCGGCGGCGCCGCCGGGGTTGCAGTACGTGGTGCCGGTCTCCGGGTCGAGCAGGTTGCCGCTCGCGGTGCACTGGTATCCGAGCATTCCGCCGGAGCAGCCGCTGCCGCCGGTGAGCGCGCCCGGTGGGAGCGTGCCGGCGCGTTGCAGTCCCGCGCAGTCGAGCATGCTGCCGCCGCCCGTGCAGGAGCCGGTGGGAGTGGCACTGTCGGGGGATTCCGGCGCGACCGGCGCGCCCACGGTCGGGGTGTCCAGGACGAGGGGGTCCGACAGATCGATCAGCAGGCGTTTGGTGATCTCGTAGAAGTGGGTCCAGGAGGTGCCGGAGACCTTCTTGTTCCAGTCGCCGTTGGAGAAGTACGTCCACAAGTAGTGCGTGGTGTAGGTGTAGTTGTCGGTGCGGTTGTACAGATAGGTGTTGTCCCACCAGGTCTTCGAGGTGTCCCAGGCCTTGGTGTTGCTGGTGGTGCGCGTCCCGGTGACATAGACCGGGGGCGGGGTGACCTTCTTCGGTTCGACCTTGGGGACGGGGATCTTCCGCGGGGCGGCTTCCGTGGGTCTGCGGCAGTCGTCGGGCGTGATGTAGCAGGGATCCATCTCCGGGTCGTACGCGTCCTTGGTCCGGGTCATCGACCCGTCCGCGTTGACGATGTACGTGACGACACCGGCCACGTCCACGGCGAGCATGACCCATCCGACGACGGGTACGAACCGCGAGCCCACGCGTGCTCCGGCACGTACGGCGCCGCGCCAGCCGACCTTGCCCGCCGCGTCCTCGACCGCGCCGAGGAGCTGGCCGCCGTACTTGCCGATGTCGATGCCGACGTCGTATCCGCCGATGGAGAAGTATCCCGAGGGGTCGCTGAGGGTGGTCGGGTTGGCATTGCCGTAGGTGTACGCGTTCGCCGATGTCGCGTCGGTGAGGGGCACGGCGGCGCTGTCGGCCGACGCGAAGGTCCCGGTGTCCGGGGAGTACCAGCGGGCCTGGGCGTTGACCCGGCCGGTCGCGGGATCGGTCCAGGACCCCTGGAACCCGGTGTTCGCGGAATCCCCCAGGGTCGCGTCCACCGAGCCGAAGGGGTCGTACTCCCGCGATCCGGTGATCTTCCCGGTGGCCGGATCGCGCTGGGCGATCACATCACCGTGGAGATTGGACAGCAGCATCGAGGCGGCGCCGCCCGCCAGCGGCTTCGCCGCGACCGGTCCGCTGTCCGGTCCGCGTACATAGGCGAAGGTCCCGTCGGTGGACGCTTCCTTCGACATGCCCGCGTAGGTGAAGCCGGCGGGGGTGGTCCCCTCCTGAGCGGCGCCGCCGAGGCGCCCCAGGGCGTCATAGCCGTAGCGGGCGGTGCCGTCGGCGATGAGCTGGTCGAAGGCGTCGAACGACGTGCCGGTCGTGGTGGAGCCGTCCTCCGTCTCCACGGTGGTGCGGTCGAGGGTGCCGCGCGCGGTGTACTCGTAGGCGGTGGCCGTCCCGTCGGAGCCGGTGGCCGACAGGATCCGGTCGCGGGCGTCGTACTCGGCCGTGACCGTGCCGGTGTCGGTGCGGTCTCCCTGGGCGTCCTCGGTCCAGTCGACCGTACGGGTGCGGTTGCCGACGGCGTCCCAGAAGTAGTCGCTTCCGGTTCCATGGGTCGTGTCGGACGCGCGGATCAGCCGCCCGGCCTCGTCGTAGTCGTACTCCTCGGTCCGTGGTGAGGCGACGGTGCCCCCGGACGTGGCGGAGACGAGATTGCCGGCCTTGTCCCAGCCGTACTTCTGGGTGACGTTCTCCTGTCCGGTCGCCGTGTCCGTGAGCAGGCGATGCTGATTGTCATAGGTGTAGGCGCGCTTCTGGACCACCGTGCCGGTCGTGGACCTGGTCTCCTCGTTCATGAGCAGCCCGTACGAATGGTCGTAGCCGTACGTGGTGGTCGTGCCCGTCACCGAGTCGGTCCGGGTGCTCGGACCGAGCCGTGCCATTCCCTGGGCGTAGGTGTAGTCCACCGTGCCCGCCGCGTCGGTCTGCCGGGTGACCCGGTCCAGGGCGTCGTAGGCGAACGACGACGCGCCGGCGGGGCCGCCGCTGCTCGTCAGCAGCCCCCGGTCGTCGTAGGCGAAGGTCTGCGCCTGCTGTCCGGCGAGTCCCGCCGAGGTCAGGCGGTCGGCCAGGTCGTAGCCGAAGAGGCGCTCTCCGCTCCGGTCCCCGCCGGTCGCGGTGACGGAGACGGGCCGCGAGAGACGGTCGTACCGTGCCGTGCGCACGACACCGCCGGGTGCCTCGGTCCTGGTCGTGTTGCCGGCCGCGTCATAGGAGGTGGTCCAGGTCCGCTGGGCCGGATCGGGATGCGCCTCGGTACTGGGCTCCGTCGCCCGCTCGGGCAGGCCGAGCGTATTGAACGTCGTGGCGCGGACATGGTTCCCGGCGTCCGTCACGCGGGTGTTGTTGCCCAGGACGTCATAGCCGAGCTGGGTCCGGGCGCCCGCCCGGACGGTACCGTCCGCCGCCGTGGTGGGCGGGTCCGTCAGACCGGTGAGCCGGCCGAGAGCGTCGTACGCGGCCTTCCACACACCGCCGTTGGGGTCGGTCACCTCGGTGGCGTTGCCGGTTCCGTCACGGCGGTACTCCGTCCTCGCCACCGGCTGGCCGACCCCGTTGTCGTCCCATACGGCGGTGACGCGCCCCGCCCTGTCCCGGTCCCAGTGTCTGGCCCGGTCCCCCGAGACGGCGTTGGTGAGCCGTCCCGCGATGTCGTGGTAGAGGTAGGTGGCGTTGTTGTTCTCGCGGATCTGCCACAGGTCGCCGTGATGGTCGTAGGAGTAGGTGGTGAAGTCCCCGGGGGCCGGGCTGACCTGGGTGACCTGGCCGAACTGGTTGTACGTATAGGTGGTCGTGTACCTCTTGGGCGTGGCCGCCCCGTCGCGTACGACGCGGGTGACGCTGGTCACCTGACCGAGCCCGTCGTAACCGCGCAGTTCCTGGGCGCCGGTCGCGTCGACGGTCGACAGCAGGCGCCCGCCGTCGTCGTAGACCATCCGGATCACACCGCGTTCCGCGCCGTCCTCGGCGGCGGGCCGGGTGACCCTGATGAGACGGTTGCGGACGTCGTACGTGTAGTCGGTGGTGCGGCCGAGCCGGTCGGTGTACGTCTTCGTGTTGCCGGAGACGTCGTAGCTCCACGTCTCCTTCGGAACGATCGCCTGGGTCGCGCCGGGCGGGGTGTAGGAGGGGTGTGTGGTGCTGGTCCGCCGGCCCCGGACGTCGAACTCGTGGACCGTCACCTTCCCCGCCTCGTCGCGGACATGGGTGAGTTCACCGAAGGTGTTGTAGCCGTTGACCGTCGTCGGGGAAACCGTCACCGGGTCGTTCCCGCCGCCGTCCTCCGCCCGCACGGGCGGGAGGACCGTGCTGCTGAGCCTTCCCGTCAGGTCGTAGGTGTACGTGGTGGTGTAGGCCGGGTCGGTGGTGCCCAGGGCCGTGGACGCGTCGGTACCGGACTCGGGGAAGGTGACTCCACGCGGGTCGGTGGTGGAGGTCACCCGGCCGGCCGCGTCGCGGGTGAACCGCGTCGCCAGAAGAGTGAGGGGATCCTCGGCGGTGAGGAGCGCGGACTGGAGCACGCCGGCCGGGCCGAACCTGTTGATGGTGGCTTCGAGTCCCGAGTCCTGGCCCTGCAAGAGGGCCCTGGAGATATTGCCCGTGGCCGTCGAGGAGTACGTGGTGACTCGCTGGTCCACACCGGGCGCGACCGTCGTGCTCGACAGCCGGCCGTTCGCCAGATACGCCATCCGGGCCGTACGGGCGTCCTGGCCGGCTCCGGTGGTGTCCTGCACCACGTTCCCGGCGGCGTCGTACGCGTAGGCGTGCAGCACGAGGTCCGTACCGCCGGGGCCCTCGCCCAGCACGCTCTGACGGAGCATCAGATCGTCCGCCGTGTAGTCGTAGAGGACGGTCGCGCCCATCTCGTCCGTCACCGAGGACGCGCGTCCCGCGAAGTCGTAGCCGTACCAGGCCACGGGGACGTCACGCGGTGTGCCGACCCCGGCGGGGTCGTCGGTGAAGTCGTTCAGCCATACGCTGGAGAGCAGATTGGTCGAGTCGTAGAAGAAGGTGTAGCGCGCGCCTTCCGGGCTCCAGCTCTCGATGACATTGCCGAGTCCGTCGTACCGCATACGCTGGGTGATGGTGTCGTTCTCGGTCACCTGGGTCAGCCGGTTGCGCACGTCGTACGCGTAGGCGACCGTGCGTGCCGGGTCGCCGCCCTCGGCCGCCGGGGTCAGGTCCGCGGTGGTGACCCCGCTGAGATTGCCGTACAGGTCGTATCTGGCGGTCGTCTGTTTGCGGTGCGCGACCCCGCTGACGGGGTTGACCACGGGGGATTCCGTCGTCTGATACGGGCGGCCGAGTTCATCGTAGGTATGGGCCGTGATCATCGCGGAGCCGTCGAGGTCGTCCGTCATCACGGAGGTCACACGGCCCAGCAGGCCGTGGTACGTGGTGTCCGTGGTCAGCCCCGTGGGGGTGACCACGCGCGTGCGGTCGCCGTGGGAGTTGTACGAGTACCGGGTGACCCTGTTCTCCTGGTCGGTGACGCTCGCGACGAGTCCGCAGGGCTGGAGCGCTCCTGGAGGGGCGTCGGGCGCGTTGACCACGGGAGGCGCGGCGGCCCCGCCCTGACAGGTGTAGGCGTAGCGGGTGAGCGCTCCGGTACCCGGAGGGGTGGCGGGCTCGGAACGCGTCAGCAGACGCCCGTTGGTGTCGTAGGTGAACCGGGACTCCTTGCCGTTGGCGTCCTTCACGAGTTCCGGCAGCCCGTTGCGCGGATCGCCCGCCGCGAACCACAGGTGGTCCGTGTGGGTGTTGGTCATCGTGACGTCGTCGCGCCAGCGGTTCACATCGGCGAGCTGGCCGGTCAGCGAATCCCAGAAGTACTCGGTGGAGTTGCCGTTCTCGTCGATCATTCCCCAGAGCCGGCCGTCACCGTGGTACAGCCAGATCCGGGTGTTGCCCTCCAGCGGCGAGAGGCTGTTGTACCAGCGCTGCCAGAGCTCGCCGTCGAGACTGAACTCGTACGACATGGTGTTGCCGCGCGGATCCAGGACCCGCACGACCTGTGTACCGGCGTCGGTGTCCGGGTCCTCACGCACATAACTCCAGCCCCCGTCCGCTTCGTCGTCAGCGGTGTCGAGGAAGTCGACGTGCGAGACGCGGGAGCCGTCGTAGGTGATCCGGACCGGATGCCGGTTGGAGGCCAGGGCGATGTCCGACAGCTGCCCCTGCCCTCCGCTGTAGGTGTACCGGGTCCAGCACCGGGTCTCGATCCGCGGGTCGCAGGTACGCGTCAGGAGGTCGAAGGAGTAGGTGTACGTCCAGGTCATCACATCCGCGCCGGTGGTGCCCGCCGGATGGGTGGACACCCGGGTGATGTGGCCGTCCACCACGGTGAGATGGATCGCCCGGCCGGACCGGGTGCTGGTCACCTTGACGGGTACGGCGCCGGAATAGCCGATCTCCAGGGCGTCGCCGTTCGGCGCGGTGATCCGGGCGATGGTCCCGTTGGTGTTGAAGACATACCGGGTGCCGCCGGGCAGCGTCACATTCTGCGCGTCGAGCACGGTGGCTCCGGCGCCCTGCCCGTAGTGCGGAACGTAGGTGCCGTCGGGATTGCGCCCGTAACGGATCTGTTTGCCGTCCGGATAGACGATCCTGATGAAGCCGCCGGTCTCCTGGACCGAGCGCATGTCGAGGAAGGAACTCCACCCGGTGCCGAACAGCCCGACGGCGGTGTTCGTGCTGTTGTAGGTACGGGTGATCTCCAGGGGCAGCCCGATACCGGGCAGGGCGAGGTCCTTCTCGACCCGGGTGAAACCGCCGAGCCAGATATTGACGCCCGCCGCGTCGACCGACGAAGGGTCCGCGCCGAACTGGCCGGCCGTCGGGGGCGTGACGACGGGCGTGAAGTACGCCCAGGAGCTGAACGGGGTGGTGGCGGAATTGTCGCGCACCCTGACCCGCCACTCGTAGGTGATGTTCCAGCGCATCGCCGCGGCCGGCGGTTTCCAGGTGGTGAGCGAGTCGTAGGAGTTCGGAAAGACGTCGACCGCGAGCCAGTTGGAGTTCCAGCACTGACGGACGCGCTCGATGGTGCCGCACATCTCGTAGTAGACGTCGACGGCGCGGCTCGCGTCGTGCTCCACCAGCGCGACGAACTGATGGTTCAGGGTCTCGGTGGTGGACAGGTTCGCGGGGTACTCCAGGGACGCGCTCGGCGCGTAGTGCGGCACCGTGAACGCCACGGCCCGGGACGCGGGCACGCCGTGCTCGCTGAACCACGAGTGCGTGGAGTACTCGTACATATCAAAAACGATCTTGAAGGAGCCGGCCGGGAGCTCCTCCGTCCACAGCCACACGGCGGCGCAGCTGCCGCTCCCGACATTGCCTGTGAACGCCGTCCAGCCGCCGGTGAAGTTGTAGACGTCGCCGTTCGAGTGGTACAGGTGATAGCCGAGTGCGTGGTTCGACGTCGTCCAGGTGAAGCTGGACTCGTTGCACACCGTCACCCTGATCCGGCCGAACTGCGTGTAGGACGGGGCGGGATCCCAGCCCGAGATGGTGGGGTACGAGGCCCCGTACGTGGCCGCGGCGGCCGCGCCCGCGCTCGCCCGGTCGCCCGGCGGGGCGGCCAGAGCGGCCAGTGACGGTTCCTTGCCGGGCTTCCGCCCGCGCCGCTCGATCTCACGGTCGTGCTCGGGTTCGCCGGGCAGCACCGCGACGGGTCCGACGCCCGAGGCCCTGAGGCTCTTCTCCCTGGCGGCGGCCTCGCGCAGCGGGCGGGGCAGCACGGACGGACCCGGTTCCGAGGCCGTGCGGCGGTCACCGTCCGCGGTACGCAGCTTCTCGGCCGCCCGGTCCCGAGGTGTTCCCCGCACCGCCGGAGCCTGGGTCACCCGATCGATGTCCGGCCGGCCGGGCCCCTTCACCCGGCCCGGTGGCAGCGGCTCCGGCTCCGCGCGGGCGGCCTCCCGAGGAGCGGCGGCGAACGTCGCGTCGGACAACAGACCGGTCAGCAGCAGCAACGCCGACATGAGAACAAGGACCAGTCGCGCCCGCGCCAGTACCCCCACCACAGTCCCCCCGCTCAGCCGTCACACATTCGCCATACGGCACACCCGTCCCAGCGTGACGGCGCGAACGGATCTTCGGTAGGGAGGAGGGGAGGCGTCACCGCACGATTGCCCCCAGGCTGTCAGGCGTTTCCCGTACGGTCGTCCGCGGACCGGGACAGGGGGCCGGAGTGCCGGCGGATGTCCGGTACCCCGCCGTACGGGCTACTCCCGCCCCGGCCCGGATCCGGTCCCGGGGCGCGGCCCGGCTCCCGCCCCCGCTTCGGCTTCGGCTTCGGCTTCGGCTTCGAAGCGTGCCGCGTCCCAGTGGCCGCCCAGCCGGGGTGCCAGCCACCTCGGTGCGCGCGCCCGGAACTCGACGGGATCCAGCGAGCCCGAGCCCTCCGGTACGGCGCCCAGCAGCGGAGCCCCCGCCGCCTCCGGCAGATCCGCCAGATTGCAGCGCTCCGCGAGACCGGGCACGGCCGGCCAGCTCCCGATGACCACCCCCGCGAGCGTCAGCGATCTCGCCCGCAGCGCCTCGGCGGTGAGCGCGGTCATATTGAGGGTGCCGAGCCCGGCGGGGGCCACCACCAGCACCGGAGCGTCCAGCAGCCGGGCCGCGTCCGCGAGCGTTCCGCCCCGCTCGTCGAACCGTACGAGCAGTCCGCCCGCGCCCTCGACCAGCACCAGATCGTGCTCGGCGGCCAGCTTCTCGGCCGCCACGGCGATCTCGTCGGGGCGCACGGGCGCCGCCCCGGCCCGGCGTGCCGCCGTCGCCGGGGCCAACGGCTCGGGGAACCGGGCCAGTTCGGCCGCCGTCAGCGGACCCGCCAGCCGGACGGCCTCCGCCACATCGCCCCGTTCGCCCGGACCGATCCCGGTCTGCGCGGGCTTGAGGACCGCGACCGTACGTCCGCGTGCCAGCGCCGCCGCCGCGAGCGCCGCCGTGACGACGGTCTTGCCGATCTCCGTCCCGGTCCCCGTCACGATCAACACGGGCATGGCTCAGCCCTTCCGTGCCGCGGCGGTCACCGCGCGGCAGATCCGTGCGACATCGTCGTCACCCGTCACATACGGCGGCATCGTGTAGACGAGATCGCGGAACGGCCGCAGCCAGACACCCTCGCGCACCGCCGCCTCGGTCGCCGCCGCCATGTCCACCTCATGGTCGAGCTGGACGACACCGATCGCGCCGAGCACACGGACATCCCGTACCCCCGGCAGGGACGCGGCCTCGGCCAGCCCGTCGCGCAGGCCCGTGCCGATCCGCTTGACCTCCCCCTCCCAGTCCTGGCCGAGCAGCAGCTCGATCGAGGCGAGAGCGACGGCCGAGGCCAGCGGATTACCCATGAAGGTCGGTCCATGGGCCAGTACGGGCACCTCCCCGCGCGAGATGCCGTCGGCCACCCGCGCGGTGCACAGCGTCGCCGCCATGGAGAGATAGCCCCCGGTCAGCGCCTTGCCCAGACACATCACATCGGGGGACACACCGGCCTGACCGGCCGCGAAGAGCGTGCCCGTACGCCCGAACCCGGTCGCGATCTCGTCGAAGATCAGCAGCACACCGTGCGTGTCGCACGCTTCCCGGAGCACCCGCAGATATTCGGGGGAGTGGAAGCGCATACCGCCCGCTCCCTGTACCACCGGCTCGACGACGACCGCCGCCAGCTCCTCCGCGTGCCGGGCGATCAGCGTGCGCAGCTCCTGCGCGTAGCTCTCCTCGTATTCGGCCGGCGGCGTCCGCGCGAAGATCTGCCGGGGCAGCAGCCCCGACCACAGCTCGTGCATACCGCCGTCGGGATCGCACACCGACATCGGCGTCCAGGTGTCACCGTGGTAGCCGCCGCGCCAGGTCAGCAGCCGCCGCTTCTCGGGACGTCCCAGGGAGCGCCAGTACTGGAGGCACATCTTCGCCGCGACCTCGACCGCCACCGAGCCCGAGTCGGAGAGGAAGACATGGCGCAGCGGCTCGGGCGTGATCTCCACCAGCAGGGAGGCGAGCCGTACGGCGGGCTCATGGGTGAGCCCGCCGAACATCACATGGCTCATCCGGTCGAGCTGACCGTGCGCCGCCGCGTTGAGCTCCGGGTGGTTGTAGCCGTGGATCGCCGACCACCAGGACGCCATGCCGTCGACCAACTCGCGCTGTCCGTGCGCGGGTCGGGCCAGCCGCAGCCGTACCCCGGACGCGGACTCCACGACCAGCGGCGCGACGCGGCCCGGCATGGGCCCGTACGGATGCCAGACATGGGCCCGGTCCAGGTCCAGCAGTTCGCCGGGGGACAGCTCAGGCATTGGGCGCCAGATCCGTGCCGGCGCCACGGCGGCGTACGGCGACCAGATCCCGGCGGGCCGCAGGATCGTTTCCGGCCGGCGGCTCCTCGCCGGCTGCCCCGGTCGCGCCGGTCGCCAAGGCTGTCGCGGGCGTACGGTCCGACCGGTCCGCGCAGGCCCCGGCCGCCGCCTCGCCGTCCCCGCACGGCCCGCAGCCGCCCGCCCGGTGCTCGGGCAGCGTCGTGGTGCCCGCGCCCTCCACCTCGAAGCCCGCGTCCGCGATCATCTCCAGATCCGCCTTGCCCTCCTGGCCCTCGCTGGTGAGGTAGTCGCCGAGGAAGATGGAGTTGACGAGATGGAGCGCGAGCGGCTGCATCGAGCGCAGATGCACCTCACGTCCGCCCGCGAGCCGGACCTCCACATCCGGGCAGACGAACCGGGTCATCGCCAGGATGCGCAGACAGCGCTGCGGGGTGAGGTTCCACTCCTTGGCGAGCGGTGTGCCCTCGAACGGGATCAGGAAGTTGACCGGCACCGAGTCCGGGTCGAGCGCGCGGAGCGAGAAGACGACATCGACCAGATCCGCGTCGCTCTCCCCCATACCGGCGATCAGACCCGAGCACGCGGAGAGACCGGCCGACTGCGCCTGGCGCACCGTGTCCACCCGGTCGGCGTAGGTGTGGGTGGTGGTGATGTCCCCGTACGTGCCCTCGGAGGTGTTGAGGTTGTGGTTGTACGCGTCGGCCCCCGCGGCCCGCAGCCGCTCCGCCTGCCCGTTCGAGAGCAGTCCGAGACAGGCGCACACCTCGACGTCCTCGTTCTGCTCCTTGATCGCCTCGATCGTCCGCGAGACCCGGTCGACATCACGGTCCGTCGGACCGCGTCCGCTCGCCACCAGACAGACCCGCTTCGCCCCGCCCGCCACACCGGCCGCAGCCGCCTTCGACGCCTCTTCGGGCTTCAGCCAGGTGTACTTGAGGATCTCCGCCGTGGAGCCGAGCCGCTGCGAGCAGTACGAGCAGTCCTCGGGGCAGAGCCCGGACTTCAGATTGACCAGATAGTTGAGCTTCACCCGCCGCCCGAACCACTGGCGGCGCACCTTCCCGGCCGCGGCCACCACTTCGAGCAGATCGTCGTCGGAGGTCGCCAGTACGGCGAGCGCTTCTTCGCGGGTCGGCAGCTCGCGCCGCAGGCCCTTCTCCACCAGTGTGTTCAGCAGGTCCATGGTGCCGATCCTGGCCTAACCGGGCACCTCGAAGCCAGGGAGGAACCTGACAACACCACCAGAACGAAGTGTGTGCATGGCCACATCCTGACCCGGTCCGGCCCCGGTTAAAGTCTGTGCGCACCCTACAAAAGGACCGCACCATGGCGCAGGATCCCCTCGACCGGACCGATTCCTCCGACCGGACCGATTCCTCCGACCGGGCGGATCCCTTCGACTGGACCGACGACGAGGCGCGCCGCCGCAGGACAGCGGGGCTCGTCCGTACGCTCCGCCCGCGCCCGGCCGACTCCGCCCTGCTGGATCTGGCGAGCAACGACTATCTGGGCCTCGCCCGCCATCCCGCGGTGACCGGTGCGGCGGCGGACGCCGCCCGCCGCTGGGGCGCGGGTGCCACGGGCTCCCGGCTGGTCACCGGCAGCACCGCCCTCCACGCCGAACTGGAACGTGAACTGGCCGAGTTCTGCGGCTTCGAGGCCGCGCTCGTCCTCTCCTCCGGCTACGCCGCCAATCTCGCCGCCCTCACCGCGCTGACGGCCCGTGGCTCGCTGCTCCTCTCCGACGCGGGCAACCACGCCTCGATCGTGGACGGCTGCCGGCTCTCGCGCGCCGAGACCGTGGTCGTACCGCACGCGGAACCCGACGCCGTGCGCAAGACACTCGAAGCGCATCCGGGGCGGCGGTCGCTGGTGGTGAGCGACGCGGTGTTCTCGGTGGACGGTGACGCCGCGCCGCTGGCGGAACTGGCCGGGGTCTGCCGGGCCCGGGGAGCCGCGCTGGTCGTCGACGACGCGCACGGTCTGGGCGTGCTCGGCGAGGGCGGCCGGGGTACGGCGCACGCCGCGGGCATCGCGGGCGCGGCCGGCGTGGTCGCCACCCTGACCCTCTCCAAGTCCCTGGGCAGCCAGGGCGGCGCCGTGCTCGGCCCGGCCCGGGTCATCGAGCATCTCGTCAACGCCGCGCGGACGTTCATCTTCGACACGGGACTCGCGCCGGCGGCCGTGGGCGGCGCGCTGGAGAGTCTGCGGCTGCTGCGCCGGGAGCCCGGCAGGGCGGACCGTGCCCGTGAGGTCGCCCGTACGCTGCACCGACGGCTGACAGCGGCGGGGCTGACCGCCGCGCCACCGGACGCCGCCGTCGTCTCCGTACAGGCGCCGTCACCGGAGGCCGCCGTGCGCTGGGCCGCCGACTGCCGAGACGGAGGGCTGGCCGTGGGGTGCTTCCGCCCGCCGTCGGTGCCGGACGGCATCTCCCGGCTCAGGCTCACCGCGCGTGCCGATCTGACGGACGATCAGATCGATACGGCGGTACGGACGATCACGGCGGTCGCGCCCGCGGACGCGACCGCCGTCTGACCTGTCCCTGCCCGGTCGGGCCGGTCGGTCAGTACGCGTTGTCCTCCCCGCGCAGCGCGGTGACGAAGGACGTCCACGCGGTGGCCGAGAACGAGAGGTGGGGCCGGGTCACGTTCTTCGAGTCCCGTACGGCCAGCGCCTCCGCGCCGACACGCGTGGACTCGACGCAGTTGTTCGCCCCGGTGCTGTAGCTGCTGCGCCGCCAGAGGGCGGCCGTGGCGGCTGTGGCCAGGGGGGCCACCGGGGAAGTCGTTGGAGGGGTGGGGGGTGTGAGGGGGGTGGAGGATGGAGTCTGGACAGGGGGCTGTGCGAGGTAAGCGGTCATGATGCTCCCTACGCGCCGTCACCGATCCCGGCGATGAGATCCAATGATTCTTCGGGCGAGAGGGCATGCGCCTGCATCGTACGGAACGCGGCGCGGTACGCCTCAAGGTCTTCTTTCCGTTCCAGATAGAGGCTATTCGTCAAATGGTCGAGAACGACCAAATCCAGATCAGAAATACGCGGGAAGGAGAAGATAACGAAAGGGCCGGTCAGTCCCACATAGCCGCCCGCGGTGAACGGAAGGACCTGGAGACAGACCTGCGGAAGCCGGGCCAGCTCGCACAGACGGTGTAGCTGACCCCGCATCACCGCGGGGCCGCCCACCTCGCGCCGGAGCACCGCCTCGTCGAGTACGGCGTGGAGTTCGAGCGGCGTCGCGGAGTGCAGCACCTCCTGGCGGGCGAGCCGTACCTCGACCAGGGAGTCGACCGTCGTGGCGGGCAGTCCGTCCAGCGCCGCCCTGGTCACCGCATGCGCGTAGCCGCGCGTCTGGAGCAGCCCCGGCACCACCGAAGTCTCCAGCGTACGGGCCGTGGAGGCCTGTGACTCCAGGCTGATGAAGTCCTGGTAGCGGGGCGGGATCACCCCGCCGTACGCCTTCCACCACCCGGGACCGCCGTCCGTGATTCCCGCCAAGGCGCCCAGCAGCGCCCGCAGTTGGGGATCAGTGATGCCCAGGGCATCGAGCAGCCCCGCCAGGTCCTCGTCCTTGACCCCGCTGGCGCCCGTCTCGATCCGGCTCACCTTCGACTGGTGCCAGCCCAGCAGCCGCGCCGTCTCCCCGCTCGTCAGTCCCGCGCGCTGGCGCAGTCCGCGCAATTCCTCCCCGAGCCTGCGCCGGCGTACCGCCGGAATATGCCGCATGAATAGATCCCTTCGCCGACCTGCTCCGGTAAGCGTCCCGTGGGCGCCGAGTGCGCCGCGGCGGAGAAGCTATCTTTTCGCCGCCCAAATACGGTCTCGCGTAGCAGAGTTCACCACTTCGAGCGACAGATATATGCAGATCTCGGTGGAGCGGCCGTGTGAACGGCAGGATGAGTGGCACGCTGAGCACAGTCCGAGGCCGTCCGCGCAGTCATCCGCACTGCGGCGGAGTCAGGTCCGGCGGGAAAGGGACGGCGTCGCCATGGCAGACCATCAGGAAGCATCCATCACGCTGCCGAGCGATCCCGCGTCGGTACCGGCGGCGCGAAGATATGTCGCGGACCTGCTGACGGAGTGGGGTCTGCCGGGCCAGGCGGAGACGGCCGACACGGTGCGGCTCATCGTCTCGGAGCTCGCGACCAACGCCGTGCAGCACACCTTCGGCCAGTCGCCCACGTTCACCGTGGAGATCGTGCTCGACCGGGACGAACGACTCCGGGTCGGCGTCACCGACAGCCATCCGCGCTGGCCGCAGCGGCTGCCGGCGGCCGTGCAGCAGGACAACGGCCGGGGCATGGTGATCGTCCGCTCGCTGGCGGCGGAGAGCGGCGGGGAAGTGTCCGTCACGCCGACCCCGGAGGGCGGCAAGACGGTCTGGATCGCGCTGCCCTGGACGGTCCCGGTCCAGAGCTGACCGGCACACGGCGGCGGACATCCGCGTGCGTGTCCCGCGTCGCACGTCCCGCGTCCTGTGCCGCACGTCCCGCGTCCCATGTCCCGCCTCCCGGCGGGGAGACGGCGGGACGGGCGGCGCACGGTTCGTGACCGGCGCTGTGTTGTTGGCGCGGACCCGTGTCCCGTCCTGGCCAGGGACGGGACACGGGGCGTTCCGCGGCGGCCTGGGACGGACCGCGCGTGTTCCTTGTACCGGCCTGGTGCGGCCGGGGATCCGGGCGTTCCGTCCCCGTGCCGGCGGGGGAACGGAACGCGTGCTGTTCCACGACGGCCTGGGACCGGCCGCGTGTTCCGCCGGTACTCACCGGCGGGGTGGTGTGCCGCCCGGTCAGGACCGGGCGGGTGCCGTGCGCCGGTCCACGGGGGGCCGGGACCGGACATGTTTCTCGGGGGGCCGTTCCGGACCGGCCGGGCGCGCACCGGCCGGTCCAGGACGCGCCACGCTCAGTTCACCCGGCCGTACAGGACGCTCCGGGACCAGATCCGTTCGAGCCTTACCAGGGCACCGGTCTTGGGCGAGTGCCAGATCTTCCCGCGGCCCGCGTAGATACCGACGTGGTAGACGTAGCCACCCGCGTGGAAGAACACCAGGTCGCCCTTGCGTCGGTGGGACGCCGAGATATGGCGGGTCCCGTTGTACTGCTGATGAGCGGTGCGCGGGAGCTTCTTGCCGGCCTTCTTGAACGAGTAGAGCGTCAGGCCCGAGCAGTCGAAGCGATGGGGTCCGGTGGCCCCCCACTGGTACGGCGAACCTTCCTTGGAGGCGGCCACCCGGAGCGCCTTGACGGCGCGCGCGGCGGCGTGGGCCTCGGGCGTGGCGCCGGGCGCCAGTATCGTTCCCCCGACCGTAGCGAGGGTGAGGACCGATACGGCACCGGCCCGGGACAGCAGAGACGGGACATATGTCTGCGCATTCATGCGCAACCCTTCGTCAGCCGCCTGTGAAGGATGACCTGTCGGGTTCGGACAGGCGAAGATGCCCGGCCGCGTCAGCGGCTTCACCCCAAGGGACGGTCCACGTACGCACACGTGGTCGTCCCGTACTGCTCGGGTCCTCCACTCCTGCCGATCCACTCCTGTCGACCAGACATCCGGAACGGCGGCAGGACTCGGCGTCCGCCCGGACCGCCCCGCCGGGGGTGGCGGGGGCTTGTCGTCCCAGGGATCTTGACGCGTAATCAGATGATTTCCGAGACGCAACGACGTTATGTGAAGTTCGTCACGTCTGATCCGTACGGGTGGCGAAGCGGCGTGTTGTACCGGGGCCCGGACCCTGATGAGGCCCATACCTGCACGGCAGTTGGGGGGCGCTTCCCGCGTCCGGCCGCTTCGCGCAACTTGTGTCCCCCGGAGTGTCCGGAAGATCCGTCCCCCGAAAGGCCGAGCCGCTCCCGTACGGACGCGTCCATACGGGAACGGAAACAGGCTCAAGTCGTGTCTTCGGGGGGCATTGTGACGCGCCCGGCGCGTCGCTCACCGTCGAGCACCCGCAGCGCACGGGCGAGCGTCGCCGCGTGCAGTTCTGTCTCACCGCGCATGTGCATCGCCGTCAGGGCGTCCCGCAGCGCGACCGCTTGCGCGGGGAGCGCCTGGGCCGCGCGCAGTGCGCTGTAGGTGTCCGAGCCGCGCGCCGGGTTGATCCGGCCCAGCAGATCGAGGACATGGAGAAAGCTGTCGACGAGATCTCCCTCGGCGCGGGTCAGCGCGGGCAGCGGGGGCAGTTCCGGTGGCAGCATCGGCGTGTCACCGCCCGCCGGGGGATCCGAAGGGGTGTGCCGCGCCGAGGGACGTCTTGCGGTTCCGGACCACGTGATCGATCAGACCGTACGCCTTCGCGTCGGCGGCGGTGAAGATCCTGTCCCGTTCGATGTCCTCGGCGATTCGCGGTTTGCTCTGGCCGGTGTGCCGTACGAGAAGCGACGCGAGCATGGCGCGCAGCCGCAGAATCTCCTCCGCGTGGATCATCAGATCGGACGGCTGGCCCCGGACGGGCTCCTCGATGGCGGGCTGCTGGACGACGACACGGGCACCGGGCAGCGCCATCCGCTTTCCGGGGGTGCCAGCCGCCAGCAGTACCGCGGCGGTCGAGGCGGCCTGCCCGAGACAGGTCGTCTCCACGTCGCAGGTGACGAGCTGCATCGTGTCGTAGATCGCGGACATGGCGCTGACCGAGCCGCCGGGGGAGTTGATGTAGAGGCAGATGTCCCGGTCGGGCGCGGCGTATTCGAGATGGAGGAACTGCGCGATCACATCGTTGGCCGCGGTGTCGTCGACGGCGGTGCCGAGGAAGATGATCCGCTCCTCCAGGAGCTTGGAGTACGGATCGAGGGTGCGGGTCCCGCCGGCCGTCCGCTCGGTGAACTCGGGCAGGACATAGCGGGCCGAAGGATGGCTCATGGCGTACCTCTCCTCATGCACGGCCCTGTAAAAAATGTACAGGACGTACAGACAGTTATGATGGAACCATGGCCTACGAGATTCCGGTGACGCAAGCCCGAGCCGAGCTAGCCGATCTGATCAACCGTGTCGTGTACGGCGGTGAGCGAGTGGTCGTGACCCGGCACGGAAAGCCGCTCGTCGCCCTGGTCTCCGCCGCTGACCTGGAACGACTCGAAAGCGAGCAGGAGGCGGCCGAGGAACGGGTGATCAGCGCGGTCTCCACCATCCGCTCCGCGCCGTCCGCTCCGGGCGAACGGCGGCGTTTCGGCATCGCGGCCGAGCACGGCACCGAGCCGCGGTCCGAGACCCGTCCCGAGACCCGGTCCGACACCCGCCCCGGGCACCGTTCGGAACACCGCGGCCCCGAGCGCGAGTAGATCCGGGAGCGCGGACGGCCCCGGCAGGCGGCACGGGCGGGGCGGGCGGCGGCGGGCGAGGGCGTACGGAAAGGCCGCGCGCCCCCGTCCGCTGGAACGGGGGCGCGCGGTCACGTCCGGATTCCGGCCTGGATTCACCGGCCTCCGGCCGGACAGGACCCGGCCGGACCCGACTCCTCCGGCCGGGGCTCAGCCGACCAGGGCCGGTTCCGCCGCGCGGGTCTCCACGGCGGCGGGGGTCCGCCCGCGCACGCGCGCGCCCACCAGCACCGCCGCGAGACCGAGCACCACCCACACCGAGAGCGTCAGCAGTGACGCCCTGGCGCCGGCGCCGTCGAAGAACGCGACCGAGCGGATCAGCGAGCCTCCGGCGCCCGGCGGCAGCAACTGGCCGATCAGCCCGATGGGCTCCGGCAGCATCTGGGGCGCGCTCGTCACCCCTGAGAACGAGTTGCCCAGGAACACCATCAGCAGACCTCCGAGGCCGAGCCCCGCCTGTCCGAGCAGTGCGGCGAGCCCGGCGGCCCCCGCGCTCATCGCCAGAACGGTCAGCCCGATCGCCCCGGCCTCCGTCCACCAGTCACCGGTGATCGCCTCCAGCCAACTGCCCGCCACCGCGGTGGCGGCGATTCCGACGAGTGCCGCCGCGCCGGCCAGGGTGACGGCCGCCCGCGCGCCGCGCAGCCCCAGGAGGGTCACCACCGCGCCGGTCGCGATCCCGGCCATCGAAAGCGGCAGGACACTCGCGCCCAGCACACTGCCCCGGGCGTCCCCGGCCGGCGTGGGCACGACATCGGTCACCGGTATCTCCGTGCCGGCCGGAGCCTGCGCGGTCACCGCCTGGGTGAGGAACTGGGCCACCATGGGCCCCGCCGCCGTGGCCGTCAGCAGTCGCGTCCCCTCCGGGGTGGCCACCACCGCGCCGTATACGACCCGGTCCTCGATGGCCTGCCGGGCGGCGGCCTCGTCGGCGTAACGGTGGACCTCGAAGGCTCCCTCCCGCTGCCCGAAACCCTTCTCCAGCTGAGCCGTCGCGGTGGCCGGCCCCGCTATCCCGACCGGCAGGTCCTGGGGGGCGATCCGGGCGGCGGGCCAGGCGAAGACCCAGAGGGCCAGTGCCACGGCAACGGGGACAAGGACCATCACCGCGATCATGCGCCGTGTCGTCGCTGGAGCGGACATGGCTGGAGCGGACATGGTGCGCCTCGATTCAGAGATCGTCGGGGGGAGACCAAAGAGAAGGATCGTTCGTTTTACTACTCCGTCACTGTTCCCGGAGATCCAGAACCTTGTCAAGAAGGAATGTTCGTTTTACGTTGACCGCATGGCCCGCGTATCCCAGGAACACCTCGACGCCCGCCGCCGGCAGATTCTCGACGGCGCCGCTCACTGCTTCGCCCGCAACGGCTTCCACGCCACGTCGATGCAGGACGTCCTGCGCGAGGTCGATCTCTCCGCGGGCGCCGTCTACCGCTACTTCAGCGGCAAGGAGGAGCTGATCGGGGCCATCGTCACCGAGGTGCTCGACGAGGTCAGGGACGCGTTCGAGACGGCGGCGCTCCGGCGGCCGCCGGAGACCCCCGACATCCTGGTCGAGCATGTGATGGAACGGGTGCTGGCGACCGATGCCGGGGTCAAGGCGGGCGGTCCGTCCGGACTGGCGCGTCTGCTCATCCAGGTGTGGACCGAGACCCTGCGCAACGAGGAACTGGCGGCGCTGATGCGCGACGGGTACGAGAAGGTCCGCGCGGCGTGGATCAAGGTGGTGGAGGCCTATCAGGAGGCCGGACTGATGCGCGCGGACATCCCCGCGGGTGATATCGCCAGGACCATGATCGCTACCTGCCAGGGGTTCGCCGCTCAGCACGCGCTGTTCGGGGAGGTGCCGATCAAGGTGCTTCAGAACGGGGTACGGGGTCTGATGTCCATGGGCGGGCCGGCCACGGCAGCTCCGGAGGCCGGTTAACGCGCCGGAAAAACTTCCGCCCTAACGTGCCAACCCCGACCGCCGGCGATTCCCGGCACCCTGTTGCGGTTCAACAGAGTGTTGATGTTGGCTGGGGTTCCGCTGCGCCCGGCCGCCACCGGGCCGGAGACGATGAGGTGGAAGCGTGCAACTGACCCCGCACGAACAGGAACGCCTGCTCATCCATGTGGCAGCGGATGTGGCGGCCCGGCGCAGGGCGCGCGGGCTGCGGCTCAACCACCCCGAGGCGGTCGCGCTGATCACCTCGCACATCCTCGAAGGCGCCAGGGACGGCCGTACGGTCGCCGAACTCATGGCATCGGGACGGAAGGTGCTCGGCCGGGCCGATGTCATGGAAGGCATCCCCGAGATGATCCATGACGTACAGGTGGAGGCCACCTTCCCCGACGGCACCAAGCTGGTCACCGTCCATGACCCGATCGTGTGAGGAAGGAGCGCCGATGATTCCCGGGGAGATCCTGTACGCCGACGAACCCGTGGCCCTCAACGAGGGCCGCGAGGTCACCCGGCTCACCGTCCTCAATGTCGCCGACCGCCCCGTCCAGGTCGGCTCCCACTACCACTTCGCCGAGGCCAACCCCGGTCTGGAGTTCGACCGCGCCGCCGCGCGCGGCAAGCGGCTGCACATCGCCGCGGGTACCGCCGTCCGCTTCGAACCCGGAATCCCCGTCGACATCGCACTCGTACCCCTCGCCGGTCTGCGTGTCGTACCGGGACTGCGGGGAGAGACCGGAGGTCCTCTCGATGACTGAGCTGTCCCGCGCCGTGTACGCGGATCTCTTCGGCCCCACCACCGGCGACCGGATCCGGCTCGCCGACACCGATCTGTTCGTCGAGATCGAGGAGGACCGCTCCGGCGGGCCCGGACGCGCCGGGGACGAGGCGGTGTTCGGCGGGGGCAAGGTGATCCGCGAGTCGATGGGCCAGTCCCGTACGACCCGGGCCGAGGGCGCGCCCGACACCGTGATCACCGGCGCCCTGATCATCGACCACTGGGGCGTCGTCAAGGCCGACATCGGGGTACGGGACGGCCGGATCACCGGGATCGGCAAGGCCGGCAACCCCGACACCATGGACGGGGTCCACCCCGATCTGGTCATCGGTCCCGAGACCGAGGTCATCGCGGGCAACGGGAAGATCGTCACCGCGGGGGCGATCGACGCGCACGTCCACTTCATCTCGCCGACCATCGTCGAGCAGGCGCTGGCCACCGGGGTCACCACCCTGGTCGGCGGCGGTACGGGACCCGCCGAGGGCACCAAGGCCACCACCGTCACACCGGGAGCCTGGCATCTCGCCCGGATGTTCGAGGCGTTGGAGGCCTTCCCCGTCAACATCGGTCTGCTCGGCAAGGGCAACACCATGTCGCGCGACGCGATGCGCGCCCAACTGCGGGGCGGCGCGCTCGGGTTCAAGATCCATGAGGACTGGGGCGCCACCCCCGCCGTCATCGACGCCTGTCTGAGTGTCTGTGAGGAGTCCGGTGTCCAGCTCGCCATCCACACCGACACCTTGAACGAGGCGGGCTTCGTGGGGGACACCCTCGCGGCGATCGCGGGGCGCACGATCCACGCCTACCACACGGAGGGCGCGGGCGGCGGGCACGCGCCGGACATCATCACCGTCGTCGGGGAGCCGTACGTACTGCCCAGCTCCACCAATCCGACCCGGCCGCACACCGTCAACACCATCGAGGAACACCTCGACATGCTGATGGTCTGCCACCATCTCAATCCGGCCGTGCCCGAGGATCTCGCCTTCGCGGAGTCCCGTATCCGGCCGTCCACCATCGCCGCCGAGGACATCCTGCACGACCTCGGCGCCATCTCGATCATCTCCTCCGACGCCCAGGCCATGGGCCGGGTCGGCGAGGTGATCATGCGGACCTGGCAGACCGCGCATGTGATGAAGAAGCGCCGGGGCGCGCTGCCCGGGGACGGCCGGGCCGACAACCACCGCGCGCGCCGCTATGTCGCCAAGTACACCATCAACCCGGCGATCGCCCAGGGCCTCGACCACCGGATCGGCTCCGTCGAGACGGGCAAGCTCGCCGATCTGGTGCTCTGGGACCCGGCCTTCTTCGGGGTGAAACCCCAGCTCGTCATCAAGGGCGGACAGATCGCCTACGCGCAGATGGGCGATGCCAACGCCTCCATCCCCACTCCCCAGCCGGTGCTGCCGCGCCCGATGTTCGGCGCGCTGGGCCGGGCGGCGGCGGCCGGCTCGTTCAACTTCGTCGCGGAGGCGGCGATCGAGGACGGACTGCCCGAACGGCTCGGTCTGGCGAAGGAGTTCACACCGATCGGCAACACCCGGCGGATCACCAAGGCCGATATGCGGGAGAACGACGCGCTGCCGCGGGTCGAGGTCGACGCCGACACCTTCACGGTGACCATCGACGGCGAGCCGGTCGAGCCCGCGCCCGCCGCCGAACTTCCGCTCGCCCAGCGCTACTTCCTCTTCTGATGAGCGTGTCTCCGGCCCCCGCGGGCCGCGCCGCGCTGCTGGTGCTCGCCGACGGACGCTTCCCCGCCGGCGGCCACGCCCACTCGGGCGGCGCGGAGGCGGCCGTGAAGGCGGGCAGGATCCGTGACGCACGGGACCTGGCCGTCTTCTGCCGGGGCCGGCTGCACACCACCGGACTGACCGCGGCGGCACTGGCCGCCGCGGCGGCCGGGGGGACGGACCCGCTGGAACTGGACGAGGCGGCCGACGCCCGTACCCCCTCACCCGCGCTGCGGGCGACCGGGCGCAGACTCGGCCGTCAGCTGATGCGCGCCGCCCGCGCCGTCTGGCCGGGACCGGAGCTGGAGGCGCTCGCCGCCGCCCGGCCGCGCGGCGCGCACCAGCCGGTGGTCCTGGGCCTCACCGCGCGCTCCGCCGGGCTCACCCCCGAGGACGCCGCGCACTGCGCGGTGTACGAGACGGTCAGCGGGCCCACGACCGCGGTCGTACGGCTCCTCGGTCTCGATCCGTTCGAGGCCACCGCCGTTCTCGCCCGGCTCGCACCCGACCTCGACACGGTCGCGGAGCGGGCCGCCGAGTACGCGCGGCGCGCGGCGCACGAGGGGACCGGGGCGCTGCCCGCCGCCTCGGCGCCACTGCTCGACATCACGGCGGAGGCCCATGCCGCCTGGCCCGTAAGGCTGTTCGCCTCATGACCCCGCCCGGTACCCGGCCTCCCGGCTCCCGTCGCCGGCACCGCGCCTCCCGGCTCTCCACCGCAGGCGCCGGGCCTCCGGGCTCCTGACTGACTACGCCCCCCCCGTACCGTCCCCGCGAACCCCCGACAGGAGCCGCACCATGCATCTCGACCACAGTCACCACGGCCCCGCCGCCGTCAGCGCGGACGCCACTCGGCCGGACGGCCGGCGGCGCGCGCTCCGTATCGGTCTGGGCGGCCCCGTCGGCTCGGGCAAGACCGCGACCGTCGCCGCGCTCTGCCGTGCCCTGCGCGACCGGCTCTCGCTCGCCGTCGTCACCAACGACATCTACACCCGCGAGGACGCCGAGTTCCTGCTGCGTGAGGCCGTTCTGCCGCCCGAGCGGATCCAGGCCGTGGAGACCGGCGCCTGCCCGCACACCGCGATCCGCGACGACATCTCCGCCAATCTCGAAGCCGTCGAGGATCTGGAGGACGCGGTGGGACCGCTCGATCTGATCCTGGTCGAGTCCGGCGGCGACAACCTCACCGCCACCTTCTCCAAGGGCCTCGTCGACGCGCAGATCTTCGTCATCGATGTGGCGGGCGGCGACGACATCCCGCGCAAGGGCGGGCCCGGTGTCACCACCGCCGATCTGCTGGTGGTCAACAAGACGGACCTCGCCCCGTACGTCGGCTCCGACCTCGGCAGGATGGCCCGCGACGCCAAGGAGCAGCGGGGTGAACTCCCCGTGCTCTTCACCTCGTTGAAGGACGAGGGCGGGGTCGGGCCGGTCACGGACTGGGTGCTCGGGCGGCTGTCCGACTGGACCGCATGAGCGTCCGCGCCACCGCCCGTATCGTCGCGACCCCCGCCGGACTGCCGGTGCTCGCCGGCGAGGGACCGCTCGCGCTGCGCCGTACCCGCGCCACCGGCCCCGGCGCCCGTGTCACCGTCGTCGGCGCGATGAGCGCGCCGCTCGGCGGCGACCGGCTCGCCATCGAGACCGAGGTACGGGACGGGGCCCGGCTGACCGTCGACGCCGCCGCGGCGACGGTCGCCCTGCCCGGCCGGGCGCCGGGACCCGCCCACTACGACGTGCGGTTGACGGTCGGTGAGAACGCCGAGCTGAGCTGGCTGCCGGAGCAGCTCGTCTCCGCGCACGGCAGCGAGCTGCGGATGCGTACCCGTGTCGAACTCGCCGCCACCGCACGGCTGACACTGCGCGAGGAACAGATCCTCGGACGCCACGGTGAAGAGCCCGGCACCCTGTTCACCCGGCTCACGGTGGTGCGCGCCGGACATCCCCTGCTCGACCAGGAACTCGCCTACGGCCCCGGGGCACCCGCCGGCTGGGACGGTGGAGCGGTCCTCGGCGGCCACCGGGCCGTCGGCCAACTCCTCCTCGCCGGACCGGAGTTCGAGGAGAAACCGGCCGCGCCGCGGCTGCTGGGGGAGACCGCCGTACTCACCCCGCTCGCCGGACCCGCCGTACTGATCACGGCCGTCGCGCCCGACGCCCTGCGGCTGCGGCGCGTACTGGACGAGGCGCTGGGCACCGCCGCGTACCGCTGAGCGGGACGGCGTTCACCGGTTATCGCTTCGGTAAAGAAACGCCGGTACGGCCTGTTCTCGGTGACCTCACAGAGAAAGGATCCCGGGGAGTCCTATCGACGCGCGTTGCGCGAGCGGCGCGCGGCACACAAGGGGGAGGTTCCACTTGAGACGCACAGCAGTGCTCGGTTCGGCCGGCACTCTGCTCGCGGGCGCGCTCATAGCGAGCGCGATGACCGTTCCGGCGAACGCCGACGGCCGTCACCACGGCGATCCGGCGGCGTCCGGCGTCACGGTCGCCGCGGACCGGGCCGCGAAGAAGGGCATCGACTGGCAGGACTGTCCGGCCGACTGGTCACTGGAGCAGCCCATCCAGTGCGGCTATGTCACCGTGCCGCTCGACTACGGCAAGCCGAACGGCCGGCAGATCAAGCTCGCCGTCGACCGTATCGGCAACACCGGCACGGCGGACCAGCGCCAGGGCGCGCTGATCTACAACCCCGGCGGTCCCGGTGGCTCCGGCATGGCGTTCCCCCGCCGTGTCGTCACCAAGAACGCCATCTGGGCGGACGCGGCGAAGGCGTACGACTTCGTGGGCTTCGACCCGCGCGGAGTCGGCCGCTCGACACCCATCTCCTGTGTCGACCCGACGGAGTTCGTCAAGGCGCCCAAGCTCGACCCCGTCCCCGACAGCGAGGCCGACAAGCGCGCCCAGCGCAAGCTGGCGGCCGAGTACGCGGACGGCTGCAAGGAGCGCAGCGGCTGGATGCTGCCGCACATGACGACGCCCAACACCGCGCGGGACCTGGATGTCATCCGGGCCGCGCTCGGTGAGAAGAAGCTCAACTACCTGGGTGTCTCCTACGGCACCTACCTCGGCGCCGTCTACGGCACGCTGTTCCCGACGCATGTGCGCCGGATGGTCGTCGACAGTGTGGTGAACCCGTCGAAGGAGAAGATCTGGTACCAGGCCAATCTGGACCAGGACGTCGCCTTCGAGACACGGTTCCAGGACTGGATGAAGTGGGTCGCCCAGAACGACGCGACCTTCCACATCGGTGCCACCGCCGCCCAGGTCGAGCGGCAGTGGGAGAAGCTGCGGGCCGCGGCCAAGAAGAGCCCGATCGGCGGGGTCGTCGGTCCCGCCGAGCTGATCGGTCTGTTCCAGGGCGCGCCCTACTACGATTCGAGCTGGGTGCCGGTCGCCTCGGTCTGGAGCGACTATCTCGCCGGCGACACCCAGGCGCTCATCGACGCCGCCGCGCCGGATCTGTCCGACACCAAGGGCAACGCCTCGGCGGAGAACGGCAACGCGGTCTACACCGCCGTCGAGTGCGCCGACGCCCAATGGCCCACGAGCTGGCGGACCTGGGACCGGGACAACACCCGGCTCCACCGCGATCACCCGTTCCTCACCTGGGCCAACGCCTGGCTGAACCTGCCGTGCGCCACCTGGGGTGTCAAGCAGCAGACCCCGGTGGAGGTCAAGACCGGCAAGGGACTGCCGCCGGTGCTGATCACGCAGTCCACGCGTGACGCGGCCACGCCGTACGAGGGCGCGGTCGAGCTGCACAAGCGGTTCAAGGGCTCGCGTCTGATCACCGAGCGGGACGCCGGTTCGCACGGCATCACCAACGTGGTCAACCCGTGCATCAACGACCGGGTCAAGGCCTATCTGCTGACCGGCGCGCTGGACAGCGCCGATGTGACGTGCGCTCCGCACGCCACGCCGAAGCCGTAGGACCTGCCTCAGCCGAGGCGAGGGGGCGGCCGGTCCTACCGGCCGCCCCCTTTCCGTCACCCGGCGCCCTGGTCGTACCCCTTCAGCCAGGCGTCCTCCGCCGCGTAGTCGAAGAGCCCGTCGGGCCCGTAGTTCCTGGCCATCTTGGGGAACGCGTCCGTCCACTCCCGGCCGCGCAGCTCGCCGGTCAGCCAGGCGACCGTCTCCGGCAGCGACTCGGTGTAGCCGGTGACCGGCCGATACCCCAGCTCCCGCGCCGCGGCGGTCATGTCGTAGACCACGGGGTGCTCGATGGCCCAGGGGTGGTCCCCGACGGTGCCCTGCGGCGGCCCGTCCAGCAGCACCGTCTCCGTCTCCCGGCCCAGCACCGTGTCGATCGCCCCGCCGATCTCCGCGACCGTCGGCGCCTGCGGATCCCCGGCGTTGAGCACCCGGGAGCCGGGCTTCAGCGCGGCGAGTCTGATCAGCTCGGCCAGATTGGCGACATGGACGGGATGGAAGCGGCTCCGGCCGCCGTACGCCAGCACGCGCCGTGTACGGCCGTCCAGCAGCCGCTTGACGAAGTACAGCTCGCGCGGTGAACGGCAGTACGGACCGTGGATAGCGCCCGCCCGCAGCAGCGTCACCGGCAACGCCTCGCCCGCGGCGAGCAGTTCCCGCTCCAGCAGCACCTTTCCCGTGCTGTACGTCGTGTCGCCCGGGGCCACGGTGGGCTGGGTCTCCGGGATCGGCACCGGATAGCGCGGAGCGCCGTCCGGCGCGTCCTGGGTGTCGAAACCACGGCCCCGGCCGTCCTCGTACACCGCGCCGCTGGAGATGACGACCGCGGAGCCGATCCGGTCCGCGAGTCCCGTCAGCTGGCCGGCGTGCTTCCCTCCGTAGGCCACCAGATCGACGAGCACGTCGGTCCCGTCGCCCAGCAGGGCGGACAGCGCCGCGCCGTCCTCCCGGTCCAGCCGTACCGCCCGTACCCCACCGGGCCAGCGTTCATCCCCGCCGCCGCTGAGGGAGGCGGCGGTCACCTCCCAGCCGTCCTCGGCGAGAGCCTGTACGGCGACGCGGCCCGTCTGTCCCGCCGCACCGATCACCACTGCGTTTCCCCTGGTCATACGGTGACGCTAAAGGCACCTGGCGGCGCGCGCCCAGGGGCTTTCGCCGGTGGCGGATCCGCTGTCAGCGTGGCCGCCGCCGGAACTTTCGCGCCGGCTCGCTCTTCGCCTGCTCGGCCTTCACCTCGGCCGCGTAGCGGTCGACGTACTCCTGTCCGGACAGCCCGAGGATCGCGTACATGATCTCGTCGGTGACCGCGCGTACCGCGGCCTTCTGGTTCTCCAGACCGGCGTAGCGCGCGAACTCCAGCGGCTCACCGAAGCGGATCGTGACCCTTCTGATCCGGGGTACGACCTGACCGGGCGGCTGGATCTCGAACGTACCGACCATGGCGCACGGCACCACAGGCACCTGCCCCCTGATCGCCATCACCGCGACCCCGACCTTGCCCTTGTAGAGCCGTCCGTCGTGCGAGCGGGTGCCCTCCGGATAGATCCCCAGCAGCTCGTCCTTGGCCAGCACCCCCAGCCCCTCCCGGATCGCCGCCTTTCCGGCCTCCTTCCCGGAGCGGTCGACGGGGATCTGCCCGGCGCCGCGGAAGAAGAACGCGGTCAGCCGCCCCTTGAGACCGGGACCGGTGAAGTACTCGGCCTTGGCGAGAAAGGTGATACGCCGCTTGAGGATCGCGGGCATCAGGAAGTGGTCGGAGAACGAGAGATGATTGCCCGCGATGATCGCCGGGCCCTCGGCCGGAATGTGTTCGAGCCCCTCGATCCGGGGCCGGAAGAGCACGCGCAACAGGGGACCCAGCAGCACGTATTTGAGCACGTAGTAGAACACAGGGTGCGCTCCTCACTGGCCCGACCGGCTCCAGGACGGCGTTGTCCCAGGTCAACCGGGTTCCCGGCGGACGCAAGTGTATGTGCAGGTGTCGTCCGTTGTAACCGTCTCCGGACGGACCCATGGCGTCGGCGGCGTGTGGTGTCCGCGCATGGCCCTCTCCTGTGGCGGCGGGGCTACGGATGCCGACCGCGCCACGTGTGTGCGCCGTCACAGCGGGCAGGCGTTCCCCCATGACGGTGACCAAGACCAGCGTGCTCGTCCTGGACAGTGCCGAACCTGTCGAACTCGCGGGCTTCTACGCGACCTTCCTCGGCGCCGAGACCCGGATCGGGAAGAACCCGGACTTCGTGGAGATCGTCGGCCATGACGGGGTCCATCTCGCGATCCGCAGGGATCATGGCCACGCGCCCGCGAGCTGGCCGCGTCCCGAGAGCTCCCAGCAGGCGCATCTGCGGATCCTGGTGGCCCGGGACGACATGGACGAGGCGGAGCGCGAGGCGATCGGTCTGGGCGCCAGGCCGCTGGAGACGAAGGACAACGGCGGCCCGCGCGACACACGGATCTACTCCGACCCGGCCGGACACCCCTTCACACTGGCCGCCCTGCCCTGACGGCACCGGCCGGGTCGATGGCACCGGCCGGGTCGCGGACCCCCTGGTCCGGCTACGTCAGCGCTATCAGGACAGCCAGCAACTCGACCGACAGCGCGAGTGTTCCGTACAAGAGGATCGCACCGACCGGCCGCACCGGATCGCCGGCATCGGCGCGCAGTAGCGTCAGATGCGCGGCCAGCGCGGCCGGTACGGATACGCAGTAGACGACCGCGGCGTACAGCAGCCAGCCAGGAGCGTCCTGCCACGGACCGAGCGCGGCCCCCCGGTCCGTGGCACTTCGGTCAGTCGTTGTCGGTGAGGCGGTAGCGGGCCCACAGGGGGAGGGCGAACCAGCACAGCAGGTACCAGGCGACCACGGTGGAGACCAGCCACGGTACGAACCCGTTGTGGGTGGCGGCGCGGAGTACCAGGAAGAGGGCGGACGTCAGGGTGGCCAGCAGCAGGACCATACCGGTGAACGTCAGCCTCGAAGCCCAGACGACGGCCTGGGGTTTGATGCGCCGTCCGGAGACGATCCGGTGGAAGGCCACCGGCCCGATCAGCGCTCCCGTGGCGAGCGCGCCGAGCACCACGGTGACGATGTAGATGGTCTTGTCGGTCTGTTCCAGGGCCTGGAAGTGCGGGGTGAAGACCACGGTCAGCAGGAATCCGAAGAGGATCTGCACCCCGGTCTGCGTCACCCGTATCTCCTGGATGAGTTCCTGCCAGCGCCTGTCGGCCCGCTCGTCGGCGGTCTCCTCGCGGCCTCTCCGGGCGCCGGTGCCGGACCGCGCCTCCGGGGAAGCGGCTTCTGGGGATGCGTCACTGGGGTTCACTCGTCCTCCGGGAGGTAGCGGCTCGGTGCCGTCCGTCTACCCCGGCCTTCGCACAAGAGGCCTGGGGGCCTGGAGGGGGCCGTGTCCGGAACACGGTCCGCCTCGGCTTCCCATACGGCGCGCGGCCCGGCTCCCCTCCCTGCGCCGCAGAAAGCTCCGCGGGACGGCCGGGGAGGACACCAGACGGGTCCATACCCGCCCCCGGGGGGCTCACCGGGGGGGGCGGTCCGGATCCAAGCGGCTGACGGGGATGACCAGGCGGGCCGG
>NZ_JBSGVS010000023.1:72116-119124 GCF_053608565.1 Streptomyces sp. NPDC055025
TCGCGGACACGGCGGCGATCCTGGAACAGCCGAAGCGCCTGATCACCTGGGCCTGGGGGGGGGGGGGGGCGGCGGGCCCCCCGCCCGGCCCCCCAAAAACCCTCGGGGGCGGGGCGGGTACGCCCCCGCGCGTGGGCCTCCCCCGCCTCCGGGGGCATCACGAGGCGGGCAGTTCCTGATCCAGGAGGATCAGGAGGATCACGAGGCGGGCAGTTCCTCGCGGACGGTGCGGGCCGCGGTGACCAGGTTCTCCAGCGAGGCGCGGGTCTCGGGCCAGCCGCGTGTCTTCAGCCCGCAGTCGGGATTGACCCACAGCCGTTCGGCGGGAATGGCCTCCAGTCCCTTGCGGAGCAGGGCCGCCGCCTCCTCCGCGTCGGGCACGCGCGGGGAGTGGATGTCGTAGACGCCGGGGCCCGCCTCGCGCGGGTAGCCGTGTACGGCGAGTTCGCGCGCGACCTGCATATGGGAGCGGGCGGCCTCCAGACTGATGACGTCGGCGTCGAGGTCGTCGATGGCCTGGACGATGTCGCCGAACTCGGCGTAGCACATGTGCGTGTGGATCTGGGTGTCCGGGCGTACGCCACTGGTGGTGAGGCGGAACGACTCGGTGGCCCAGTCCAGGTAGGCGCCGTGGTCCGCGGCGCGCAGCGGGAGCGTCTCGCGCAGGGCGGGCTCGTCGACCTGGATGACCGAGGTACCGGCGGCTTCGAGGTCGTCGACCTCGTCGCGCAGGGCGAGGGCGACCTGGCGGGCGGTGTCGCCGAGCGGCTGGTCGTCGCGGACGAACGACCAGGCCAGCATGGTGACGGGCCCGGTGAGCATGCCCTTGACGGGGCGCCCGGTGAGCGACTGGGCGTAGGAGGTCCAGCGCACCGTCATCGGCTCGGGACGGGAGATGTCGCCGGCGAGGACCGGCGGGCGGACATAGCGGGTGCCGTAGGACTGGACCCAGCCGTGCTGGGTGGCCAGATAGCCGGTGAGCTGTTCGGCGAAGTACTGGACCATGTCGTTGCGTTCGGGCTCGCCGTGCACCAGGACGTCGATGCCCGCCTTCTCCTGGAAGGCGATGACCTCGCTGATCTCGGCCTTGATGCGCTCCTCGTATCCGGCGGTGTCGATACGTCCCGTGCGCAGGGCGGCGCGGGCCGTGCGCAGGTCGTCGGTCTGCGGGAACGAGCCGATGGTGGTCGTGGGCAGCAGCGGCAGCCTGAGATGGGCGCGCTGGGCGATCGCACGCTCCGTGTAGGGCTGGGAGCGGCGGCCGTCGGCGTCGGTGACGGCGGCGGTCCTGGCCCGTACGGCCGGGTCGCGGGTGATCGGGGAGTTCGTCCGGGAGGCGAGGTCGGCGCGGTTGGCCGCGATCTCGGCGGCGATGGCGCCGGTGCCCTGGGCCAGTCCCCTGGCCAGGGTGACGATCTCGGTGGTTTTCTGCTCGGCGAAGGCGAGCCAGCGAAGGATCTGCGGGTCGATGTCCCGTTCGGCGGCCGTGTCGAGAGGTACGTGCAGGAGGGAGCAGGAGGCGGCCACATCGACCCGGTCGGCGAGCCCGAGGAGGGTGCCGAGGGTGGACAGGGACTTCTCGTAGTCGTTGATCCAGATGTTGCGGCCGTTGACCACACCGGCGACGAGCCGCTTGCCGGGCAGTCCGCCCACCGAGGCCAGGGCGTCGAGGTTGGCCGCCGCGGCGTCGGTGAAATCGAGCGCCAGACCCTCGATCGGGGCCTTCGCCAGGACGGGCAGGGCGTCACCGAGCCGGTCGAAGTAGGAAGCGGCGAGCAGCTTCGGGCGGTCGGTGAGGCCGCCGAGATCACGGTAGGCGCGTGCGGCGGCGTTCAGCTCGGCCGGGGTGCGGTCCTGGACGAGGGCGGGCTCGTCGAGCTGGGCCCACTCCGCGCCGGCGGCGCGCAGGTCCGCGAGCACTTCGGCGTACACCGGCAGCAGCCGGTCCAGCAGGGTCAGCGGTTCGAAGTCGGCGGCCACCCCGGGGGCGGGCTTGGCGAGCAGGAGATAGGTGAGGGGGCCGACGAGCACCGGGCGGGCGGTGAGACCGAGCGCGAGGGCTTCCCTCAGCTCGGCGACCTGCTTCGCGGAGTCGGCGGTGAAGACCGTGTCCGGGCCGAGCTCGGGGACGAGGTAGTGGTAATTCGTGTCGAACCACTTGGTCATCTCCAGCGGCGCCACGTCCTGGGTGCCGCGGGCCATCGCGAAGTAGCCGTCGAGCGCGTCGGCCGAGACGGCGTCACGGTGCCGCGCCGGTACGGCACCGACCATGACGCTGGTGTCCAGGACATGGTCGTAGTACGAGAAGTCGCCGGTCGGCACCTCGTGGACGCCGGCGTCCGCCAGCTGCCGCCAGTTGGCCCGGCGCAGGCCGGCCGCCGTCTCCCGGAGGGCGTCGGCGGTGACGCGGCCCTTCCAGTACCCCTCGACGGCCTTCTTCAGTTCCCGGTTCGGGCCCTGGCGGGGGTAGCCGTACACGGTGGCCCGTGCTGCCGCGGCTGCGGACTTCGCTGTCACGGAAATCTCCTTCGCGAGATATCTCCTTGGATCCCGGAGACGGGACGCGAGCGCGAAGGGGTGACGAACCGAGCGGCACAGTTCCGCGCCGTCGCGCGCGCCTGTCCGTCTGGTATGTACGCCGACCCGCCCACGAGGTCACCGGGATGGCCGCACGCGATCGTTCGCGTACGGGCAACGGGCAGGTCTTCGGACTCGTGGGCACATCTGCCGAGACAGATTCCTACTGGCCGTCGCTTCCCGGATCCGGCCGGATCCAGTGCGTATGACGGCGGTCGTTCCCACTTACCGCTGCGGGGCAGTCCCGGATTCCCACCGGGTTCCCTCTTACGACGCGTCTGCCTGGCGGGCAGGGCGAACCAGCTGCACCAGCCAGGCTAGAGCGCGGACAACCTCCCGGTCACCTCTGTTCACATTCCGGAATGTGACATGAGACACGCGGTCGATCGGGCAGCATGTACGGCGAGAGCCACACACAGGACGCCGACCCCCAGCGGAAGCAGCGGGAAGAGCAGGATCACCGCCCACTCGACGAAGCCCTTCTCGACAACCGGGCTGGGGCCCAACAGCGTCTGCTCCACCAGCACTGTCTCGCCCGGCCTGCCGTCGTAACGCACCGATACCTCGTCCCGCGTCCCGCCATCCACGGCGCGTCCGACACACACGACATGGCTCGGCCCTCGCCCGCCCCCTTCCGAGTGGCACGACGAGATTTTTATGCGCTCCGTCTCGCCCGTCCGGCCAAGCTCCAAGACGCCGAAGGCGACCAGAAACCCCGCCCATCCGAGAAAGATCGTCGCGATGACCGCCCACGCCGCGACAGTTACGACTCGACCGTAATCCCGCACTGGCCCGCTCGACACCGTTCCAGCCTATGCGGGAGCCGTGGCTCGGGAGCCCGCACGGACGACGTCGCGGACATCCGTATCCCTCACGTCTTTTACGACGAGAGGACCAGGACCGGCTTCCGGCCACTCGGCACCCGCGGAATTCGGTTGTCAGCCGGTGGGCGGGCTGACCACTCTGGGGCGTATGAGCGACAACGGACAGCACGGAGCGGGCGCAGGACCGGAGGACGGGCCGGGGGACAGTCTGGGCGCGGGACCGGCGGACGGGCCGGGGGACGGGTCGACGGGGCTCCTTGTGCCGCCGATCGACACGGCGCTGGTACGGCGGCTGGTCGGCACGCAGTTTCCCCGATGGTCCGGGCTCCCCGTCAGACCCGTCGCGGTCGGCGGGAACGACAACCGGACCTTTCACCTCGGTGACACCATGACCGTTCGGCTTCCCAGCGGTCCCGGGTACGCGGGGCAGGTCGGCCAGGAGCAGCGGTGGATGCCGTTCCTCGCACCGCGCCTCCCGCTCCCCGTGCCCGTTCCGCTGGCGAAGGGCGCGCCCGGCGAGGGCTATCCGCTGCACTGGTCCGTCTACCCCTGGCTGGAGGGGGAGAGCGCCGATGCCGGCCGGATCGACGACCTGACCGAATTCGCCGTCACGCTGGCCGGGTTCCTGAACGCGCTGGCGCGGATCGACGCGTCCGGCGGACCGCCGCCCGCGTCGCACTCCGGTTTCCGCGGTGCTCCGCCCTCGGTCTACGACGAGGAAACCCGGCGGGCGATCGGCGCGCTGGGGGATCTGATCGACGGGGCGGCGGCCACGGCGGTGTGGGAGGCGGCTCTCGCGGCGGCCCGGGAGGACGCGCCGGTCTGGTTCCACGGCGATGTCGCGGCGGGGAACCTGCTGGTCAGGGATGGCCGGCTCGCCGCCGTCATCGACTTCGGCTGCTTCGGTGTCGGTGATCCGGCCTGCGATGTGGTGATCGCCTGGACGCTGCTGTCGGGGACGAGCCGCAAGGCGTTCCGGGCCGCGCTGCGGGCCGACCACGGCACCTGGGTCCGCGGCCGTGGCTGGGCACTGTGGAAAGCCCTGATCACCTGGGTCGAGTTCGCCGGCTCCGACCCCGCGCGGGTGGCGCAGCCGCGCCGGATCGTCGAAGACATCCTCCACGAGCACGAACACGAGAGCCGTGCCTGACCGGCCGCCCCGGTGACCGCAGAAGAGGAGTTCCGCATGTCCGCCATTCTGTCTCCCGTATAGGACACAGGCTGTCCGCCATCCCTGTGATCGTGGTCCACGCGCCGCCCCTCCAACGCCCGAACCGACCCGCGCCGGCGTCCCGTTGGCGCGCGGGGCGCTGTCCGAGGAAGACATGCCCGTCCTTGACACCCGTGCCCTCAACCGCGCGACCCTCGCCCGTCAGTATCTGCTCGACCGCGCCGACACACCGGTCCGCGACGCCGTGGCCCATCTGTGCGGGATGCAGGCACAACAGCCGCAGGAGCCGTTCATCGGTCTGTGGTCCCGGCTCCGCGCCTTCGAGCCGAACGCGCTCGACGACCTGCTGACAGGGCGGGAGGTCGTGCGCACACACCTGATGCGCCGTACCGTCCACCTCGTCACCGCCGACGACGCGCTGGCCTGGCGCGCCCGCCATGACTCCATGCTGCGCCGGCGGGTGCTGGGGACCTACCGGCGCGAACTCGCCGGCATCGACCTCGACGAGGTCGCCGCGGCAGGCAGGGCGGTGATGGCCGACCACCGGCCCCGCACCATGGCCGAACTCGTTCAGGCACTCCAGGACCGCTGGCCCACGCCACCACGCCGCGCTCTGGGCGAACTGCTCGTCGCCGCCCTGATTCCGATGGTCCAGCTCCCGCCCCGCGGACTGTGGCACACCAGGGCAGGCGTACGTAACCTGCCCCTGGCCACCTGGCTCGGACGCGACATCGATCCGCCTTCCCCCGACCCGGCCGACGTGGCCGACGCGAGCGACCCGGCCGACGAGGCCGACGGGGCCGACCCGACCGACGGGGCCGACCCGGCCGGGCAACAGCTCGTACGGCGCTATCTCGCCGTCCACGGGCCCGCAGCCACAGCGGACATCCGTGCCTGGTGCGGCCTCGCCGGACTCCCCGCCGCCGTCAGAGCCGTCCGCGAGGAGCTCGTCACCTTCCGCGACGAACGCGGCCGCGAACTCCTCGACCTGCCCGACGCGCCGCGCCCGCACCCCGACACCCCCGCGCCCGTCCGCTTCCTCCCGGCCTTCGACAATGTGATCCTCGGCTACCACGACCGCTCCCGCATCATCGACGACGCCCACCTCGGCCTGTCCGTCGCCGGCCTGCGCGCCGTCCTCGTCGACGGACGCGTCTCCGCGACCTGGACCGTGCGCGGCAGCCGACTCGCCATCACCCCGCTTCGCTCCCTCTCCACCGCGGAACAGGAAGCCGTTCACGCCGAAGGCCAAGCCCTGGCCACCTTTCTGGACGAAGACATCGATCACGTGCGCATCACGGCCGCCGACGGCTGAGAACGACCAGGTCAGGGGCGGAAATTGATCTTCGCCCCGTGGTCGGCAATTCACCCTTCTCCCTGGGGAAGTTCACCTTGAGCAGAAACTCTCCGGTGGCCGCGGAAACACCCCATGGAACGGAACGAATATGCAGAGCACTGTTCACGGGGGGACCTCCGGCCTGCGCCTCGACTGGAACGAGTGCGCCAGCGGACCCTCTCCGGCGGCGATCGCCCGCGTCGTCGCCAACGCGGCCGACCTCCACCGGTATCCGCGCGGACTGCTGGGCGAGGTGACCGAGGCCGTCGCCCGGGAGAACGGGGTGGAGGCGGAGTCCGTACTCCTGACGAACGGTGTGGACGAGGCAGTCGACCTCGCGCTGTCCCTGGTCGACACCGCGTATTTCGTCTCGCCCGGCTTCGACGCCTACCTCGACCGGGCCCTGGTGCTCGGCCGTACGGCTCGGGCGATCCCGCTGGACGAGCACTGGGAACCCGCTGTCGCGCCCGCCGAACTCGCGCGCGGGGGCGCGTTGTTCCTCGCCCAGCCGCACAACCCGACCGGCCATCTGTTCCGTTCCGAGTGGGTCGACGCGGTGGTCGCCGGCGCGGAGCTGGCCTTCCTCGACACGACGTACGCCGACTTCGCCGCTCCGGACGTACGGAGTGCGCTGACCGACCCGTACCCCCTCGGCACCCACCCGGGGCTGCTGCTGTTCCGCAGCTTCTCCAAGAGCCACGGCCTGGCCGGTGTGCGGCTCGGCGCGCTGATCGGTGTGCCCGAGCTCATCTCCCGGCTGCGCCCCCGGCAGCGCTTCCACTCCGTCAACTCCATCGCCCTGCACGCCCTGGCCGGTTCCCTCGAAGACCCCGCGCACCGGCTGCGGCTGTGTGCCCAGGTGCTCGCCGACCGCCCTCGGTATGTAGAGGCGCTGGGTTCGCATCCGGTGTTCGCCGAGGCGCGCGACACGCACACCAATTTCGTCGTCGCCCGCTGCCGGGACGGACTGTCCTCGGCCGATGTCGTCCGCGGGCTGGGCGACCGGGACGTATGGGTCAAGGACTGCGGGCCGCTCGGCCTGCCCGGATGGCTGCGTATCTCCGTCGGGACCCATGACGACCTCGATCGGCTCATCCACGAGCTGAGCGCGATCGATTCCGCGCACACACCCCCGCGCACCGCGCCCCAGCGCGTCTGACCTCGCCACCAGCAAGTTGGAGAAACGTTTCATGAACGACGCCACCGCCGTACCGACCGACTTCGAGCACCGGCTCGTCGAGGCGATCCAGCCGATCCGTCACCTCGCGCTCGCCCACGCGCTCCACACCATGATGGACAGCGGGGTGTACGCAGCCCTCACCGCGGAACCCGGCCTCACCTCCGCCGACCTCGCCGAACGGCACGGATTCGATGCCGAGCGGTTCGCCGGCTTCTGTCTCTATCTCGCCAACGAGGGCTACCTCGCCCGGCGGACCGGAGGGGCGGACGAAGGCTGGCATCTCACCGGCAAGGCGGCGGCCCTCGCGCCGTTCCAGCCCTGGTACACACTTCTGGTGGGCGGGTACGCGCAGACGTTCGGCCAGCTCGGCGACGTACTGAAGAAGGGCGCTCCGTTCGCGAGCCGTGACGGCGCCAAGGTGGGCGCCGGATCGTGCGGGATGAGCATGTTCGACGCGCTGCCGCTGGCCGACCGGCTGCTGGACACGCTGCCCGGCGAGGGCCTCACCGTGGTCGACCTCGGCTGCGGGGACGCGGCCTTCCTGACCGAGCTGGTCCGCCGCCGTCCCGGTCTGCGCGGGGTGGGCGTCGAGCCCGACGAGGTGGGCAGCAGGCTGGCGGCCGAGCGCGTCGAGGCCGAGGGGCTGTCCGACCGGATCACCATCCACCGGGGCCGGGCGGCCGACGCCGCGGCCTTCGAACTGCCCACCGACGGCACCCTCTGCTTCCTGACCGCCTTCGTCCTCCAGGAGATGCTGGAGCAGGAGAGCGAGTCGGCGGTCGAGGAACTGCTGCGCAAGACCATGGAGAACCACCCGGGCGCCCACTGGCTGGTCATCGAGGTGGACCATCAGCTGGACGATCCGGGCACCATGGCCCACGCGCTCGGGCTCTCGTACTACAACCCGTACTTCCTGCTGCATGTCATCACCGAACAGCGGCTGGAGAAGCGCGCGTTCTGGGACGAGCTCTTCGACCGGGCGCGGCTGGACGTCGTCGACTTCGCGCACCCGGACGTACGCGTCGATTCCACCGCGCTCGAACTGGGTTACCTGCTGGTCGGCAGGGACACCGACACCGACGCCGACGCCGGCTGACGGCTGAGCCCTGCCCGCCGGCCTCTGCCGTGACGGCCGGCCCTCGCCATGACGGCCGGCCGCCGACCGTTGACGGCCGACCGCTGACCGCTCACCACGGCACCGACCGCTCACCACGGCGTCGGCCGTCCACCACTCCACCGGCCGTCCACCACTCCACCGTGCTCCCGCCGCGCGGCGCCCCGTCCCGTCCCGAAGCGCCACGCGGCCGCGCCCGGCGCTGTGCCGTCCGGCGCAGGCCACCCCGCGCAGGCCACCCCGCGCCGTCCCCTCCCGCCCTGTCCCACCCCGCGTTTCGAGCCCCGCCCCGCCCGTCATGTACCGAAGGCAAGGAACCACCGTGCTCGTCCCACCGACCCCCACTCCGCCTTCTCCCCCCGGACCCGACGGCCCGCCGGCCGCCCTCGACGTGCTGGCGGCCATCGCCCGGCACGCGCACGGCCGTCCCGACGGCATAGCGGTCACCGACGGTACGGACGAGATCTCGTACGGGCGGCTGTACGCACTGGTCGATCGCTACTCCGAGGAGCTGCGGCGGTCGGGCGTCCGGCCGGGCGACAACGTCGGTCTGTGCGCCCGGCGCGGACCGGCCGCCGTGGTGGCCATGCTCGGTCTGCTGCGGGCCGGCGCCGCGTTCGTACCGCTCGATCCGGCCGATCCGGCCGAGCGGCTGCGGTCGATCGCCGAGCGTGGCGGGGTCCGCGTGGCCGTCTCCCCCAAGCGCTGGGCGGCGGACTTCGAGCGGGCCGGGCTGCGTGTGCTGCCACCCGTACCGCCGCTGGTACCCCCGGTCGTACCAGCGCCTGTGCCGCCGCTCGTACCCCCGGTCGTGCCGCCGCCCGCGCTCCTGGACACGGACCTGGGCACGGACCTGGCGCGGCCGGAGGACGATGGCGGGCCGGCGGTCGCGGCGGACCCCGGTCCGGACGATCTCGCGTACATCATCCATACCTCCGGAAGCACCGGACAGCCCAAGGGCGTCGCCATCCCCCGACGGGCGCTGGACCACTTCAGCCGGGAGATCGCCGCCGGGTACGGTCTGGCGCCCGGCGACCGGGTGCTCCAGTTCTCGTCGATCTCCTTCGACGGCAGCGTCGAGGAGATCTTCCCGCCGCTGTACGCGGGCGCCACCGTCGTCGTACGGGGCGAGGGGATGCTCGCGTCCCCCGGCGCGTTCCTCGACCGGTGCGGTGAACTGGGCCTCACCGTCCTGCACATACCGACCGCGTACTGGCACGAGGTCGTGGACGCCATGGTCCACGACGGTCTGCGGCTGCCGGGCTCGGCCCGTATCGTCAGCGTCGGCGGTGAGGAGATCCGGCAGGACCGCGTCGCCGACTGGCGCCGGCTGCACGCAGGGTCCCCGGTACGCCTCGTCAACGTCTACGGTCCGACCGAGACCACCGTCGTCGCGACCTGGGACGATCTGGCGGGACCGCTCGCCGGGGTCCGCCCCGTGGACGCGCCGGCGACGATCGGCCGCCCGCTGCCGGGCGTACGGATACGGATCGTCGGAAGCGAGGGTCCCGTCGCCCCGGGCGGGGAGGGTGAGCTGCACATCGGCGGCCCCACCGTCGGCGTCGGGTATGTGAATCTGCCCGAGCTGACCGCCGAGCGGTTCGGCACCGGCCCGGACGGCGTCCGTTATTACCACACCGGCGACCGGGTCCGGCAGCTGCCCGACGGCAGCCTCGTCTATCTGGGCCGGATGGACCGGCAGATCAAGGTGCGCGGGTTCCGGGTCGAGCCCACCGAGGTCGAGCAGGTGCTCCTCGCGGATCCCCGGGTCCGCGACGCCGTCGTCCGGTACGACGCCCGACGGGCCACTCTCGTCGGCTATCTGCTGCCCGCCGGAGAATCCTCGGCGGCCCCGTCCGCGCTGACGGATCTGGACCTGGCCGAGCTGACCGCGCGACTGTCGGACCGGCTGCCCGCGTACGCGGTCCCGTCCCGGCTCGTGCCGGTCGAGGCGTTCCCCCTCAACTCCCGTGGGAAGGTGGACGCCGAGGCGCTCGCCGCGCTGGCCCTCAGCTCCGCCGACCGCCCTACCGGCCGCCCCACCGGCGGCCCCACCGGCACTGCCTCCGGCCCCGGGGCGCCGGACCCCCTGACCGGCACCGAGGGGACGCTCGCGGATCTGATCGCCGACGTACTGGGCGTGGAGTCCGTCGGCGCGGCCGACTCCGTGTTCCTGCTCGGTGCGAACTCGCTGACCGCGATCCGTATCGTCACCAGGATCGAGCGCGCGTTCCGCGTCCGGTTCACCCTCGCGGATCTGTACGCGAACCCCACGGTGGCGGCACTGTCCGCCCTTCTGGCCGAGGCCGAGCCGAACACCGCCCCGGACCAGGGCGAGTCCGCGTCCGAAACCGGCACCGGCACCGGCACCGGGGCTGGGGCTGGGGCTGGGGTTCGCACCGGGCCCGAGGCCGACACCGGGGCCGACGACCGGCTGCCGCTCACACCGTTCCAGCAGGACGCCTGGCTCGCCGAACAACTGCACCCCGGCACGCCCATGCACACCCTCGGGCTGCGCTACCGCGTCACCGGCCCCGTGGACCCCGACGCCCTCACCGCCGCACTGCGGCGACTGGCCGAACGGCACGAGGCGCTGCGCGCGGTCTTCGGCCAGTCGGACGACGGGCCGCTGATGGCGTTCGGCGGACGGACGCCGGACATCGAGGTCTCCGCCCACGACCTGAGGGAACTCCCCGCCGGGCAACGCGAGATCCGGCGCGGCGAACTCGCCGACGCCCGCGGCCGTACGGTCCTGGACCTCGCCACCGGCCCGCTGCTGGCCGCCACTTCGCTGCGGCTGGACGACGATGTCTGGGAACTCGTCGTCGCCGTACACCACTTGGTCTTCGACGGCTGGTCCGCCTCCGTTCTCGCCGACGACCTCGCGCACCTCCTCGACGGCGCCCCGCCCACCCCCGCCGACCGCTTCTCCCCGCATCTGCGCCGGGCCCTGCGGTCCGCCTCGGACCCCGCCCGGCGGGCCGCCCTGCTGAGCCACTGGACCAACCGGCTCGACGGTGTCGACACGGATGTGGAGGTACCGGCCGACCGGCCGCGTCCCGCCGTACGGTCCTTCACCGGCGCCAAGATCGAACACCGGCTGGACCCGGCACTGCTGACCCGCGTCGACGAAGCGGCGCGCGCGTCCGGCACCACGACGCACACCTTCGTCCTCGCCGCGCTGCAGACCCTCGTCGCCCGGCTGACGGGGCGCACCGACATCACGGTGCTCGCCCCGGTCGCGCACCGCGACGCCCCGGACAGCGAGCGCGGTGTGGGTGCCTTCATCAACATCCTTCCGCTGCGCACCGATCTCTCCGGTGACCCCGACTTCCGGACGGCGCTGCGCCGCGCGACGGAAACGGTCGTGGACGCGCTCAGCCACCCGGACCAGTCGCTGTCCGAGCTGGTCCGCGCCTTGCCGGTGACGCCCCGCGCCGACCGCGGACCACTCACCCAGGTGATGCTGATCGTCGTCAACACACCCGCCTCGGTGGCCCGGCACGGCGCGGTGACCGTGGAACACCTCGGCGACACCTTCCCCGGAACCACGAAGCTCGACCTCACCCTCACCCTGGACTTCCCGGCCGCCGGGCCGGTGCTGTCCGTGGAATACGCCACCGAACTGTTCGACCGCGCCACCGCACAGCGGCTGCTCGAAAACCTGCTGACGCTGCTGGGGAGCGCGCTCGACGAGCCCACCGCCGCGATCAGCCGCCTTACGCTGCTGTCGCCGGAGCGGCGCCGGGAGGTGCTGGCCGCGGGCCAGACGTCGACGGCTCCGGCGGGCGAACAGGCGACGGCCCCGGTGGACGGGCGGCAGAGCGCTTCGGGCGCGCCTGAGCAGGGCGGCGTACACACCTTGTTCGAGGAACACGCCCGCCGCACTCCGGACGCCCCCGCCGTCACCCAGGGCGGCCTGCACTGGAGCTACGCCCGGTTGGACCAGGAGGCCGACCGGCTCGCCCACGCGCTGCGCGCCGCCGGGGTCACCAACGGCGACCGGGTCGGTATCCATCTGCCGCAGGGTCCGGCGGTGTACGCGGCGGTGCTCGCGGTCTGGAAGGCGGGCGCGGCTTACGTCCCGCTCGATCCCCGCTACCCGGCCGAGCGGCTGCGGCACATGTTCACGGACAGCGGTGCGTGCGTGCTGCTCACCGACGGGCCCGGCGACCCGACGGGGTTCGTCGCACCGGACGGTGTCCCGGTCATCCTCACCACCGGAGCCGGACCCGGAGCCGCGGTCGGACCCGGACCCGGAGCCGGAGTTGAGGCCGCCGCCCTGGACACGGACGCCGCAGGAACACCGGCCGCCCCGCCCCGACACCCGATCACGGCCGCCGACCCGGCGTACGTCCTCTACACCTCCGGCACCACCGGCCTGCCCAAGGGTGTCGTGGTCTCGCACGGCAACCTCCACCACGCCGTCGCCATGTGGCGGGAGGCGTACGGGCTGACTCCCGGCCTGTCCCATCTCCAGGCCGCCAACTCCTCGTTCGACGTCTTCGTCGGCGAGACCCTGCGGGCCCTCGGCACCGGTGGCCGGATCGTCGTCTGCCCGCACGAGACCCTGCTCGACCCGGACGCGCTCTACGGCCTGCTGCGCGACGAGCGGGTCAATGTCGCCGAGCTGGTACCGACCGTGCTGCGCGGCCTCCTCGACCACGCCGAGACCCGGCCGGGAGCCGGACAGGGAGCGGGCCCATCGGCGCCGGCCCCGCAGCCGCAGCCGCTGCCCGAGCTGCGGCTGCTCGCCGGCGGCGCCGAGAAGTGGTACGTCCACGAGTACCGTCGCGCCCTGGCCCTGGTCGGCCCCGGCGGACGGGTCGTCAACTCGTACGGTGTCACCGAGGCCACCGTCGACAACGCCTACTTCGAGGGTGACGTCAGCGGTGAACCGGCGCAGGCACCCCTGCCGATCGGCCGCCCGTACCCGGGCAACCGGCTGTACGTCCTCGACACGCACGGCCGCCCGCTGCCCTTCGGCGTCCCGGGCGAACTGTGGATCGGCGGCCCGGGTGTGGCCACCGGCTACCACGCCCGGCCCGACCTCACCGAGGAGCGCTTCCGCCCCGACCCGTTCGCCCCGGAGCCCGGCGGCCGGATGTACCGGACCGGCGACGGCGCGCGGCTGCGTGCCGACGGGGTGATGGTGTTCCTCGGCCGTCTGGACGACCAGGTCAAGATCAACGGTCATCGCATCGAACTCGACGAGGTGGAGGCGGCGCTGGCCGCCCAGCCCGGCGTGCGTGCCGCGGCGGTCGCGGTCCGTCCCGACACCCGGGGCGTCTCCCGGCTCGTGGGGTACGCCGTCCCGGCCGACCCGGCGCTGCCGCCGACCGCGGAAGCGCTGCGCCGGGGGGTGCAGGAGATCCTTCCGCACTACGCGATACCCGCCAGGACGGTGATCCTGCCCGCGCTGCCCCTCGGCGCGAACGGCAAGGTGGACCGCAAGGCGCTGCCGCAGCCTCCCGAGGAACTGGAGAGCGGCGCCAGGACCGAGCCGCGAACCGGCACCGAGAAGGAACTCGCCGCCCTCTGGGGCGAGGTGCTGGGCCGCGAGCGGATCGCGCTGAACGACGGGTTCTTCGATCTCGGCGGCGACTCCTTCGCCGCCCTGCGGCTGGTACGCCTCGTCGAGCAGCGGTGCGGTGTCCGGGTCGCGCTGCTGGACCTGTACCGCAACGCGACGGTCGAGCGGCTCGCCGAGCACATCGCTCTGCGCACCGGCGCCGCGAACCCCGTGGACCCCGCGAACCCCGTGGACCCCGCGAACCCCGTGGACCCGGCGCGGGCCGGGACGGCCGGCTCCGCCGGTGCGGGATCACTGCTCCACCGGCTCACCCCGGACCGCGAACGCCCCGCCGCGGCCACCCTCGTCTGCATCCCGTACTCGGGCGGCCACGCGCTCGCCTTCGAGCCGGTCGCCAGGGCGCTGCCGGACGACTGGTCGCTGTACGCGCTCCAGAGTCCGGGCCGCGACTGGAGCCGTCCGGACGAGGAGGCGCTGCCGTTCGACGAACTGATCGACCGCTGTCTGGACGAGATGCGTGAACTGCCGGGCCCGGTCTACCTGTACGGGCACTGCCACGGCTCGGCGATCACCCTCGAACTGGGTATGCGGGCCGAGGCGGCGGGCCTGCCGCTGGCGGGTGTGGCGATCGGCGCGATGTTCCCGATGGCCCGGCTGCCCGGACGGTTCTTCGACTGGGTCTACCGGCACTTCCCGGTCGACCGGCTGGTGTCGGACCGCGCCATCCTGGAGGAGATCCGCGCGCTGGGCGGCGGGATGTCGGAATTCGACGACCCGGCGGAGTACGCCTTCGCGATGCGCTCGGTACGTCATGACGAGCGCGGTTCCGAGCACTACTACGCCCGCACGCTCAGCCGGGGACGGGGCCAGGCGCTGAAGGCCCCGCTGCTGAGCGTGGTCGGCTCCAAGGACCGCGTCACCGAGCTGTACACCGAGCGCTTCCGCGAGTGGGAGCACTACGCGGACGATGTCGAACTGGCGGTGATCCCGAAGGCGGGTCACGGCTTCCTCAAGCACCAGGCGGTGGAACTGGCGGAGGAGGTGGCGGCCTGGGCCGGGCGCCGAGCCGCACCGGATGCCTCCCCGCAGGACCCCGGCGCACGGACAGGGGCCCCCGCGACGGAGGAGACCGAGGAGACAGCCCGGACCGAGCAGACGGTACAGACCGAGCGGGCGGCGCGGGCGGGCCGGAGCGCGCGGACCTCACGGGCGGCGCCGCTTCCGGCCGCCCGTCCGCGGCCGTCCGGACCCGAGCCGAGTCTGGGCCGGTTCTCGGCCGTCGCGGCGGGGCAGTTCGTGTCGACCGTCGGCAGCGCGCTGAGCCAGCTCGTCATGAGCCTGTGGGTGTACCAGCGGACCGGCCAGGTGACCGCCTTCGCGTTCGTCGCCGCCGTCTCACTGCTGCCCGGCCTGCTGGTCGGACCGCTCGCCGGTGTGGTGGCCGACCGCTACGACCGCAGGAAGGTGATGCTCTTCAGCGACCTGGCCGCCGGACTCGCCGTGCTGGGCATGATCGGGCTGCTCACCGGAGACCGCGTGAGCATGCCCTACGTGTATCTGCTCTGCGGGCTGACCTCCGTCACCAGCGCCTTCCAGCGGCCCGCCTATCTGGCGGCCGTGGCCCAGCTCGTACCGAAACCGTTCCTCGGACACGCGGGCGGCATCACCCAGCTCGGTACGGGAGCGGGCGCGCTGTTTGCCCCGATGCTCGGCGCGGGTCTGCTGAGCGTCGTCTCGCTGCCGGTGATCCTTCTGATCGATCTGGCCACCTTCGGCGTGGCCGTGGCCACACTGCTCCTGGTCCGCTTCCCCGACCGGCTGTTCCGCCGCCGTGAGGAGGCCGTCCGCTCGGAGATGCTGAACGGCTGGCGCTACATCACCCGGCGGCCCGGACTGAAGTCGGTCCTCTGGTACTTCGTCGTCGACCACTCCCTGTACGCCGTCGGGTTCGCGCTGATCACCCCGCTGGTGCTGATCGAGTACGACACCGCCACCCTCGGTGTGGTGCTCAGCGGCGGTGGCCTCGGCGCGCTGCTCGGCTCCCTCGCCATGAGCGTGTGGGGCGGTACCCGCCGCCGTACCGACGGCATGCTCCTCTTCATGGGCGCCAACAACCTCGGGCTGCTGGTGATCGGGCTGGCCGGCCGGCCGTGGCTGCTGGTCGCGGGCATGTTCGGCATGGCCTTCACCGAGTCGCTCATCAACGGCCACTGGATCGCGCTGCTCCAGCGGAAGGTCGGCCTGGAGCTCCAGGGCCGGGTCCTGGCCATCTTCATCACGGTCGTCACGGCCACCATGCCGCTCGGCTATCTGGTCGTCGGGCCGCTGGCCGACCATGTCTTCCGTCCGATGCTCATGCCGGACGGCGCGCTGGCCGGCTCCTTCGGAACCGTGCTGGGTACGGGCCCCGGCCGCGGCCTCGCCCTGGTCATCGTCGTCAGCGGCCTGCTGCTCACGCTCTGGACCGTCCGGGCGTGGTTCAACCGCAAGCTGCGCTTCGTCGAGGACGCCCTGCCGGACGCGGTCCCGGACCCGGAGATCGAGGACCGCGACACCGAGCAGCGGCGCGCGGACGAGAGACTGCTGCCGGCGCTCGACGGCCTCCGGCCGACGGGACCGCCCGCCGCCACTGCTCCCGCCACCAAGACGGGCACCGCGACGGGCACCACCGCGACGGCGGAGGACGAGTGGCTCGACACCTGGCGCACGGTGTACGACACCTCGTACGCCGGCTCCTGGGACGCGATGGGGGAGGACTTCACCGGCTGGGACAGCAGCTACGACGGATCGGCCATCCCCGTCGCGGAGATGCGCGAATGGCGGGACGCGACCGTCGACCGCGTCCTGGAGACCCGCCCGCGCCGGGTCCTGGAGATCGGTGTCGGCAGTGGGGTGTTCCTGGCGCGTATCGCCCCGCACTGCGAGAAGTACGTGGGCACCGACCTGTCGCCGGTCGCCGTCGAGACACTCGACCGGCAGCTCGAAGCCCATCCCGCGCTCCGGCAGCGGGTGGAGCTGCGAGCCCAGCCCGCCCACGTGACCACCGGACTGCCCGACGGCTACTTCGACACCGTGGTGATCAACTCGGTGGTCCAGTACTTCCCGAGCGGCGACTATCTGACCGGTGTGCTGACGGGCGTGCTGCCCCTGCTGGCCGCCGGCGGCCGGGTCTTCATCGGCGATGTCCGCAACCTGCGGCTCCAGGAGTGCTTCACCAGCGCGGTGCAGCGGCGGCGGGCACCGGCCGGAACCGACGCGGCGACGCGGCGCGCCCTGGTCGACCGGGCGATGGAGACGGAGAACGAACTGCTGCTGGATCCGGCGTACTTCACGGCCTTCGCCGAGCGGTCGGGCGGGGTGGTCGCCGTCGACGTACGCACGAAGCGGGGCGCGGCCCACAACGAGCTGAACCGCTACCGCTACGACGTGCTCCTGGCCACGCCCCCGGCCGATACCGTCCCGATGGCCTCCGTGCCGACGCTCGCCTGGGGTACCGAGGTGACGAGCCTGGACGACCTCGCGACCCGTCTCGCGCGGACCCTCCCGGTCCGTGTCACGGGAGTGCCCAACGCCCGTCTGCGCGAAGACCTCGCCACGCTGGACGAACTGTCCGGTGCCGATGCCGGTGCCGATGCCGGTGCGGGTGTGGGTGCCGGTGCGGGTGCGGGTGCGGGTGCGGGCACCGTGCGTGCTCCCGGGACCAGGCCACCGGCCCCGGACCCGGAGGAGTTCCACCGGCTGGGCGACCGCCTCGGCCACTGGACGGCGATCACCTGGTCGCCGACCGACGACGACTGCCTGGACGTGGTGTTCGCACCGCGCGCCGATGTCGAGGGCCGGTGCGTCACGGACGTCTTCGCCCCGTCGCCGTCGCAGTCGCCGTCACCGACGCAGTCGCTCACGCGGTCGGCGGAGAAGGACCGGGCCGGGCGCCCGCTCACCAACGTCCCCGGCGGCACACCGGTTCCGGCGGGAGCCCGGTAGGGACGGCCTGCCCCGGCACCAGGCCCCGCATCCACCGCATCGGCGGCGGGGCCTGCCGGGGCGGAAGTCCGTGGCCGGTGCGGAAGCCCGGGTCTCAGCCGGGGTAGAAGTCCGGGTCCAGGAAGTTGAAGTCCGCCTCCCGGTCCAGACCCGGGTCGTCCCAGCCCAGGGCGAAGGACGGGCAGGTGCCGGTGCCGCCGTTCCACCACGCCGTGACCGTGATCGTGGCGGGGGTGCCGTGGACCGGCAGCTCGGTGGGGACCTCGTACTTCCGGAGCCAGCGCAGCCGGCCCTGCCCGATCCGCTCGCCGTCGGCGGTGATCTCCCAGTGGACGGTCCGGTCGGCGCAGTCCGGCGGCACCGAGACATCGAAGTGGCCCAGCAGACGGGTGATCTCACCGTCGCCGAAGACCTGTTCCACCGTGAAGGAGCTGCTGAGACGTTTTCGTACGTCCCATAGGTAATGATCCACCGTACGGGCGGCGGTCTTCGCCCCCACGGTCCTGGACTCGGCGAGGGGTGACGCGCCGCCGGAGTGCTCCAGCGGCAGGGGGTGGGTGCTGCACGACCCCAGATTGATGGCGAGGAAGACCGCACAGGCGAGCAGGCCCAGAGCGCCCAGTCCCCAGAACTCTCCCCGCTTGCTTCCGTGTTCCACCCGTGCTCCCACTCGCGTTCCCGCTCGCCGTTCCTCGCCGGTCGCCGACCGTCCTGTCCTCGACCGTCCTGCCCTCGCCCGTGCTGTCCTCGACCGGCTCAGAAGCCGAGGAAGGTGAAGTCCCTGGTCAGCCGAGGGATGTTCCAGACCAGGCCGAAGTCACCGCAGGAGCCGGTGCCGCCGTCCCAACGGGCGGTGAGCGTGACGGTCTCGGGGGTGCGCGGCAGGTCGTAGTCGACGGGCACGAGGTGTTCCCGCTTCCCGGTCAGTGAGCCGTGTCCCGTACGCGCGCCGTCGACGGCGATCTCCCAGTCGACGGTCCTGTCCTCGCACCCGGCGCGCAGCGAGACGGTGAGGTCGCCGCGCAGGGTGTCGGCCGCGCCGTCGCCGTCGGGCCGGAAGGTGCTCTCGACGCGCTCCGTCACATCCCAGAAATGGCGCGGTCCTGACACCTCGGAGTAGTGCGGCTTCTCCACCGAGGCGGGCTTTCTGCCGCTGTCGAACCTCAACGGCACGTCCCAGGTACTGACCTCGCAGGAGGCCACGGTGTAGAGCAGGCTGATGAGGACGCCGAACAGGCAGCCGCCCCGGACCGGTCTCGGGGCGGATGTGGTGCTTCCTTCCCCGGGGGCGGAAGGCCGCCCGGGGGCCTGCGGCGGATGTTCCCGCGTCCGTGTCCCGGTGCCCGCCGTCGCGTGCGCGCCGGTGACCCGGGGAACGGCGCCGACGAGAGACTCCGGGTCCCCGGTCCGGGGCGGGGCGTCCGGGGAGAGGAGTCGGCCCACCTGCCCCTGGAGCACCTTCACCTCGGTCTCCAGCCGCTGGACCAGGTCCGTCTGCCGCGTCAGTTCGCCCTCGATCCGGCGGGTGTAGTCGCGGGCGTGATCGAGCTGGTGCCGTCGCGCGTCGGCCAGCGCGACCGCTTCGTCCCGCTCGCTCTCCGCGCGCCGCATACGGAGGTGGGCGTCGGCCAGTTCACGGCCGAGCCCGGCCAGTCTCTCCTCGACCAGGGCCAGTTCACGGCCGGCGCTCCGCTCCTGGTCATGAAGCCGGTCGAGCGCCATGGCGAGTGCGGCCTGGAGCCGTTCGACCTCCTCCTGCCAGTACAGCAGCCGCGTCGAGTCGTCCGGCGCGGCCTTCTGCGCCTCACGCCGCAGGCCGTGGATACGGTCGAGTTCCGCCGCGGACGGTACGGCACCATGGGCGTCCGGCATCTCGGCGAGCCGTGCCAGGAACTCCCTCGGGGCGACGCGCTCTCCCCGGAGATACCGCTGAACGGTGCTGATGGTGACCGAGGCCCGGGTGGCGAGCGGTTCAAGGTCGGCTCCGCGACCGGCGGGGGCTCCTGGACCGGCGTCAACTCCTGGACCGACGTCAACTCCTGGACCGACGTCAGCTCCTCGATCGGCGTCAGCTCCTCGCCCGGTGGCGGACCGGAACAGCTCCCGAAGCGCCGAGGCGTAGGCGGCGGCCTCGGGCCCCGGGGTGGGGGACCAGTGATTGCGGGTGAGAGCGATGCTGTGGCCGCCGTTGCGGGCGCGCTGCTGGGGCACCGGGCGGCTCTTCGCGACCAGTTCCCGCCGCACATGCAGGAAGAGCGTCCTCATGTCGAGGATTTCCGGGCCGTCGGGCACCCCCTCGGTGGCCGCCTTCAGCAACTCGCCGGTGAACGCGGTGTGGTGCTCGCCCGCCGGGGAGAGGGCGGGCTTCGTCTCGCCCGACGCCGCCATGACATAGGTGCCTTCCACACTGCTGCGGTCGGCGAGATCGGCGAGATCGGCGAGGTGGTCCGGCCGGCCCATATAGCCGCGCATGGAGGCGGCGGCGTAGCAGCAGTCCAGGATGACGACACGGCTCAGCGCCCCGCATTCATGGACCAGTTGCTCGCGGATGTCGTTGTAGTTCACCGCGTGGTAGAGACGACCGGGGTGCGAGTCCGGCAGTGCCAGATGGAGATTCATGTCCCGCGCCCGCAGTCCGTGTCCCGCGAAGTACACGAGGAACGCGCCCTTCGCCTGAGCCGCGGCGGTGTGGACCGCGTCGAGGACCTCGCCGGGAGTCCGCGGGTTGGACAGTACGACGCAGTGTTCGTCCGGCAGGCCCCATGAGCCGGGACCGGTGAGCAGTCTGGCGAGACCGGCGATGTTGTTGGCCACCGCGGGCAGTTGGTCCAGGACCGTGTACTCGTCGACACCGATGAGCACGGCGCGGGAGGCGACGGGGTCGGGCAGTGTCATCAGGCGGTCTTCCGGCCGCTTGCCGAGGACCTTCGCTGTCCGTCCGCGTTCCCCGCCCGCGCCGGGCCCGCGGTGATGATCGGGATGGGCATGGCCTCCCCCTGTCGTTCCATGGGCGCCTCAGCCTAGGCAGACCGCCTTGCCGCGACAGGAAGTTCGGAGCCTTTCACTCCGGAGGGTGGGCACTGCCGGTATGCGTACAGGTGTCGGAGGAGATACGCCCGCTCGCCAGGTGGCACCGTCGTACCGGGAACTGCGACACTGAAGGAGACCGGGCCCCGGGGCGCAGCCGGGGCCCGCTCCTCGCTCAGGTGGTCCTCGCTCGGGTGGTCCTCGCTCGGGTGGTCCTCGCTCGGGTGGACGTTGCCCGGACGGTCCTTGCCCAGGCCACCCGTCGCCCGCCACCCGCCACCCGCGCGGGCTCAGCAGTCGCGGAACTCCGGTGACTGGTTGAGGAGCTGCGAGCGCAGCGAGGTGAACCGGGTGTGCGTACTGCCGCCGACCGCCTCGGGCCGGAAGACGGCGACCCGGTGGCAGTTCATGAAGGCCAGGCCCACACCGAAGTGCCGCTCCAGACTGCCGCGGATGGCGTCGCTGGACAGCGCCCGCAGAAGCTGGCCGCGGTCCTTCTCCGAGGGCGGCGGGGTGTGGTTGTCGGCGAACTCGCCCGTGCCGGCCCGCAGTTCTTCGACGAGCCCGGCGATCAGGTCGTACGCGTACGGAAGGGACGTACGCACGGTGGTCACGAAGTCGTCTTCGCGGACTTCGCCCCGCTCGGCGTCGGCGAGCAGTTCGGGGGAGACATCGAGTGACATGAGGAGAGGTCCTCTCGCTAGGTGTTCATGGGGGTACGGGCGTGGCCGGAGTGCGGCCGGACCGTCGGAATAGGGCCGTCGACGTCGGACCGTCGACATCGGACCGTCGACGTCAGGCCGTCGGCGTCAGACCGTGGACATCAGGGCGGCCGGGCCGTGTTCGAAGCCGGGGTCGATCTGTGTGGCGAGGTCGATGCCCGTGGCCCGGTTGGCCCAGGCCGTGGCGTTGCGCAGATGGAATTCGACGGCATGCTTCTGGAAGGCCGTCCAGTCCTTCGTACGGGCGTCGAGCGCGGAGCGCAGCCGCTCCAGGGCGTGGAGATTGTGCGCCTCCAGATCTCCCCGGGCCCGCCCCTGCTCCTGGGCCCGTACGAACGGCGAGTGCACACAGTGGGCCAGCAGATCGTCGCCGACATGCTCCTTGAGGAAGAGCAGATCGTCCTCCCCGGTGACCTTGTTGCCGACGACCGCGAGAGGGATCCCGAACTCTCGTGCGTGGTCGCGGTACTGGCGGTAGACCGAGACACCTTTACGGGTGGGTTCGGCGACCAGGAACGTCAGGTCGAACCGCGTGAACAGACCGGAGGCGAAGGCGTCGGCGCCCGCCGTCATGTCGACGACGAGATACTCGCCGGGCCCGTCGACGAGATGGTTGAGATACAGCTCCACCGCGCCGAGCTTGGAGTGGTAGCAGGCCACCCCCAGATCGCTCTCGTCGAACTCACCGGTCACCATCAGCGGAACCCCGCCCACCTCCTGTACATGGCGGGCGTGCACCGGATCGTCACCGAGCAGACGGAGCAGGGTGGAGCCGCGCCCCGGCGGAGTGGTTTTGATCATGACTTCCCGTGAGGCGATGAGTGGATTGCCGCCCCGCAGGCAGTCCTTGATCTCCGCCAGCCGCGCGCTGAGCGGCGGGGCGGTGAAGGAGTTGCCCTGGCCCCCATCCCCGTCCCCACCCCCGCCCTCGTCCGTACCGGAGCCGAGAGCCTCGGCGAGATGCTGGTTGATGTCGCCGTCGATGGCGAGGACGGGCGCGCCGGAGCGCGCGAGATGACGGGCGAAGAGAGCCGACAGCGTGGTCTTGCCGCTGCCGCCCTTTCCGACGAACGCGACACGCATCAGTGGTCTCTTCTATTGGAAATGAATGTCATGTCGCTAGATTTAGTGGCGCACCTGACTGTCTGTCAAGTCGCCGCTCCGTGCGTGTCCGGTCGCGGAGAGTGATCGTTTCGGGTGGCTCGGGGCGCTCAAGATGTGGACGGTCGGCCCGCAAAATAAAGTGGTACGGAAATGGGCCCGTATGGCGGCAGAGAATGCGAAGAACGACGTCCTTGCCACCGACAGTCCACGTCGAGGAGGTAAGGACATGACGACCGTGCGTGCCGATCTCGTTCTCTCGGAGTCGACCGTGCATGCCCCGATCCGTGCGCCGATCGGGAAAGTGGATATCGCCGCCTGGCTCTTCGGTCTTCCGGACGCCGAATATCAGCGCTGCGCGCCCCCCGATCACATAGCCGCCGGAGCCACCACGACCGACGACGGGCGTCCTATGTCGGTCAATGTCGAAATGATCGGCACCGGACTGGTGATCCAGCACTATGTCGGGGAGATCACCCAGGCCGACCACTGCCATATGGTCTCCACCTCCGATGTCTACACCCTCCAGGGGCGGACGAAGGTGCAGGTGGTCTGGGATCTGAGCGCCAGGCCGATCGACGACGAGCGCTGCGAATACACCAATTCGGTGGTCTCGCATCCCACGGAGGAATTCCTCGTATTCCTCAAGGAGCATGACATTTCCTTCGAACAGGCGGCGCACGAGCGGCAGTTGGCCTCCAGTGACCACAACAACCGTGAAACCCCGTTGTTCGCCGCCAGCATCGAACGCGCGGCGCTCGCGAAATAGCACGCGCGGCGCCCCGGTACACAGCGCGCTCGGCACCACGCCGGGCGCTCGCCGAGAAGGGCCCCTCCCCGGCCCCTGCTGCCACCCTCCGCCTTCCACCCTCCGCCGCTTCCCCCCTGCGGTGCCGGTCCGGGCCATACCGCAAAAGATCACTGAGCGCTTAGACTCGGGCCAAGGCTTTGATCGGGGCCGGGCCTGGCCGGGCGCCGACGGGACCGGGACTGGTACACGGGTACCCCATGGCACGGGCCCCGGTACCCGGGAGGAGTGAAGGTGGCACCGCAGGGCTCTTCGGACGACCGTTTCAACACCGGCGAGGCGCATTCGGCGCGCGTCTATGACTACATCCTGGGCGGCAAGGACAACTATCCGGTCGATCAGGAGGCCGGCGACGCGATGTGCGAGGGGTGGCCCGCGCTGCCGGTCCATATGCGCGCCAACCGGGAGTTCATGCACCGCGCGGCCCGCCATCTGGCGCGGGAGGAGGGTATCGGGCAGTTCCTGGACATCGGCACAGGCCTGCCGACCTCGCCCAATGTGCATGAGGTGGTGCAGAGGGAACGCCCCGACGCCCGGATCGTCTATGTCGACAACGACCCGATCGTGCTGGCCCACGCCCGCGCGCTGCTGACCAGTTCCCCCGAAGGCCGTACGGCGTACGTCGACGCCGATATGCGGGACCCGGAGGCCATCATCGGCTCCCCCCAGTTCCAGGAACTCCTGGATCTGAAGGAGCCGGTCGGACTGATGATCATCGGCATTCTGCACTTCATTCTCGACAGCGACGACGATCACGGTCTCGTCCAGCGGCTGCTCGACCCGCTGCCCGCGGGCAGCTTCCTGGCCATGACCATCGGCACCGCCGATTTCGCTCCGGTCGAGGTCGGCCGGGTCGCCGCCGAGTACGCCAGCCGTGGTATGCCCATGCAGCTGCGTACCCACGCCGAGGCGGAGAGCTTCTTCGCCGGCCTCGATCTGGTCGAGCCAGGGCTGACGCAGGTCCATCACTGGCGGCCCGACCCCGATCAGGAACCCATAGACGACCGTGACATAGCCATGTACGGCGCCGTCGCCCGCAAGAGCGGCTGACCCCGCCGCCCGCGAGTGCGGCTGATCACCCGCGCCCCCGTCGTACCGCGTCGGCCTTCGGCGCCGGCCCGGTACGACGCGTGCCGGCGGGTCCCGGCTCGTCGGCGCCCATTCGTCGGCGCCGCTCTCACCTCGTGGGCGCCCACGCGTAGCGGTGCTCCGGGCGGCCGGTGTCGCCGTACTTCAGGGTCAGACTGATATGCCCGGTCCGCTCCAGATACTTGAGATAGCGCTGGGCCGTGGAGCGGCTGACACCGGTGCGCTCCGCGACCTCGTGCGCGGAGAGCGGGTGTTCGGCCTCGCCCAGCGTGCGCCGGATGAGGGCGACGGTCGCCACGGAGTGGCCCTTGGGGAGCTCCGAGCGAGGGGAGTCCGCGATCTTGAACGCACTGAAGATACGGTCCACCTGCTCCTGGCCCGCCTCCCCGCGCCCGCCGACACCGTCGAGGGTGCGGCGCATGGCGGCATAGCCGTCGAGTCTCGCCCGCAGCCCGGCGAAGCTGAACGGTTTGACCAGGTACTGGAGCGCTCCGTACCGCATCGCCGCCTGCACCGTGGCCACATCACGGGCCGCCGTCACCATGATCACATCGGCGTGGTGGCCGAGCTGCCGCATCCGCCGCACCAGCGTCAGGCCCGTCTCGTCCGGCAGATAGTGGTCGAGCAGGACGAGATCGACATGGGCGCGCTCCAGGGTGGCCAGGGCCTGGGCGGCGGTATGGGCGCGGCCGATGACACGGAAGCCCCGCACCTGGGCCACATACGCGGCGTTGATCTCGGCGATATGGAAGTCGTCGTCCACCACGAGTACATCGATCACCGTGAGTCTCCCGCCGGTGTGAGCTGAGGCGCGGGGGAGGCGTCCCCGGCCACGGGCGGAGCGTCCCCCGCCAGGTCGTCCGAGGCGAGTGCCTCGGGCAGTACGACGGTGAAGACCGCGCCGCCGCCCGCGCGCGCCGTCACCCGGGCCATACCGCCGTACCGCTCGGAGAGCCGGCGTACGAGGGCCAGTCCGATGCCCCTGCCGCGCCGGAAGGCCGGACGCGGGGGATCGGAGGGCTCCTCCGGCAGCGGGGGAGCGGCGGGCCGCTTGGTGGACCAGCCCTCCGCGAAGACACGCTCGCGCAGCTCCGGCGGTACTCCCGGCCCGGAGTCGGAGACCCGTATCACCACGGTGGTGCGCTCGGCACGCAGCTCGACCTCCACGAAGGGCTCGGCCTGACACCCGGCTGCGGCGTCCAGCGCGTTGTCGATGAGATTGCCGAGTACGGTCACCAGATCGCGCGGATCGACCACGCGGTCCGGCAGCAGGGTGGCGGGGGAGACCCGCAGGGAGACACCGCGCTCGGCCGCGATGGCCGCCTTGCCCACGAGCAGCGCCGAGAGCAGCGGATCGCGTACCCGCTCGGCGATCTGCTCCGCCGTGGCCCGGTGCGCGTTGGCGACACCGGCGACAAACTCCGCCGCCTTCTCATGACGGCCGAGTTCGAGCAGTCCGAGCACGGTGTGCAGCCGGTTGGCGTGCTCGTGGTCCTGTGCGCGCAGCGCGTCGAGCAGCCCTTGGGTGCTGTCCAGCTCACGCCCGAGCAGTTCCAGTTCGGTCCGGTCCCGCAGGGTCACCACGGCCCCGCCGTCCCGGGTCGGCATCCGGTTGGCGACCAGGACCCGGCCGCCGCTGACGGTCAGCAGATCCGTGCCGTCCACCCGTCCCGCCAGTACGTCCGTCGTACGGCCCGGCGCCAGCACCTCGTCCAGCGCGCGGCCGGTGGCGTCCGCGTCGAACCCGAGCAGCCGTACCGCCTCGTCGTTGGCGAGCCGGATCCGGCCCTGCCGGTCGAAGGCGACGACCCCTTCACGGACCCCGTGGAGCATCGCCTCCCGCTCGTCCAGCAGCGCCGAGATATCGGCGAAGGCGACACCGTGCGTGATACGGCGCAGCCGCCGCGAGACGGCGAGCGCGGCCAGCGCGCCCGCGCCCAGCGCCGCGCCCGCGCACAGCAGCAGTCCGGGTATGGCACCGATCAGCCGCTGGCGCACGCTGTTGTACGCGATACCCACCGACACCGCGCCGACGATCCTTCCGCCGCTGTCGAGCAGCGGCACCTTGGCGCGGGCGGAGCGGCCCAGTGTGCCGTTGTCGATCTGGCGGATCTCATGACCGGAGAGCGCGACGCTCGGGTCGGTGGAGACATGCCGGCCGATCTCGGCGGTGGTGGTGTGGGACCAGCGCACACCATGGGTGTCCAGCACCACCACATAGAGCGCCTGGGTCGCCCGGCGGATCCGCTCCGCCTCGGTCTGCACCGGACCGGCCGGAGTCGGCGCGCTGGTGAGCAGCCCCTCGGCGATGTCCGGATCGGCGGCGGTGGTCTCGGCGATGGCCAGGGCGCGGCGCGTGGCCGCGTCGTCCAGCTCGGAGCCGAGCGGGGCGAGAAAGAGTCCGGTGGCCAGCACCATCACCCCCGTGGTGATGGCGAGCTGCACCACCAGGACCTGGGCGGCGACCCGCCGGGGCCAGCGCAACCGCATCCCGTCTCCCTTCTCCTCCCCGGCTCTCCGGATCACTACCGGCGCTCCGGATCACTCCCGGCTGTCGGGATCATCCGGCCGCTCCCCGCGCGGAACAGGCCGGTCCGCTTAACATCGCTGTGCACGCAACGTAAGCCGCCGGAGAGCGGCTGCCCAGCCCCGTGCCACGCTTTTGTGGTTCTCGGGTGGGCAGAATGAGCAGAACGGGGTTTGCGCGCACAAAGACGGATTGCGCCCACAAGACTGCCGCCCCGGCCCATGGCGCTCCTAGCCTCCCGGCCCATGAGCAGCAATACGAGCCCCGCCATCGAGCTGCGGGGAACGAGCAAGGCATTCCGGACTCCGTCGGGGGCGCTGCACACCGCCGTCAGGGATCTGGATCTGACGGTCGAGCGCGGCGAGTTCGTCGCGGTGGTCGGCCCCACCGGTTGCGGTAAATCGACGACGCTGACGCTGGTCAGCGGGTTGGAGGAGCCCACCGAGGGCGAGGTGCTGGTGGCCGGTGAGCCGGTCAGCGGTATCGGCGACAAGATCGGCTTCGTCTTCCAGCAGGACGCGGTCTTCCCCTGGCGCACCGTCCTCTCCAATGTGATGGCGGGACCGCGCTTCCGCGGTGTACCGAAGGGCGAGGCGAGGGAGCGGGCCCGTGAGTGGCTCGCCCGGGTCGGGCTCTCGTCCTTCGAGGACCGCTATCCGCACCAGCTCTCCGGCGGTCAGCGCAAGCGCGTCGCGCTCGCGGCGACCTTTGTCAACGATCCCGAACTCCTCCTCATGGACGAGCCCTTCTCGGCCCTCGATGTGCAGACCCGGGCCCTGATGTCGGACGAACTGCTGGAGCTGTGGGCGGGGACGGGCGCCTCGGTCGTCTTCGTCACCCATGACCTGGAGGAGTCGATCGCCCTCGCCGACAAGGTCGTGGTGATGACGGCGGGCCCCGCCACCGTCAAGGAGGTCTTCACCATCGACCTGCCGCGTCCCCGCAAGGTCGAGTCCGTACGGCTCGAACCGCGCTTCATCGAGATCTACCGGGAGATCTGGTCCTCGCTCGGCGAAGAGGTACGGATCACCCGCGAGAGGGGTGCGGCCGATGCCGCCTGAGACCGTCACTGTTCCGTCCGCCGGCACCAGCGGGGCGGACAAGCCCGGCAGGACCGGGAAGCCCGGGAAGCCCAAAGCGTCCGCCGCCGGCGGCGGTGGCGGCGGGGAGCGCACCCAGGCCAGGGCGCGGGCCGCCCGTCAGCACCGGATCGTGGTCCAGGGCGCCCGCGTACTGCTTCTCGTCGCGCTGATCGGGCTGTGGGAGTGGCTGGCCAGGAGCGCCGTCATCGATCCCTTCAACTTCTCGATGCCGTCGAAGATCTGGGACCAGATGCGCCAGTGGGCCCTGCACGGGACCCCGCAGGGCACCCTCTGGGAGCAGATCTGGTACACGCTCTACGAAGCGCTCCTCGGCTGGATCATCGGGGTCATCGGCGGCGTGGTGCTGGGGATCGCGCTCGGCCGGATCCGTTTTCTCGCCGAGGTACTGGGCCCCTACATCAAGGTGCTCAACGCGCTGCCGAGGATCGTCCTCGCCCCGATCTTCCTGATCTGGTTCGGTCTCGGCCCGGCCTCGAAGATCGCCTCGGCCGTCGTGCTCGTCTTCTTCCCCGTCTTCTTCAACGCCTTCCAGGGCGCGCGGGAGGTCGACCGCAATCTGGTCTCCAACGCCCGGATCCTCGGCGCGAGCAACCGGCAGGTCACACTCCAGGTCGTCATCCCGTCGGCCACCTCGTGGATCTTCACCAGCCTGCATGTCAGCTTCGGCTTCGCGCTGATCGGCGCGATCGTCGGCGAGTACATCGGCGCGACCAAGGGGCTCGGTCTGCTGGTCTCCGCCTCGCAGGGCACCTTCAACGCGGCCGGTGTGTACGCGGCCATGGTGATCCTCGCCGTGGTGGCGCTGCTCGCCGAGGGGCTGCTGTCGTTCCTGGAGAGGCGGCTCTTCCGCTGGAAGCCCGTCGAGGCCGGCACCGATCGCTGACCCCGGGCCCTCCCGGCCCACCTCCCCGCCCCGCCCCCGCTCTCCCTCCCCGTTCCCGGGTCTTCCGGTCCTTTCCGGCCCTCCCCGGGCCCTTCTCCGCCCCCAGCACCTCTTCACAAGGACGTGAACCATGCACAGACATCTCGGGATCCCGGCCGCCGCGCTCGCCGCGACGCTCGCCCTCGGCACCCTGACCGCCTGTGGCGGCGACTCCTCGGACTCCGGCTCCGGCGGCAAGGTCAAGATCATGGTGGGCGGCCTCGACAAGGTCATCTACATGCCCGCGATGCTCACCCAGAAGCTCGGCTACTTCCAGGACGAGGGCGTCGACGTCGAACTCCTCACGGAGCCCGCCGGTGTGCAGGCCACCACCTCGCTCGTCTCCGGTGATGTGCAGGGCGTCGTCGGCTTCTACGACCACACGCTCGACCTCCAGGTCAAGGGCAAGCAGGTGGAGTCCGTCGTGCAGTTCTCGCACGCCTCCGGCGAGGTCGAGGTGGTCTCCAACAAGGCCGCCGCCGGTCTCACCTCACCCAAGGACTTCAAGGGCAAGAAGCTCGGGGTCACCGGACTCGGCTCGTCCACCGACTTCCTCACCAAGTACCTGGCGGTCAGCGGCGGCGTAAAGACGGAGGAGTTCACCTCGGTGGCGGTCGGAGCGGGCCAGACCTTCATCTCGGCCCTCCAGCAGGGCTCGATCGACGGAGGCATGACGACCGATCCGACGGTCGCGCAGATCCTCGACAAGAAGCTCGGGAAGGTCCTGATCGACATGCGGACGCCCGAAGGCTCGAAGGCGGCGCTCGGCGGCCCCTACCCCTCCTCCAGCCTGTACATGAACACCGACTGGGTCAACGGCCACAAGGAGACGGTGCAGAAGCTGGCCAACGCCTTCGTGAAGACGCTCCGGTGGATGTCCACGCACTCGCCGGAGGAGATCGCCGCCAAGATGCCCGCCGACTACGCGCAGGGCGGCAAGGAACTGTACGCGCAGTCCATCAAGAGCACCCTGCCGATGTTCACCACGGACGGTGTCATGCCGGCCGACGGCCCGGAGACCGTCGAGCGCGTACTGAAGGCGTTCAACCCCAACCTCCAGAACGCCACGGTCGATCTGAGCAAGACCTTCACCACGGAGTTCGTCAAGAAGGCCGGCTGAGGGGCGGGCCGGCCACGGCCACGGTGTGCCGGACCGATGGCGGACCGGGGGGAGCGGGGGCACCGCGGGTCCAGTGCCGCCCGCTCCCCCCGGCCCCCGGGATCCGGCTGGATCGTCGGGGGCTCGCTGCTCGGCACGCCCTCCCGATGGGCGCGGAGTACTGTGAATCTATCGAGGGGATGTCGCCGTCGGCCGCTCCGCCGGGGGCGTCCTCGATGAAGGACGAGGTCGGAGGCACAGCCCTCCAGGAGGCGTGGTCCCATGATCGCGGCTGATGAACCGGGCGGCGTACGGGCGCGGGCAACGACGTATGTGCGCGGCAGATGAGTCCGCGCAGAGCCCGGTCGGCGCGATCGGCAGGGTGACGGTCCCGATCCCGGCGGACGGACCCGGTGAGGTCCTGGTGTCCGTACGGGGCGGTTCGGAGGCGTACGCGGCCTGGGCGGACCACCCGATCGGCATAAACCTTCGTGTGATCGTCGTCGAGTGCGTCTCGGCGCGTTCGGTGATCGTGGAGCCCTTCCCCGCCTGAGCTTTCTTGAGCTTTTCTCTCAGCAGTACGACTGAGCAGCAGTACGACTGAGCAGTAGTACGACTGAGCAGTAGTACGACTGAGCAGTACGACAGGAGTCCACCATGCTGTTCTGGCATGTTCCCGCGCCCAACGAGGCGATGCTGATATCCGGCTCCAAACGGCAGGCGCAGGACACTCAGTTCCGTATCGTCACCGGGCACGGCAGCTTTGTGATGCCCATCAAGCAGAAGGCGCGGATGCTCTCCCTCGCGCTGCGGGAGGCGGAGATCGTCGAGGACTGCGTCACCCAGCAGGGCATCCGGCTCAGGGTCCGCGCGGTCGCGGTGTTCAAGGTCGGCGACGATGCCGTGTCCATCGCCAACGCGGCCCGCCGCTTCCTGGCGGAACAGGACCGGATGGAGGAACTGGTGGGCCGGATCTTCGCCGGTCACCTCCGCTCCATCGTCGGCGGACTGACCGTGGAGCAGATCATCCGCGAGCGTGACCGGGTCGCCCAGGAAGTGAAGCAGGGCAGCCACAGCGAGATGGAGAAGCTCGGCATCGTCGTGGACGCGCTCCAGATCCAGGAGATCGACGACACCACCGGCTATATCGACAATCTGGCCGCCCCGCACGCGGCGGCCGTCGCGAGCCAGGCACGGATCGCGCAGGCCAGGTCGGACCAGCAGGCGGCCGAGCGCGAGCAGCAGGCCGCCGCGCTCAAGGCCGAGTACGAACGGGACACCGCGATCAAACGGGCCGGCTTCCACGCCGAGACCGAACAGGTCAACGCCCGTGCCGCGCAGGCGGGACCGCTGGCCGAGGCCCGGTCCTCGCAGGAGACCATCGAGGAGCAGACGCATCTGGCGGAGCGGCAGGCGCAGCTGGCCGCACAGCGGCTGGAGGCCGAGGTCAGGCGTCCGGCCGACGCGGAGGCGTACCGGCAGCGCACCCTCGCGGAAGCGGCCCGTGACCGGGCGAAGTTCGAGGCGGACGGCAGCGCGTACACCGAGCGCGCTCTCGCCCAGGCGCAGGCCGACGCGAACACCGCCCGTGCCGCCTCGCTGAAGGACGGCAACCAGGAACTCATCGCCGCCAACCGCCTCGTGGAGAATCTGCCGGCGCTGGCCGACGCGGCCTCCCGGGGTATGTCCGGTGCCAACCTGACCGTGCTGAACGGCACCGACGGTGTCAACGACATGGCGGCGGGTCTGGTCGGCCAGGGCATGGCCATCCTCAACTCGCTGCGGAGCGGGGCGCTCGGGGCCGCCAAGGCGTCGAGTGTGAACGGCAAGCCCGCGCTCCGCGTCACCGAGTCCAACTGACTCCAACTGACTACAACTGACTCCCGGAGTTCCGGCGGGTCCGCCCACCCGGGCGGGCCCGCCGAGTCCTGTGCCTCCGCCGGCTCCGGCCGCCGACTCCTGCGGTTCCGTCGGCTCCGCCCGGCGGCTACCGTTCCGGTGTCAGATCCTGGAGGCCCACCACACGCAGCAGTTGGAGCCGTTCATGGGTCTCGGTACCCGGACGGGCCGAGTGGACGATCAGATACTGGCCCTGATCACCGCTGAGCAGCAGCTCGCAGTCCAGGTCGAGCCGCCCGACCACCGGATGGATGAAGCACTTCGCCGAAGACCGCCGTACGGCCACCTCGTGCTCCTCCCACAGCGCCGCGAACTCCTCGCTCACCGCCCGCAGCCGGGCCACCAGAGCCGCGGGGCCCGGATCAGCGGGCCGGGCCGCGAGCACGGAACGGAGCTGGGCGACATGGCTCCTGGCGTGCTCCTCATGGGTCTTGGGCGGGAAGAGCGCACGGACCGCGGGCTCGGTGAAGTAGCGGAGGACGATGTTGCGGCCCACTTCCGACTCGCCCGTCAGCGCCGCCGCCATGGCGTTCTGCGCGAGCACCTCGCCCCAGTCGCTCATCACCTGCGCGGGCGCGTCGTACAGCCGGTCGAGGATCATCATCAGCCCCGGCCGCACATGTGTGGAGGCATGGGTGTCGCGCGGCGGTTCCTCGCCCGTGAGATGGAAGAGATGGTCGCGCTCGTCCTCGCTCAGCCGCAGCGCCCGCGCGAGCGCGGTGAGCATCTGCCGTGACGGACGCGAGCCACGGCCCTGTTCGAGCCGTGTGTAGTAGTCCACGGACATTCCGGTGAGCTGGGCCACCTCCTCACGTCGCAGCCCCGGTGTACGGCGCCGGGGCCCGGTTTCCATTCCCACGTCCCCGGGATCCAGCCGCGCCCGGCAGCGGCGCAGGAAGTCCGCGGTCTCTTCTCGGTCCACACCCCCAGCATGGGCCCTCGCCCGCGCTCTATCCAGGGAGAGCCGGTCCCAGGACAGGGACGTCCCTCCCGTCGCCACCGCGTCCCGGCCACGCTGGGACCACTCGGCAGACGTCGGAGAGGCGACGGCCGAGAAGACGGAGCGGGAAAGACGGAGAAGGGAACAAGGAGAGAGCGATGCTGACTCTGGTGACAGGAGTGACGGGTGAGGTCGGCCGCCGGTTCGTACCGCGGCTGCTCCGGCGCACGGCCCCGGGCGACACCGTCCGGGTGCTGGTACGGGACGAGGCGCGCGGCGCGCCGTTCGCCGCCCTGGGCGCGGACGTCGCCGTCGGCGATCTGCGCGACGAGAAGAGCGTCCTGGCCGCCCTGGGGGGAGCGGACGCGGTGGTGAACATCGCGGCGGCCTTCCGCGGCGTGCCGGACGAGGAGGCGTGGGCCGTCAACCGCGACGGCGCGCTCACCCTGGGACGGTCCGCGCGTGACAGCGGGGTGCGGCGGTTCGTCCAGGTGAGCACGAATCTCGTGTACGGCGCGGGCCGGGGCAGACCGCTCACCGAGGACGACGAGCCCGTGCCCGGCGGCCCGCTGTGGGGCGCGTACACCGAGTCCAAGGCCGAGGCGGAGGCGGGACTGCTCGCGCTGCACGACGGCGAGCGGGTGGTGGACGGACAGGTCACGGACGGGCAGGGCATGGCCGTACGGATCGGCGCGCTCGCCTTCGTCTACGGGGACGGTGACCCGCATCTCGCGCAGGCGCTCGGGTGGGCGGCCCACTGGGCGGGCAACCAGCGGCTCCAGATGGTCCACCACGCCGATGTGGCCCAGGGGCTGATCCGGCTGCTGTACGCACCGGGGAGGGCGGCGGGCAAGTACAACATCGCGGACGACGCGCCGCTGACGGCCGTGGAGGCACACCAGGTCAACGGCGTCCCCGTGCCCCCGGGACTGGCCGGGCGCACCGATCCAGACCCCTGGTACGGCATAGCCTCGACCCTCCGCATCCGGGACGAACTGGGCTTCCGCCCCCTCTACCCCTCGGTCTGGACGGCCAGGGACGCCGGAGCGCTCTAGATTCCGCGGGCTGCCGAGGGATCCCCAGTGCCCGGTCAGCGTCCGCGTGAGGCGATCATGGCGATGGTGATCAGCCCCAGCACCACCCACCCGAACCAGAGCCACCCGTTGCTGCCGAGCACCGCGGTGTAACCCGTCACCAGGACCAGCGCACCGACGGTCACCACACCCATCGTCTTCGTGGATCCGGACATCTGGTCCTCCTCCGGGCCGGGGCTGTGACGCCCATCGTCGCCCGCGGCAAGGGGTTCGCGCTACTGGCTCCGGGCCCGGAGCGAGGCGAGATACGCGTTGTACTCCGCCAGCTCCTTGTCACCGTCGCGGTCGGCGGCCCGGTCGGAGCGCCGCGCCTGCCGCTGTTCCGAGCGGTACCACTGGTAGACCAGCGCGATCAGTACCAGCACCGAGGGGATCTCGCTGAACGCCCAGGCGATCCCGCCCGCCGCGTTCTGGTCGGTGAGGGCGTCGATCCCGAGCGAGCCGGGGGGATCGCGGTACGCGGCGACCATCGGCTCGCTCGCCATCATCAGCGCGATCCCGAAGAAGGCGTGGAAGGGCATCCCGGCGAAGAGCTCCAGCATCCGCATGAGATGGCCGGGCCGGTGCGGCCCCGGGTCGATGCCCATGATCGGCCAGAAGAAGATCAGACCGACCGCGAGGAAGTGCACCATCATCGCGACATGCCCGGTCCTGGACCCCATCAGGAAGTCGAAGAGAGGGGTGAAGTACAGCCCGTAGAGGCTCGCGATGAAGAGCGGGATGGTGAACGCGGGGTGGGTGACGATCCGTGCGTAGCGGCTGTGCAGCACCATGAGCAGCAGCTCGCGCGGTCCCTTGTGGCCGCGGCCCGCCACCGGCAGCGCGCGCAGGGCCAGGGTCACCGGAGCGCCGAGCAGCAGCAGGATCGGGGAGACCATGCTGATCACCATGTGCTGGACCATGTGCACGCTGAACATGACCATGCCGTAGTCGTTCAGCTTGGTGCACATCACCAGTGCCACGGTCAGCACACCGGCGACGAACGCGACGGTACGGCCGGCGGACCAGGCGTCACCGCGCCGGCGCAGCCGCAGCACCCCCCAGCCGTACAGGGCGAGCGCCAGCAGGCATCCGATCAGGAAGAAGAGGTCCGGGGAGTACTCCAGCGCCCGTCCCAGCGTGAACGGCGGCAGATCCATGGTCGTGCCGTGCCCGCTGTGATCCATCCGTGTGCTCCCGTGGGACGTGACCGCTCACCCCGGCCGGATTCGTGCCGGTTGTCCGCACCAGCCTAGAACCGCCCCCGGCCGCGACGGCGACCGGGGGCGGTTCGCCGCCGTCGCCGGGCATCCGGAGCCCTGCGACCGGGCGGCAGGCAGGTCAGAGCACGCACTCCGCCTCGGCGTACCGCTCCGCGGGCACCGTCTTGAGCGTCTCCACGGCCTTGCCCAGCGGCACCATCACGATGTCCGTGCCGCGCAGCGCCGTCAGCATCCCGAACTCGCCCCGGTGCGCGGCTTCGACGGCGTGCCAGCCGAAACGGGTGGCCAGGACCCTGTCGTACGCCGTGGGGGTGCCACCGCGCTGCACATGGCCGAGTATCACCGGCCTGGCCTCCTTGCCGAGCCGCTCCTCCAGCTCGATGGAGAGCTGCCGGGCCACACCCGCGAACCGCTCGTGGCCGTAGACGTCCTTGCCCCCCTCGTCGAACTCCATCGAGCCCTCGCGCGGCTTCGCGCCCTCCGCGACCACCACGATCGCGAACCGCTTGCCCGCCGAGAAGCGCTTGCCGACCAGCGCGGTCAGCTCGCCGATGTCGAAGGGACGCTCGGGCACGACGATGGCGTGGGCTCCGGCGGCCATCCCGGAGTGCAGCGCGATCCAGCCGGTGTGCCGGCCCATGACCTCGACGATCAGCACCCGCTGATGGGACTCGGCGGTGGTCTTCAGCCGGTCGAGCGCCTCCGTGGCGACACCGACGGCCGTATCGAAACCGAACGTCACATCGGTCGCGGAGATATCGTTGTCGATGGTCTTGGGCACACCGACGATCGGCAGCCCGGCCTCGGAGAGCAGATGGGCCGCCTTGAGGGTGCCCTCGCCGCCGATCGGGATGATCGCGTCGAGACCCAGCTCGGCCACATGGCCCCTGGCCCGCTCCACCCCGTCCCGCAGATGCGCGGGCTGGACCCGTGACGAGCCGAGGATCGTGCCGCCGCGCGCCAGGATGCCGGCGACCGCGTCCAGGTCGAGCTTGCGGTAGTCGCACTCCAGGAGGCCCTTCCAGCCGTCGTGGAATCCGATCACCTCGTCGCCGTGGTCGACGACGGCGCGGTGTACGACGGACCTGATCACGGCGTTGAGGCCGGGGCAGTCGCCGCCTGAGGTGAGCACACCAATTCGCATTGCCCGGGATACCTTTGCAACGTGGGCCGACGGCCGGACCCCATCGTCCGGACAGATCCTTCTCAGCCTACCGGCGGGCAGCGGCGTGACCGAAACCCACGTCCGACTGCTGGACACCCGTCCGTACGGTCCCGACGCGCGGACGTGCGGCTTCCGCACCCCGTCCCGCCCCCGTCCCGCCACCGCCCCGCCCCCGCATGCCGCCGTCCCGGCTCCGGAGGAACCAGGACGGCGGCGGGGACGGTCAGGAGGGCTGCATCGCGGCCGACACCCGCTCGGCGCGCAGCGCCTCGTACCAGCGGTCGTCCGTCGGCGGCAGCGCGTTCACATCGAGGGCCAGCTTCAGCAGCAGATCCGCGATCTGCGGATTGCGGGCCATCACCGGTCCGTGCATGTACGTACCGAACACGGTGTCGTTGTACGCGCCCTCCGTGCCGTCGCCCGTGCCGTTGCCGCGACCGAGCCGGGTCCGCGCGAACGGCCTCGCCGTCGGCCCGAGATGCGTGATGCCCTGGTGGTTCTCGAACCCCGTGAGCTGCGGCAGATTCAGCCGTGGATCGATGTCGGCCAGCACATCGCCGACACACCGCTCGCCCTCGCCCCGGGTGGAGACCACATCGAGCAGTCCGAGCCCGGCCTCACGCTCGCCCAGGTCGTTGACGAACTCATGGCCCAGGATCTGATAGCCCGCGCAGACGGAGAACACGATGGCGCCGTTGGAGACGGCCCGGCTGAGCCCGCCGTCACGGCGCAGCCGCTCCGCGGCCAGCCGCTGCGGCCTGTCCTCGCCGCCGCCGATCAGATAGATGTCGCCGGAGGTCGGTACGGGCTGGTCGCTGCGTACGTCCACCCGGGTGACGTTCAGACCGCGCTGCCGTGCCCGGCGCTCCACCACCAGAGCGTTTCCCTGGTCTCCGTAGGTGCTCAGCAGATCGGGGTAGATCCACACCAGCCGGAGGCTGTTGTCGCTCATTCTCGCTCGTCCCTCGGTCCGTGAACCGGTGTATCCCGACATGACGTCAGTTCCCCACTCGTCTGCGCAGATCCTGGAACGATGTGTAGTTGGCGATGGCTTCGATCCGCCCCGGCGGTGCCATCCGTACGGCCTCGTCGGGCGTCTCACAGACCCGGAAGTCCAGCCCCGCGACCTCAAGGCGTACGGCGAGGTCCAGCTTGCGGTCGCCGATCACGAAGATCGGATGGCCGGCGAGCCGGGTGTAGTCGACGTCCCACAGCCAGGAGGTGTCCGTGCCGTCGGCGCCACGGGCGTTCACGGCGAGGATGACCGGGGTCGGGGGCGCGTCGATCAGCGAGAACGTCTCCAGCCAGCCCGCGGGGTTCTTCGCGAGCAGCAGCCGCAGATCCCGGCCGAGGAAGGACACCACGTCGTACCGGCCGGCCACGGCCTGTACCTGGTACATACGCTCCAGCGCGACCTGCGGCGGCACCCCGAAGGTGGCCGCGACGGCGGCCGAGGTGGCGGCGTTCGCCCTGTTGGCACGCCCCGGGAGCTGGAGATGGATCGGCCAGGCGGAGCCGTGCGGGTCGAGGACATGGTCCCCGTGGAGCGCCCAGCTCGGGGACGGCCTGCGGAAGCCGCACTCACCGCAGAACCAGTCGTCGCCGGGGCGCTGCATCACACCGCCGCAGGCGGGGCAGGACCAGGCGTCGTCCTTCCACTCCTGTCCCGCGGCCACCCAGACCACATTGGGGGAGGAGGAGGCGGCCCAGACGATCAGCGGGTCGTCGGCGTTGGCGACGACGACGGCCTTCGTGCCGGCGAGGCCCTCGCGCCACTTCTCGGCGAGCATCCGGGTCTCCGCGGCGCGGTCGAGCTGGTCGCGGGAGAGATTGAGCAGCGCGATCGCCTTCGGTGTGGTGTCCCTCGCGACACCGGCGAGATACTTCTCGTCGACCTCGATCACGCCGTACTTGGCGTCGGAACCGCCCGCGAGGGCCGAGGTGATGCCGGCCGGCATATTGGCGCCGAGCGCGTTGGAGACCACGGGCCCGGCGGCCCGCAGTGCCTCGGCGATCAGCCGGGTGGTGGTGGTCTTGCCGTTCGTCGCCGACACGAGGATGACGTCGAGGTGCTGCGCGAGCCGACCCAGCAGATCGGGGTCGAGTCTGAGCGCCACCTTGCCGCCGATCACCGATCCGCTGCCGCGGCCGGCGGCGCGCGACACCGCCGCAGCGGCCTTGCCCGCCGTCACGGCCAGCTTGGCCCGTGGCGTCAGCGGGTCCGTGTTGCCTGCCATCGTCCTTGATCCTCCTTGCGTCGGTCCGGGGTCAGCCTATCGAGATCCGGCCAAGGGCCCGAACCGCGGCACCGGGCGGGAAGGCGGAGGTCACCGTGACCGTACCCTGACCCGCATGCGAAACCGTTCGATCCCCGGCAGCGCCGGACGAGTACGCGCCATGAGAATGCTGGGCGATCCGGTGCTGCACGCCCGCTGTGAGCCTGTCACGGACTTCGGTCCCGCGCTGTCCGGGCTGATCGAGGACCTGTTCGCGACGATGTACGCCGCTCGGGGGGTCGGGCTCGCGGCGAACCAGATCGGCGTACCGCTCCGGGTGTTCGTGTACGACTGCCCGGACGACGAGGACGTCCGCCATCTCGGACACCTCGTCAATCCGCGGCTGACCCGGGCGGACGAGATCGTTCTGCGCGGCCCCGAGGGCTGTCTCTCGCTGCCGGGCATCGAGGCGGGGACGGAGCGGTACGACCATGCCGTGGCGGAGGGCGTCGACCGGCACGGTGAACCGCTGCGGATCGAGGGAACGGGCTTCTTCGCGCGCTGTCTCCAGCACGAGTGCGATCATCTGGAAGGCATGGTCTACCCCGACCGGCTCACCGGCAGGCGCCGCGCCGGAGTGCTGCGCGCCGCGCGCCGCGCACCCTGGTCCACCGCCGCGGCGGTGGACTCGTACGTCTGATGGAGCGTTCAGAACCCGGGTCCGCCCTCGCGGTCGTCCACCGAGGCCAGCCGGCCCCACAGCAGATCCGCCAGGCTCCGTACCAACTGCTCGCGTGAGCAGGGCCGTTCACCGAGCCACCAGTCACCGGCCCCGTGCATCATCCCGACGATGCCATGGCCCCAGACCCGGGAGAGCTGCCCGCTGTCCGGACCGAGGTCGACCCGCTCCTCGATGACCTTGGCCAGCTCCTCGCCGAGACGGCGCAGCAGCGGAGCCGAGTGGCGGCCCACGTCGAAGCCCTGCTCGGGCGATTGGGTGTCCTCGGCGGGATGCATCAGGAACCGGTAGACCTGGGGGCGCGCCTCGATCGCGGCGAGATACGTGTCGAGCGTGGCCTCCACGCGCCGGCGGCGCTCGGCGGGCGCGTCGAGCGCGGTCCGCAGGGCGTCGAGCAGCGCGTCGGTATGGCGCTTGGCGAGCGCGCGGTAGAGCCCGCCCTTGTCGCCGAAGTGACGGTAGAGAATGGGCTTGGTGATGCCCGCCTCGGCGGCGATGGCGTTCATGGAGGCGTGCGGGCCGTCCCGGAGCACGACCCGGTCGGCGGCCTCCAGCAGCTGGCGTCTCCGCTGTCGCGCCGACCGCTGCTGTTCGGCCTGCTGTGTGGTCTCCATAGCTGATGTCTCCCCGCCCATGCGATTGCCTGACGCACCGGCAACGTAACACCCTGGCCGAGATCAATGCTGATCAGACCATGGCCGGTTGACATTTTCTACCTACCGGTAACAGACTGGCGTTACCGTGGGTAACGTGTGTGAGCGGCACCGTGGTGACGCAGTGTGGGAGGGGAACCGTGGCCGAGTTCACGTTTGAACTCAACGACGACCAGAAGCAGGTCCGTGACTGGCTGCACGGCTTCGCCGCGGATGTCATCCGTCCCGCCGCCGCGGAGTGGGACGAGCGTGAGGAGACCCCCTGGCCGGTCATCCAGGAGGCCGCCAGGATCGGTGTCTACTCCCTCGACTTCTACGCCCAGCAGTTCTTCGACCCCACCGGTCTCGGTATCCCGATGACCATGGAGGAACTGTTCTGGGGCGACGCGGGCATCGCCCTGTCGATCGTCGGTACGGGCCTGGCGGCCGTGGGTGTCCTCGCCAACGGCACCGACGAGCAGATCGGCACCTGGATCCCGCAGATGTACGGCGACGCGGACGAGGTGAGGGTCGCCGCCTTCTGCTCGTCGGAGCCCGACGCCGGCTCCGACGTCGGCGCCATGCGCACCCGCGCGGTGTACGACGAGGCGAAGGACGAGTGGGTGCTGAACGGCACCAAGACCTGGGCGACCAACGGCGGCATCGCCCATGTCCATGTCGTGGTCGCCGTCGTCGACCCGGAACTCGGTTCGAAGGGCCATGCCTCCTTCATCGTCCCGCCGGCCACCCCCGGTCTCTCCCAGGGCCAGAAGTTCAAGAAGCACGGTATCCGCGCCTCCCACACCGCCGAGGTCGTCCTGGAGGACGTCCGGGTCCCCGGGCACTGTCTGCTCGGTGGGAAGGAGAAGCTGGACGAGCGGCTCGCACGGGCCCGTGAGCGGGCGAGGACGGCACCGGGCGGTGAGCGGGTGAGGAACGCGGCCATGGCCACCTTCGAGGCCTCACGCCCGGCGGTCGGCGCGATGGCGGTGGGCACGGCCCGCGCGGCGTACGAGGTCGCGCTCGACTACGCGAGGACACGCAGCCAGTTCGGCCGCCCGGTCATCGACAACCAGGGCATCGCCTTCCAACTGGCCGACATGCGGACCCGGATCGACGCGTCACGGCTGCTGGTGTGGCGGGCCTCCTGGATGGCGGCCACCGGACGGCCGTTCACCTCCGCCGAGGGCTCGATGTCCAAGCTGTACGCCGGCGAGACGGCGAAGCAGGTCACGGCCCAGGCCGTGCAGATACTGGGCGGCAACGGCTTCACCCGTGAGTACCCGGTGGAGCGCATGCACCGGGACGCCGCGATCTACACGATCTTCGAGGGGACGAGCGAGATCCAGCGTCTGGTGATCGCCCGCACCCTGTCGGGCATGCCGATCCGCTGAGGTTCGTAGCCGTAGCCATAGCCATGGCCGAGGCCGCGGCTACTGCTACGGCCGCGGACCGGGGCCGCCACGCGCGCGGCGGCCCCGGTGAGGACGGGTCAGCCGGGAAGCTGCGCCTCGATCGCCGCGATGACCTCGGGGTCCTCGGGCTCCGTACGCGGCCGGATCCGGGCGACGACCTCACCCTTGGGGGAGAGCAGGAACTTCTCGAAGTTCCACTGGACGTCCCCCGTCTCGCCCTGGGCGTCGGCCGACTTCGTCAGCTCCGCGTAGAGCGGATGCCGGGTCTCCCCGTTCACATCCGTCTTCGCCAGCAGCGGGAAGGTGACACCGTACGTCGCCGAGCAGAAGGTCTGGATCTCCTCCGCGGTGCCGGGCTCCTGTCCCGCGAACTGGTTGCTGGGTACGCCGAGGACGGTGAAGCCCCGCTCGCCGTACTGCTGCTGGAGCCGCTCCAGACCGGCGTACTGGGGGGTGAGGCCGCACTTGGACGCGACGTTCACCACGAGTACGGCCTTGCCCTCGTAGGCGGCCAGGGAGGTGGGTTCACCCGTGAGGGTGTGCAGCGGGATGTCGTACAGAGTCATCAAGATCTCCTCGGTCTCCGGCGTTCTCCCCCATTGTGGACCCGTGGGTGACGGCGGCCTCCGGCGGGCTGATAGATCTTGGGACATGCGTGTATCCGGGATCGACGACGACGGTCCGGGCGTGGGCCCGGACGACTTCGGACGGCTGCCGGGCTCGGCGCCCGACCCCGGCCCGCCGGATCCCCGCCGCGAGATCAGGTGCGGTATGTGCGGCCGACCGCTCACCGGTACGGCATCGCGCCGTACCGGCCTCGGTCCCGCCTGTGACGCCAAGCTCCATCCGCCCGCGCCGGACATCAGGACCCGTCGGCGCGAGGCCGACCAGGATCCGCTCCCGGGCGTCTGAGCCCTAGGGCCTTTCGTTTGGATCTTGCTGGGCTCGCGTGCCCTGGCACCGCGCCTCGCGGCGTTGTCGTCGGTCGCCTACGCTCCGCGTGGGCTCCCTCCTCCGCCTTGCGATCCACGGCACCAGCCCCCGCTCCCTGATCCAGCCAGATCCAAACGAAAGACCCTACGACACGGCCGGGTCGAGCCGCCGGAACAGCCCCTCCTGCACCACCGAGACCAGCAGCCGGCCCTCGCGGTCGTAGATCCGGCCCCGCGCCAGTCCCCGGCCGCCCGTCGCGATCGGCGACTCCTGGTCGTACAGGAACCACTCGTCCGCGCGGAACGGGCGGTGGAACCACATCGCGTGGTCCAGCGACGCCATGTCGAAGCCCCGCGGCCCCCAGAGCGGCTCGATGGGGATCCGTACCGCGTCCAGCAGCGTCATGTCGCTCGCGTATGTCAGCGCGCAGGTGTGGACGAGCGGATCGTCGCCCAGCGGCCCCACCGCGCGCATCCACACCGCGCTGCGCGGATCCGCGTCCTTGATCTCCTCCTGGGTCCAGCGCAGCCGTTCCACATATCTGATGTCGAAGGGCTGGCGCCGGGCCATCCGCTCCAGTGGCTGGGGCAGTCGGCCCAGATGGGCGCGCACCTCCTCGCTGACCGTCGGCAGTGTCTCCGGGTCGGGGAACTCCAGCCGGGGCGGGAGCTGGTGCTCGAACCCGGCCTCCTCCGGACGGTGGAAGGACGCCGTCAGATTGAAGATCGTGCGGCCCTGCTGGACGGCGGTGACCCTGCGGGTGGTGAACGACCGGCCGTCCCTTATCCGTTCGACCTGGTACACGATCGGCACACCCGGGCGGCCCGGCCGCAGGAAGTACGCGTGCAGCGAGTGGACCGGCCGGTCCCCGTCGGTGGTACGGCCCGCCGCCACCAGGGCCTGGCCCGCCACCTGGCCGCCGAAGACCCGTTGCAGCGACTCCTGGGGGCTGCGCCCGCGGAAGATGTCGACCTCGATCCGCTCCAGATCGAGCAGATCGACCAGCCGCTCGGCGGGGTTCGTCATGACGCGCTGTGCTCCGTTCTCCGTCTCGTTCCCGTTCTCGTTCCCGGTCCAGGTCCCATTCCCGGTCCAGGTCCTGTTCCGGTCCCGTCTCCCCCGTGCCACCGGGTGCTCGGGCGCCGGCTCATGGCCCTGCCCGGAGCCGTCCGCCGTACTCAGAGCTGCCCCACGGATGTGACACGCACCACGGCCAGGCCCTCCTCGTCGGAGGCCGCCAGATCGACCTCCGCGCTGATGCCCCAGTCATGGTCGCCGCTGGGATCGGCGAAGGTCTGGCGGACCCGCCACAGACCGTGTGCCGGGTCCTCCTCGATGGCGAGCAGCTTGGGGCCACGGGCGTCGGGCCCGGTGCCCAGGTCCTCGTACTCGTCCCAGTACGCGTCCATCGCCTCGCCCCAGGCATCCGCGTTCCACCCCGACTCACCGTCCAGCTCGCCCAGTTCGCCGACCTTGTCCAGGGCGGCCAGCTCCACACGGCGGAACATCGCGTTGCGTACGAGCACCCGGAAGGCGCGGGCGTTGGCCGTGACCGGTCGGACCTGATCGGCCTTCTCCTGCGCCTGCTCGGCCGTCTCCACCTCCGGATTGGCGAGCTGCTCCCACTCGTCGAGCAGACTGGAGTCGACCTGACGCACCATCTCCCCGAGCCACGCGGTGAGATCCTCCAGGTCCTCCGACTTCAGATCGTCCGGAATGGTGTGTTCCAGCGCCTTGTACGCGCCCGCCAGATAGCGCAGCACAATGCCCTCGGTCCTGGCCAGCTCGTAGAACGAGGTGAACTCGGTGAAGGACAGCGCCCGTTCGTACATGTCCCGGATCACCGACTTGGGCGAGACGGGATGGTCGCCCACCCATGGATGGCTCTTGCGGTAGGTGTTGTACGCGTGGACGAGCAGCTCTTCGAGGGGCTTGGGGTACGAGACATCCTGGAGCCGCTCCATCCGCTCCTCGTACTCGACACCGTCCGCCTTCATCGCGGCGACCGCCTCACCGCGCGCCTTGTTCTGCTGGGCCGCGAGGATCTGCCGCGGATCGTCCAGCGTGGACTCGACGACGGAGACCATGTCCAGCGCGTACGAGGGGGATTCGGGATCCAGCAGCTCGAACGAGGCCAGCGCGAAGGTCGACAGCGGCTGGTTGAGCGCGAAGTCCTGCTGGAGATCGACCGTGAGCCGGACGATACGGCCCTCCGCGTCCGGGGTCTCCAGCCGCTCCACGACCCCGCCGTCCAGCAGCGAGCGGTAGATCGCGATGGCCCGCCGGATGTGCCGGAGCTGCTGTCTGCGCGGCTCGTGATTGTCCTCCAGCAGCCGGCGCATCGCCTCGAAGGCATTGCCCGGCCGCGCGATCACCGACAGCAGCATGGTGTGGGTGACCCGGAAGCGCGAGGTCAGCGGCTCGGGATCGGAACCGATGAGCTTCTCGAACGTGGTCTCCGACCAGGCGACAAAGCCCTCGGGGGCCTTCTTGCGCACCACCTTGCGGCGCTTCTTCGGATCGTCCCCCGCCTTGGCGAGCGCCTTCTCGTTCTCCACGACATGCTCGGGCGCCTGAGCCACGACCAGGCCCGCCGTGTCGAATCCGGCGCGGCCCGCCCGGCCCGCGATCTGGTGGAACTCCCGGGCGCGCAGGGTCCGGACACGACTGCCGTCGTACTTGGTGAGCGCGGTGAACAGCACCGTACGGATCGGGACGTTGACACCGACGCCGAGCGTGTCCGTACCGCAGATGACCTTCAGCAGACCGGCCTGGGCGAGCTTCTCCACCAACCGCCGGTACTTGGGGAGCATGCCCGCGTGGTGCACCCCGATGCCATGGCGCACATAGCGGGAGAGGTTGCGCCCGAACTTGGTGGTGAAGCGGAAGCTGCCGATCAGATCGGCGATCCGGTCCTTCTCCTCGCGCGTGCACATGTTGATGCTCATCAGCGACTGCGCCCGCTCGACGGCGGCGGCCTGGGTGAAGTGCACGATATAGACCGGCGCCTGCTTGGTCTCCAGCAGCTCGGTCAGTGTCTCGGTGATCGGGGTGAGGCGGTACTCGTACGACAGCGGGACCGGGCGCGTCGCGGACCGTACGACGGAGGTGGGCCGGCCCGTACGGCGGGTCAGGTCCTCCTCGAAGCGTGAGACATCACCGAGGGTCGCCGACATCAGGATGAACTGGGCCTGCGGCAGTTCCAGGATGGGGATCTGCCAGGCCCAGCCGCGGTCCGGCTCGGCGTAGAAGTGGAACTCGTCCATCACGACCTGGCCGATGTCCGCGTACCTGCCGTCGCGCAGCGCGATCGACGCCAGCACCTCGGCGGTGCAGCAGATCACCGGGGCGTCGGCGTTCACGGAGGCGTCGCCGGTCAGCATGCCGACGTTCTCCGTGCCGAAGAGCTTGCAGAGGTCGAAGAACTTCTCCGAGACCAGCGCCTTGATCGGCGCGGTGTAGAAGGTGACCTTGTCCTGGGCCAGCGCCGTGAAGTGCGCACCCGCCGCGACCAGGCTCTTTCCGGAGCCGGTGGGGGTGGACAGGATGACGTTGGCTCCGGAGACCACCTCGATCAGCGCCTCCTCCTGAGCCGGATAGAGCGTGATGCCCTGGCCTTCGGCCCAGGAGGAGAAGGCCTCGAAGAGGGCATCGGGGTCGGCGTCCGGCGGGAGCTGATCGATAAGGGTCACGCCCCCATCTTGCCTGTCTTCCCCCTGGATACGGGAACCGGCCGGGGAAGCGAAGATCACGGACGGTACCCTGGCCTGTCAACTGGGCCCCCGTACGCGGGGCTTCATCACAACTGCATCGGGGCGGGTACAAGCATGATGGGACCGGCACACTCTCTGTCGGGGGCCGCGGCCTGGCTGGGGGTGGGCGCGGCGACGGCTGCCGCGGGCCACGGAATGCCCTGGCCGGTCCTGGTGGTCGGCGCGCTGATCTGCGCGGGCGCCGCGCTCGCCCCCGATCTGGACCACAAGGCGGCGACGATCTCCCGGGCGTTCGGCCCGGTGTCACGGACGCTCTGCGAGATCGTGGACAAGCTCTCGTACGCCGTCTACAAGGCCACGAGGAAGCCGGGCGACCCTCGCAGGAGCGGCGGCCACCGCACACTGACCCACACCTGGCTCTGGGCGGTGCTGACCGGGGCCGGCGCCTCCGCGGTGGCCTACGCGGGCGGGCGCTGGGCGGTGCTCGCGATCCTGTTCGTCCATCTCGTGCTCGCCGTGGAGGGCCTGCTGTGGCGGGCCGCGCGGGTCTCCAGCGATGTGCTCGTCTGGCTGCTCGGCGCCACCAGCGCCTGGATCCTGGCGGACGTCCTGGACAAGCCGGGCAACGGCGCCGACTGGCTGTTCACCGCCCCGGGACAGGAGTACCTCTGGCTGGGCCTGCCGATCGTCCTGGGCGCGCTGGTGCACGACATCGGGGACGCGCTGACGGTGTCGGGCTGCCCGATCCTGTGGCCCATCCCGCTGGGCCGCAAGCGCTGGTACCCGATAGGCCCGCCGAAGGCGATGCGGTTCCGGGCCGGCAGCTGGGTGGAGCTGAAGGTACTGATGCCGGTGTTCATGCTCCTGGGCGGAGCGGGCGCGGCGGCGGCACTGGGCGTCATATAGGGACTGGCGGCCTACCGAGATCGGGCCGGGCCGCGGG
>NZ_JBSGVS010000024.1:0-118165 GCF_053608565.1 Streptomyces sp. NPDC055025
CGCCCGCCACCACGATCTTCGCGCTGGTGGTTGAGCGGGCTGCACCGCCGCTAGAGCTTGCGAAGTCCACTGAGCACCCTTTCGAGCAGTGTCACGTCTGGCTGGCCACCGGCGGTCTCGTCGCCGCCGGGCTGATGGATGGCGACAAGTCCGGCCTCCGCCAGGTCGGCTACGAGGATCCGGGCGACGCCCAGAGGGATGGAGAGGAGCGCCGAGATCTCGGCGACCGATTTGATCTCGAAACAGAGCCGGCAGATCCGCTGGTGCTCGGGCAACTGCCCATGGAGCTGGGACGGATCGGCCGTCGTGCTGACCAGTGCCTCGATGGCGAGCTGGTACCGCGGCCTCGTCCGGCCGCCGGTCATGGCGTACGGACGGACCAACGGGTTGTGCGTATTCATGGCGGGAGCGGGCTGCTCCTGGCCGTGCCGCGGCGGTACCGGCTGGATACGGGGCCGCCGCGGCCGCTCGTACGGCTGCCGCTGAGGCGGTTCGTACGGCTGCTGCTGGGAATGGTAAGGCTGCTGCGGGCGTCCCGCGCCCTGCCCGGATACCTGACCGCTCGGCGCGGAGGGGAAGTTGAAGCGGTTCCGCGCATGCTCGCCCGGGGACCGCTGCACACCGTCGTAGTCATAGGGATGTCCGTCCGGGGGTGTAGCCACGTTTCCTCCTCCGACTGCCGGTCGCCGGGCCGATGCTGACGGGCCTGTGGGGCCGCGCCACCGCACCTTAATGGTGCGGTGGCGAGCAGCGCACTGTCTGTCAGTTGAGCAGACTTCCCTGGAGCTCGGCCCTCAGATCCGGGGTGAGGACCGTACCCGCCCGGTCGACCAGAAGGGCCATCTCGTATCCCACCAGGCCGATGTCGGCCTCCGGGTGGGCCAGGACGGCCAGGGAGGAACCGTCCGAGATGGACATGATGAAGAGGAAGCCCCGCTCCATCTCGACGACGGTCTGGTTGACCGCACCGCCTTCGAAGATCCGGGACGCCCCCGCGGTCAGCGAGGTCAGACCGGACGCCACGGCCGCGAGCTGATCGGCGCGGTCACGCGGGAAACCTTCGGACATGGCCAGCAGGAGTCCGTCGGCGGAGACCACCACCGTGTGGGACACCCCGGGGGTGTTGTCCACAAAGTTGGTGATCAACCAGTTCAGATTCTGCGCCGCCTGGCTCATCGGGCTCACACTAACGCTCCTGGTTGTAGGTACTACCCGGGCCATGGCCCGGTCCGTTCGTGTCCGCTCCCGCCTTGCGGCCCCGCTGGACGCCCTGCCGCAGGTTGCTCAACCTGCCGCGGATGTCCTCGGGGGCCCGGGAGACCTGGGTGCCGCCCTGCGGGGTCTGCTCGGCCGCTCCCTCGATCAGATTGGCCTTGGGTACCCGGCGGGGGAGACCGGACGAGGTGATTCCGCCCGCCTTGGGCTCACGGAGCTTCTCCGCCCGGTGCCAGCGCTCGTCGTTCCTCGAACGCCAGTCGTCCGAACCGGCCGCCTCGCTCCGCCCGTTGCCCTGAGCACCGCTGGGCCCGCCGCCAAGGCCGTCGCCGGGACCGTTCGACGGAGTCGGGGTGGCCGCCGGTGCGGACGGTCCGGCGTCCTGCCCCGTCGGCTGCCACTGCTGCTGTGGCGGCTGGCTGCCGCCCCGGCGCGGCAGACCCGCGTCCGTCAGTGTGTGACTGCTGCTCGGGGACGGGCCCGGACGGTCGAAGCCTACGCGGTCCTGAGCGATCTCGGGAGCGTCGGCGACAGATTCCGCTTCCGTTCGCCGCTCGGTCCCGTAGGTGTCCTGATACGTGCTCTGACCGGCCCACTCGTCCTGATGGGGCTGCGGGGCGAAGGCGTTCTCGTAGGACGCCTCGGGGCTCGGCGGCTCCGGGTGGACGGCCTCCGCGTACGGCTGGCCCTGGGGCTGCTGGTACGCGCCGTAGCCGGAGTCGGGTCCCGGGTATCCGGCGGCGGGGTCGACGGGCTGCTGGGGCGCGTACCCCTGCTCGTACGACGCCTCCTGGGGCACGTACTGGCCGTCGACCTCCTCGCGGTAGTGGCTGTCGGCCCTCTCGCCGAAGACGGGCTGTCCGTCGTCCGCGGGGCCGCCCAGGGCCGCCCGCCGCTCCTCACGCCTGAGTGTGCGGTTGACGGGGTCGAGGGCGCGGTCGCCGTCGGCCGGCCGGCCGGTCTGGTCCTCGTACCGCGAGTCGTCGAAGCCCAGTTCCGCGGCGGTCAGCATCGGGGCGGCGCTCTGGAAGACCGGCTCCTCGGCCGGGGCCCGCTGGTCCGGGATGAGCTGCGAGACGGTGAAGTCGTCGGCCGGAAGCGGTTCGCCGCCACCGCCGTGGGTGATCGCGTCCGGGAGCATCACCAGCGAGGTCGTACCCGCCTGCTCGCCCGAGGGGCGGAGCTGGACCCGGATACCGTGCCGGTCGGCGAGACGGCCGACCACGAAGAGCCCCATGCGCTGGGAGACGGTGGCGTCCACGGTCGGCGGGTTGGCCAGCTTGTGGTTGATGTCCGCGAAGTCCTCGGCGGTGAGGCCGATGCCCTTGTCGTGGATCTCGATCATCACCCGGCCGTCGGGCAGCCGGGTCGCGGTCACCCGGACCTTGGTCTGCGGCGAGGAGAACGTGGTGGCGTTCTCCAGCAGCTCGGCGAGCAGATGCACCAGGTCGGTCACCGACTGGCCGTGGATCTCGGTCTCGGGGACACCGGTCAGCTCGATACGCGCGTACGACTCCACCTCGGAGGAGGCGGCGCGGAGCACATCCACCAGCGGCACCGGCTGGTTCCAGCGGCGGCCCGGCTCCTCGCCCGCGAGGACGAGGAGGTTCTCGCCGTTGCGGCGCATACGGGTCGCGAGATGGTCCAGCCGGAAGAGACTCTCCAGCTGGTCCGGATCGCCCTCGCTGTTCTCCAGCTCGGAGATGAGGGTCAACTGCCCCTCGATCAGCGACTGGTTGCGGCGGGAGAGATTGGTGAAGATCGCATTGACGTTTCCGCGGAGCATCGCCTGCTCGGCGGCGAGCCGGACCGCCTCGCGGTGGACCTGGTCGAAGGCGCGGGCGACCTCGCCGATCTCGTCGCGGGAGTCGATCGGGATCGGCTGCACCCGGGTGTCGACCCGGCCGGGCTCGGCGCGGGAGAGCTGGTCGACCAGCATCGGCAGCCGCTGCTCGGCGATGCCGAAGGCGGCGGTGCGCAGCTCCCGCATCGAGCGGCTCATCTGCCGGGCCATCATCCCGGCCAGGACGAAGGCGGCCAGCAGGGCGATCACCACGATGGCGCCGTTGGTGACCGCGTCGTTCCTGGCGTTGTCCGAGATCTGGGCCGCGTCGGCCACGGCCTTGTCGACGAGGTCCTTCTCCAGGACCGTGTAGCCGTCGAACTTGGCGGTGGAGGCGGCCATCCAGGCCTGCGGCGTGACCCCGCGCTGCGCGAGCCGCTCGGGGCTGTCCCCGGTGGCGATCGCCGCCACCATGCCGTCCAGGACGGAGCCCTCCTGGCTCGGCGGGGCGGTGAAGTCCTCGCCCGCGGCGGCGGCCTGCTGCTGGGCCGCCGCGAGCTTCCTGGCTCCCTCGGCCGCCTTCTGCGTCATCACGTCCTGGAGCCTGACGGTGTCCTCCGCCGTGCCGCCGGAGACGTACTCGCCGACGGCGATGTCCTCCAGATAGGCGTACGAGGAGAACGCGACCGTCTGGCCGTTCCTGACGTCCTCCTTCTGGCTGGGCCGGACCAGGAGGTGCATCCCGATGGAGCGCTGGAGCGACTCGGCGGCCTTCGCGAGCTGGATCGCGTAGACGGTACGTCCGTAGCTGGTGATGTTGCCGGTGCCGAGCCCCAGCTCGTTGGCGAACTCCATGAGGGAGTGCTGCACCAGCACATAGCCCTCCTCGGTCGCCACGGGACCGCCCTTGCCACCGCTCTTGTCGGCGGTCTCGACGGCCTCGATGTACGCGCTCTTCCTGATGGCCACGAGCTTCGGCTCCTCGGCCCTGAACAGGCTGAGACGGCGCTCCAGACCCTGCTTGGCGGGCATGTCCCGGACCGCCACGTCGAACTTCTTCTTCGCGGCGTCGGTGGCGGCGCGGGCCTGGACGACGACCGGTGCCTCGCTGTCGCCGGTCAGCAGCGGCTGAGCGGTGAGATCACGCTCGTCGAGCAGCGCCTGGCCGTACTCCGAGGCGGCCCGCACGACCAGCGCCGTGCGCTCGGCGTCCTGCGCCTCCTGCCAGGTGTCGATGGAGGCCTTGACCTGGAAGCCGCCCATCACGAGACCGACCAGCACGGGGATGAGGAGAATGGCGTTCAGCCGGGTGGGCACCCGCCAGTTCCGTGGCGAGAGCGGGCTGGTGCTGCCGGTGCTGCTGCCTGTGCTGCCGGGTGCCGGCGGTGAGCCGGTGGTGGCGGCGGCAGGCGGCACCGCTGCGCGCGGCGGCGGGGTGAAGTTGCCCCGCGCCTGCTGCTCCGCGGAGCTCGTCTTGCTTCGCCTCACTCGACCAACAACCTCTCGGCGTCGGCACCTACGTTTGTGCCGTGTTCTGTTCAGGGCCGTACTTCGGGAGTTGTCGAATTGCAGCACGAGGACAGGTCCCATTCCAAACAGCAGGAATCAGCCATTCCGAGTGGTCCAAGCCTCACGTAAAACGGGCATAAAGAACGAGCCCCGCCAAAAGACGGGGCTGACGTGAGCGCAGCGGCACCGGGCGAGTGCGTCGGGTGTCCGGAGTCCGTGAATTCTCTGTCGAAATGTTATGAACATGGAGGCGGGCTGTGTCGAAGGACATAGCCCGCCTCCAGTGGTTCCTACGGCAACTGCCGTACGCGGACGTCTACTTGAGTCGTGCCATGAGGGCGTGTTCGACGAGGGTGATGAGTCCGCTTTTGGCGTCGGCGCGGTGGCGTGCGTCGGTGGTGATGATGGGGGTGTCGGGGCCGATCTGGAGTGCTTCGCGTACTTCGTCGGGGGTGTAGGGCTGGTGTCCGTCGAAGCCGTTGAGGGCGATGACGAAGGGGAGTCCTGAGTTTTCGAAGTAGTCGACGGCGGGGAAGCAGTCGGCGAGGCGGCGGGTGTCGACGAGGACGACGGCGCCGATGGCGCCGCGGACGAGGTCGTCCCACATGAACCAGAAGCGGTCCTGTCCGGGGGTGCCGAAGAGGTAGAGGATGAGGTCTTGGTCGAGGGTGATGCGTCCGAAGTCCATGGCCACGGTGGTGGTGGTCTTGTCTCCGGTGTGGGTGAGGTCGTCGATGCCTGCGGAGGCGCTGGTCATGACGGCTTCGGTACGCAGCGGGTTGATCTCCGAGACGGCGCCGACGAACGTGGTCTTGCCCACGCCGAAGCCGCCCGCCACCACGATCTTCGCGCTGGTGGTTGAGCGGGCTGCACCGCCGCTAGAGCTTGCGAAGTCCACTGAGCACCCTTTCGAGCAGTGTCACATCCGGCGTGCCGCCGGCCTCTCCATTGCCCGGCTGATGGATCGCCACCATGCCGGCCTCCGCCAGGTCGGCCACGAGAATGCGGGCGACGCCGAGCGGCATCGTCAGCAGGGCCGACACCTCCGCCACCGACTTGACCTCACGGCACAGGTGGCAGATCCGCTGGTGCTCGGGGAGCAGGGTGGCGAGATGCGCCGGGTCTGCTGTCGTACTGACCAGCGCCTCGATGGCGAGCTGGTACCGCGGCCTCGTCCGGCCGCCGGTCATGGCGTACGGACGGACCAGCGGCTGATCGCCCTCAGATCCGTACGACGCGTCCATTGAGGCGCCGTACGGATCGTGAGAGGCGGGTGGCGGGGTCATGAATCCTCCGGGCGTGACAGCAAGATGTCTGCGTGCCGTCTGACTTGGCCGGTGGGGGGCCGGTTTGGCGGCCTGACGGTGATGGAGCTGGGGCGGTGCCTGGGGAGCCTCAGTGCAGCAGGCTTCCCTGGAGCTCGGCGCGCAGGTCCGGCGTGAGGACCGTACCGGCGCGATCGACCAGGAGGGCCATCTCATACCCCACCAGGCCGATGTCGCACTCGGGGTGGGCGAGCACGGCCAGGGAGGAACCGTCCGAGACGGACATGAGGAAGAGGAAACCACGCTCCATCTCGACGACGGTCTGGTTGACCGGGCCGCCTTCGAAGATCCGGGACGCCCCCGCGGTCAGCGAGGTCAGACCGGACGCCACGGCCGCGAGCTGATCGGCGCGGTCACGGGGGAAGCCCTCGGACATGGCCAGCAGAAGTCCGTCCGCGGAGACCACCACCGTGTGGGACACCCCGGGGGTGTTGTCCACGAAGTTGGTGATCAACCAGTTCAGATTCTGCGCAGCCTGACTCATCGGACTCAACTAACGCTCCTGCTGGTGAGAGGTGCCGAGGTTGAAGCTGCCGGTCGCCGGGCCGGTGTTGCCCGCCTGACGACCCTGCTGAATACCCCGACGGAGATTGGTCAGCCGGCCGCGTACGTCAGCGGGCGCACGCGAGACCTGCGGACCGGCCTGGTTGTTCTGTTCCTGCGCGGTACCGGGCACCAGGTTGGCACGCGGCACCCGGCGCGGCAGGCCGGAGGTGGTGATACCGCCGGCCTGGGGCTTCTTGACCCGCTCGGCCTGGCGTACCAGCTCGTCGTTGGGTGACGTGCGCCAGGACGAGGTGACGCCCGCGCCGCCCCCGCCCGAACCGTTGGCACCGTCGAGACCGGGGAAGCCCGAACCGTTGGTGCCTGAGCCCTGGGAGGGCTCGCGCCGCGGGATCGGATCCCGCCGCGACTGCTGAGGCTGCTGTGCGTGGGGCTGCTGCTGTGTGTGCGGTGCCTGGTACTGCTGGCCGCCGCCCTGCTGCGAACCGTGACCGTGGAACCAGTTGGTCTCCAGGTTGTCGTACAGCGGGGTGCGGCCGTCACCGGGACCGGCCGGCGGCAGCGCCTCGGGCTGCGGCTGCGGCGGCAGACCCGGCGGACGGTAACCGCCCTGCGGGGCGGACGCCGGGGGCCGCGGAGCGTTGAAGTCCTGCTGACCGTTGTAGTCCCGCTGCGGAGCGTTGTACTCCGGCGGGGTACGGAAGTCGGACTGGGCGCCGTAGTTCTGCGGGGAGTTGTACCCCGCCGGGGCGTTGAAGTCCGGACGGGGGAACTGGGCCGTGGCCGCCGCGTCCTGCGGGCCGCCGCGTCCGGTGTTCAGGTCGGGCCGGGGCCCGTCGAAGTCCGGGCGCTGGAACTCGGCCGTGGAGCCGGGTCCCTGCTGCTGCTCGCCCGGCGGCCGGACGTACAGACCGGAGGAGTCGTGCTCCTCGTGGCCGCGCGGGACGTCCAGCGAGGGACGCTGACCGGACTGCTGGTCACTGCCCCAGCTGGTGGTCTGCGGGCGCTGCGGCTGCGGGTTGCCACCGGGCAGTTCGGCGCGCGGTCCGCCGGGCGGCGGGAGCTGCCGGCCGCGGTCGGGGGCGCCGCCCTGCTGGAAGGCGTTCTGGGCACGTCCGCTGAAGCCGTTCTGGCCACCGCCCTGACCGGACCTGGCGCCCGGTGCGGGCTGGCCGTTCTGGCCGGCCGGGGCGCCGGGGTGGTCCGCCCAGCCCTGGCCCTGGTTGCCCTGAGCCTGACCGCCGCCCTGGCCCTGGGCGCCGCCCTGGCCCTGACCCTGGCCCTGGGACGGACCGTTGAACGCGTTCTGGCTGAAAATGCTGGACTGTCCCGAGCCCTGTCCCTGTCCCTGGCCTTGCCGCTGCGGGTCCTGCGGTCCGCCCTGCGGGCCGCCCGAGCCGTCACGGGACGGCAGCGCCGCACGCGGGCTCGCGCCCGTGAGCAGACCGGCGCCACCGCCGGGGCCCGCGGCGATACCGGGACGGGCGCCACCGGCCGCACCGGGACCGCCGGTCAGCTGGCCGCCCGCGGCGGGGGCCTGGCCCGCGCCGTTCTGGCCGCCGGGACCGCCGACCGCTCCGGGCCTGCCCGCGGGCGCCTTCTTGCCGCCGTGCGCGACATCGACCGGCAGCATGACCAGGGCGGTCGTACCACCGGAGTCGGAGGGGCGGAGCTGAATCCTGATGCCGTGGCGCAGGGACAGCCGGCCGACCACGAACAGACCCATGCGGCGCGACACCGAGACATCCACGGTGGGCGGCGACGCGAGCCGCTCGTTGATCGCCGCGAGATCCTCGGGCGACAGGCCGATACCGGTGTCGTGGATCTCGACGAGCACCCGTCCGTCGGGCAGGGCGTGACCGGTGACCCGGACCTTCGTCTGCGGCGAGGAGAACGACGTCGCGTTCTCCAGCAGCTCGGCGAGCAGGTGCACGAGGTCGTTGACGACACGTCCGGCGACCTCGGTCGCGGGGACCGAGGCCAGTTCGATGCGCTCGTACTGCTCCACCTCGGAGGCGGCGGCACGGAGGACGTCGACCAGCGGGACGGGCCTGGTCCACCGGCGGCCCGGCTCCTCACCCGCGAGGACGAGGAGGTTCTCGCCGTTACGGCGCATACGGGTCGCGAGGTGGTCCAGCTTGAACAGCGAGGAGAGCTGGTCCGGGTCGGCCTCACGGGACTCGAGTTCCGAGATCAGGGAGAGCTGACGCTGGATGAGGCCCTGGCTGCGGCGTGAGAGGTTGGTGAACATCGCGTTGACGTTGCCCCGCAGCAGAGCCTGCTCGGCGGCGAGGCGGACCGCCTCGCGGTGCACGTCGTCGAAGGCCGCGGCGACCTTTCCGATCTCGTCCCTGGAGTGCACACCGACCGACTCGACGGAGGTGTCGACATCCTGCGGGTCCGACTCGGAGAGCTGCTTGACCAGCTCGGGCAGCCGGTCCTGGGCGACCCTGGTCGCCGTGTCCTGGAGCCGGCGCAGCGAGCGGATCATGGACCGGGCCACCACGAAGGCGCCGACCAGCGAGACACCCAGCACCAGCAGGATGACCGCACCGTTGATGAACGCGTCGCGCTGCGACTGGTCACGCAGTTCGCGGGCCTTGCCCTCCATCTCGCCCAGCAGCGTGGCCTCGATGGTCTTCATCGCGTTGATCCGGGTGGACGCCTGGTCGGTCCAGTCCAGATACGAGCGGTTGGGCTGCTGCGCCATACCGTCCGGAGTGCCCAGCACCCGCTCGGCGTACTTCTTGGCCTGCGCGATCTCGGGGTTGCCGTTGCCGTTGAGCGGAGCCATCAGCTCCTCGGCGTCGCCGCCCATGGACTCGTACAGCGAGCTGAACGAGGTGAGGGCGTTCTGCTCCTTGGTCGCCGCGGCCAGACCGTAGAGGCGGTCGCTGTCGGTGAGCTTGCCCTTGGTCCGCAGATCGGCCGGCAGCGCGGCGGCGATGATCGCCCGCTGGATGGAGGCGTACTCCTTGGCGGACGAGAAGGCGGCCAGCGCACGGGTCCGCTTGATCATGTCCGGGTTGCTGGTTGCCTGTGCCATGTCCTGGGAGAGGCTCAGCAGCGAGTCGATCAGTCCGCTGTACGCGTCGACGGTCAGCGAGTCCGACGCCGACGTGTACGCGCCCTTGCGGATGTCGTTGATCTTGTTGACCTGGGTGGCGATCTGGTTGACGTTGGAGCGGATGCTCTCCAGCGCCTCGTCGCCGTCGGTGTTGCCGATGGCGACCGTGGCGTCGAGGAAGGCCTCCTTCGCGCGGTTGGTCTTGGCGCGGCGGTCCTTGACCTTGTACTCGCTGGGCGATGTGCCGTTGGTGAGCGGACCTGCCGACTCGTCACGTTCCGCCTGGAGCGCGGCGGCGAGGCTGGTCGCCTCCTTGGTCATCTTCGTCAGCAGCTGCATGTGTTCCAGCTGCTGCATGTCGTTCAGCGACTGGTTGATACGGAGCCCGCCCAGCGAGGTCGCGGCGACCACCGGCAGGGTCAGCAGCGCCACCAGGCGAGTGCTGATGCGCCAGTTGCGCAGCGCCATCCGTGATCCGACGTCGCCCGGCACCGAGTTGGACAGGGCCGGGGGCACGGCCGAAGCCCCGCCACCACCGCCCCCTGCCGTTCCCGTGGACCCGCCTCTGCCGCCACTCTCCCCCGAGGGTGCCGGGCCCGGGTTCTGGGTGTGCTGGGGCGAGGAGCCGCGGTCGGTTCCGCCGCGGGGCTCCTGCTCCGCCGCGGCACTGCTATCCCTCTTGAAACGTCCCTGCACTAGCGTCGCAACCTCTGGACCAGGCGCCCCTCCGCGAACGGCGGGGCGGTGTCGGCGTCTTGGGGGCAGAACGCTCCCCATGGTGGTCGTGAGTGACCGGCGCTGCTCCCCTTCCCCGCCGCCACTCGGCGCTGCGTTGCGCCCCTGTGCGCCGGCTTGTAAACCCGCGGCGGTGGGGGGAATTCCAGCACAGTGCAGGATCTCCAACAAGGGCCGTGGGGTGGCGAGTGGCTTGAATGACGCGGTGTGAGCGCCGTATCACCAGCCGTAGAAATGGTTCACGGAGGAAACGGACTTTTATTGACGAGCCGCTTACGGGTGGGGGGTGTCCCAGTCCGGATGATCAGGAGCGGAATGTAACGTTCAGTAACGCAATGTCCGTTTCCATGACCATCATATGATCGTCGATCGCTGACCGTAATGGGGGAAATGCCCGGCGAGTCGTGAGCAAACTCACATGGAGATCGCTGATGGATCCCGGCTTCGGCGGGGAATCGGATGTTTAGCCTGGCGCTTTACAGAGACGGCACATCCGACAAGTGGCGCCCCGGCGCCCGTACTCCCGACAAGGTCTGACACCACAGATGAAGACGACGATGATGTTCCGCACCACCGCCAACCCCCGGCGCACCACGCTGGCGCATCTGAAGGACGCCGAGGAACTGGCTCCCGCGGAACGGCAGGAACACCCCGTCGCCCTGCCGAACCGGACCGCCAACCCCCGTCGTACGACTCTCATGGACGCACCCATCGCGCCGTAGGTTCCCGAGCGGCGCGATCATTGATCCACTTCTGCCCGCACTGTAGTACGTGAGGTGGCCGCCCCCGGTACACGAGGCGGCCACCTCACGCGTGAGAGGGCCGGCGGCCGTCGCGGGACGGCCACCACGCGCCCCGCGCTAGCCTGGAGCGTCAGTCTCCAGCAGTACGAGCAAGCAAGCAGAGGGGCGGCAGCATCCCGTGCGCATCGCCAGATTCTCCATCGACGGCAATGTCGCCTTCGGCGCGGTCGAGGGCGAAGGCAGCGACCCCGCCGGCCTTGTCCTCGACATCATCAAGGGCATCCCGTACGCCGACTTCGAACTCTCCGGCACCAAGGTCCCGCTGAGCAAGGTGCGCCTCCTGCCGCCCGTGATCGGCAACAAGATCCTGGGCCTCGGCCGCAACTACGCGGACCACGCCAAGGAACTGGGCAACGCGGTCCCCGAGGTCCCCGTGGTCTTCCTCAAGCCCACCACCTCGCTGATCGGCACCGGCGACGCGATCGAGTACCCCGCCTTCTCCGACGAGGTGCACTACGAGGCCGAACTGGCCGTCGTCATCGGCCGGATGTGCCGCGAGGTCCCGCGCGACCGCGTCAAGGACGTGATCTTCGGCTACACCTGCGCCAATGACGTCACGGCCCGCGACGCCCAGCGCGCCGAGAACCAGTGGGCGCGGGCCAAGGGCTTCGACACCTCGTGCCCGCTCGGCCCCTGGGTGGAGACCGAGCTCGATCCCTCGGACCTCACCATCCAGTGCACCGTCAACGGCGAACAGCGCCAACTCGGCCGGACGAGCGACATGATCCGCTCCGTCGAGGACATGATCGTGCACATCACCGAGGCCATGACGCTGCTCCCGGGCGATGTCATCCTCACGGGCACCCCCGCCGGGGTCGGCCCCCTCAGCGTCGGCGACGAGGTCGCCGTCACCATCGAAGGCATCGGCACTCTCACCAACAAGGTGATCAAGCGTGGCTAACGGACCCGTCCGTGTACGTTTCTGTCCCTCGCCGACCGGCAACCCCCATGTGGGCCTGGTCCGCACCGCGCTGTTCAACTGGGCGTTCGCCCGGCACAGCGGCGGCACCCTGGTCTTCCGTATCGAGGACACCGACGCGGCGCGCGACTCCGAGGAGTCGTACGGGCAGCTCCTCGACTCGCTGCGCTGGCTCGGGCTCGACTGGGACGAGGGCCCCGAGGTGGGCGGGCCGCACGCGCCGTACCGGCAGTCGCAGCGGATGGATCTCTACCGCGACACCGCGGAGAAGCTGCTCGCGGCGGGGCACGCGTACCACTGCTACTGCACCACCGAGGAGCTGGACGCCCGCCGCGACGCGGCCCGCGCGGCCGGCCGCCCTTCGGGGTACGACGGCCACTGCCGCGATCTGACCGAGGAGCGGAAGGCGGCGTACGAGGCGGAGGGGCGCACCTCCATCGTCCGCTTCCGGATGCCCGACGAGCCGGTCACCTTCACGGACCTGGTCCGCGGCGAGCTGACCTTCACCCCGGAGAACGTCCCGGACTACGGCATCGTCCGCGCCAACGGCGCCCCGCTCTACACGCTCGTCAACCCGGTCGACGACGCGCTGATGGAGATCACCCACGTCCTGCGCGGTGAGGACCTGCTCTCCTCCACCCCGCGCCAGATCGCGCTCTACAAGGCGCTGATCGAGCTGGGCATCGCCAAGGACATCCCGGCGTTCGGGCATCTCCCCTATGTGATGGGCGAGGGCAACAAGAAGCTTTCCAAGCGTGACCCGCAGTCGTCGCTGAACCTCTACCGGGAGCGCGGGTTCCTCCCCGAGGGGCTGCTCAACTACCTGTCCCTGCTGGGCTGGTCGCTCGCCGCGGACCGCGACATCTTCACGATGGACGAGATGGTCGCCGCGTTCGACATCGCGGACGTCAACGCCAATCCGGCCCGCTTCGACCTGAAGAAGGCCGAGGCGATCAACGCGGACCACATCCGGCTGCTGGACGTGAAGACGTTCACCGAGGCGTGCGGACCCTGGCTGAGGGCGCCGTACGCGCCGTGGCCGCCGGAGTCCTTCGACGCGGCGGCCTTCGAGGCGCTGGCCCCGCTGGCCCAGACCCGGCTCACGGTGCTCTCGGACATCACCGCCAATGTCGACTTCCTCTTCCTGGCCGAGCCGGTGGCGGACGAGGCGTCCTGGGCGAAGGCGATGAAGCCGGGCACGGACGCCCTGCTGGAGACCGCCCGTACGAAGATCGCCGAGGCGGAGTGGAACACGGAGTCCCTCAAGAACGCGGTGCTCGCGGCCGGTGAGGAGCACGGCCTCAAACTGGGCAAGGCCCAGGCCCCGGTCCGGGTCGCGGTCACGGGCCGCACGGTGGGCCTGCCGCTCTTCGAGTCGCTGGAACTCCTCGGCCGCGACCGCACCCTGTCCCGTATCGACACGGCCCTGGCGAAACTGCGGGCCTGACGGCCGGGGGCCGGGGGCGAGGACGCCCCGGGCCCCCCGGCCCGCGGCCGGCGCGGGTACCGTCTGCGGTATGCCTATTCGTGCCGTGGTCTGGGACATCGACGACACGCTCTTCGACTACACCGGCGCGGACCGCGTCGCCCTGCGGAGCCATCTCGCCGCCGAGGGGCTGGGCGACCGCTACGGCTCCGTCGACCAGGCACTCGCGCGCTGGCGGGAGATCACCGATCAGCACTGGGGGCGGTTCGCCGCGGGGGAGACGGACTTCCAGGGGCAGCGGCGCGACCGGGTCCGTTCCTTTCTCGGCGCGGAGGTGGGCGACACCGAGGCGGACGGCTGGTTCGAGCGGTACGCCGTTCATTTCGAAGCCGCCTGGACGCTGTTTCCCGACAGTGTCGCCGTGCTCGACCGGCTCGCGCCCGACTACCGGCAGGCCGTCCTGTCGAATTCCAGCCTCCGCAACCAGGACCGGAAGCTGCGTGCCCTGGGGGTGCGCGATCACTTCGAGACCGTCCTCTGCGCCGCTGAGCTGGGCGTTTCCAAGCCCGACGCCGCGGCCTTCCATGCCGCCTGCGACGCCCTCGCGCTGGATCCGCACGAAGTGGCGTACGTGGGCAATGAGCCGGACATCGACGCGGGCGGCGCCGTCGCCGCGGGACTCGCCGGGGTCTGGCTGGACCGGGACGGGCGCGGGGGGCGTCCTGAGCTGGTACGGATCACCGATCTCGGCCAGCTTCCGGGCCTGCTGCGCGGCGATACCCGTTTTGGAGCCGTGTCCGCGATCGGGTAATGTTCTTCCTGCGCCGCCCGGGAGGGCCGAGAGGTCCGGCCGGAGAGCGCAAGCCAAATAAGCCCCCGTATGGGGGTTGAGTTTTGGTGGGCTATGGTGTAATTGGCAGCACGACGGTTTCTGGTTCCGTTAGTCTAGGTTCGAGTCCTGGTAGCCCAGCGCAGATGTTCTCTGCAACGCCCCCGTTGTGTAGCGGCCTAGCACGCTGCCCTCTCACGGCAGTAGCGCCGGTTCGAATCCGGTCGGGGGTACAGATCCTTCTCTCCGATGTCTTCGGGTCGCACCCGGACACGTCGATGCAGGATCGCTAGGGCCCCCGTTGTGTAGCGGCCTAGCACGCTGCCCTCTCACGGCAGTAGCGCCGGTTCGAATCCGGTCGGGGGTACGGGTCCGAGAGGACTGAACCACCATGGGCTATGGTGTAATTGGCAACACGACGGTTTCTGGTTCCGTTGTTCTAGGTTCGAGTCCTGGTAGCCCAGCGCAGGATTGTCTGCAATGCCCCCGTTGTGTAGCGGCCTAGCACGCTGCCCTCTCACGGCAGTAGCGCCGGTTCGAATCCGGTCGGGGGTACACACAAGGAAGGCCCTTCGTACGCGAAGGGCCTTCCGGCGTTCTCCCCCTCGACCGCCGCGATCGATCAACCGCCGCCGTCGAAGGGCCTGTTGGACTCCTCCGTCCCGCCTGTGCCACCGCCGCCGCCTCGGTCCGTCCGTTCCCTTCCCGGCTCGAACCGCTCCACCATGTCCAGGTCCTCGACGCCGAGTTCACCGGCGGCACGGGATCCGGCGCCCGGCCCGGACGCGGGGAGGGGGCCTCAGCCCGTGCGGCGCAGCGCCTCGCTCAGCCGGCCCGCGGCGTCGATGACGGCCTGGGCGTGCATACGGCCCGGATGCCGGGTGAGCCGCTCGATCGGTCCGGATACGGACACGGCCGCGACCACGCGGTTCGACGGACCGCGCACGGGCGCCGAGACCGAGGCCACGCCCGGCTCGCGCTCACCGATCGACTGGGCCCAGCCCCTGCGCCGTACGCCCGAGAGCGCCGTCGCCGTGAAGCGGGCCCCCTGGAGACCGCGGTGCAACCGCTCCGGTTCTTCCCAGGCCATCAGGATCTGGGCGGAGGAACCCGCCTTCATCGTCAGGGTGGAGCCGACCGGGACCGTGTCCCGCAGCCCCGAGAGCCGCTCGGCGGCGGCCACGCATATCCGCATGTCACCCTGCCTGCGGTAGAGCTGCGCGCTCTCGCCGGTCACATCCCGTAGATGGGTGAGTACAGGTCCCGCCGTGGCCAGCAGCCGGTCCTCGCCGGCGGCGGCGGCCAGCTCCGCCAGCCGCGGGCCCAGAATGAACCTGCCCTGCATGTCCCTCGCCACCATCCGGTGGTGTTCCAGTGCCACGGCCAGCCGGTGGGCCGTGGGACGTGCGAGCCCGGTCGCCGCGACCAGTCCGGCGAGGGTGGCCGGACCGGACTCCAGAGCGCTCAGTACCAGAGCAGCCTTGTCGAGAACGCCGACGCCGCTAGAGTTGTCCATGAAACGATACTTGCGTCTCACTCTGTGAAACGCAAGTTCAATTTCCGGGGGAACTTGCCAACCTGTATGTACGGCCCGCGGACCACGGGTCTTCAGCCGGCGTCCGGATATGTGGGGACCGGACGCGGGCCGACATATCTCTAGGAGCGCCGGACACGACGGACCGGCCGGAGGGAAAGCGATGGGTAGGACACTCGCGGAGAAGGTCTGGGACGACCATGTCGTCCGGCGCGCAGAGGGCGAGCCCGACCTCCTCTTCATCGATCTGCACCTGCTGCACGAGGTGACCAGTCCCCAGGCGTTCGACGGCCTCCGGAAGAGCGGCCGGCCGGTCCGGCGGCTCGACCTCACCATCGCGACCGAGGACCACAACACCCCGACCATCGACATCGACAAGCCCATCGCCGACCCGGTCTCGCGGGTCCAGCTGGAGACGCTCCGCAGGAACTGCGCCGACTTCGGCGTGCGGCTGCACCCGCTGGGCGATGTCGAGCAGGGCGTCGTCCATGTCGTGGGTCCGCAGCTCGGGCTGACCCAGCCCGGCACCACCGTCGTCTGCGGTGACAGCCACACCTCCACGCACGGCGCCTTCGGCGCCCTGGCGTTCGGGATCGGCACCAGCCAGGTCGAGCATGTCCTGGCCACCCAGACCCTGCCGCTGGCCCGCCCCAGGACCATGGCCATCACGATCGAGGGCGAACTCCCCGACGGCGTCACCGCCAAGGACCTGATCCTCGCCATCATCGCCAGGATCGGCACCGGCGGCGGCCAGGGCTACATCCTCGAATACCGCGGCTCCGCCGTCGAGAAGCTCTCGATGGAGGCCCGGATGACCATCTGCAACATGTCCATCGAGGCCGGGGCACGGGCGGGCATGATCGCCCCCGACGAGACCACCTTCGCCTATCTCAAGGGCCGCGACCACGCGCCCGAGGGCGAGGACTGGGACGCGGCGGTCGCGTACTGGACGACGCTGCGCACCGACGACGACGCGGTCTTCGACGCCGAGGTCTTCATCGAGGCCGCGGAACTGGCCCCCTTCGTCACTTGGGGCACCAACCCGGGCCAGGGCGCGCCGCTCTCCGCACAGGTCCCCGACCCGGCTTCGTACGAGGACGCCTCGGAGCGCCACGCCGCGGAAAGGGCCCTGGAGTACATGGGGTTGACCGCGGGACAGGCGCTGCGCGACATCAATGTCGACACCGTCTTCGTAGGTTCCTGCACCAACGGGCGTATCGAGGACCTGCGGTCGGCGGCCTCGGTGCTGGGCGGCCGCAAAGTCGCCGACGGCGTACGGATGCTGGTGGTCCCCGGTTCGGTACGGGTCGCCCTCCAGGCCGTCGAGGAGGGCCTGGACAAGGTCTTCACCGCCGCCGGCGCGGAGTGGCGGCACGCGGGCTGCTCGATGTGCCTGGGTATGAACCCCGACCAACTCGCACCTGGCGAGCGCTCGGCGTCCACCTCCAACCGCAACTTCGAGGGCAGGCAGGGCAAGGGCGGGCGTACCCATCTGGTCTCCCCCCAGGTCGCCGCCGCCACCGCCGTGCTGGGCCATCTCGCCTCGCCGGCCGATCTGTCCGACGCCGATGCCGGCGCCCGCACGCCCGCTGGAGCGCGATAACCATGGAAGCCTTCACCACCCACACCGGCCGCGCCGTACCGCTGCGCCGCGGCAATGTCGACACCGACCAGATCATCCCGGCGCACTGGCTCAAGAAGGTCACCCGCGACGGGTTCGAGGACGGGCTGTTCGAGGCCTGGCGCAAGGACCCGGCGTTCGTCCTCAACCAGTCCGTGTACACCGGAGCGACCGTGCTGGTCGCGGGCCCCGACTTCGGTACCGGGTCCTCCCGTGAACACGCCGTCTGGGCGCTCCAGAACTACGGTTTCAAGGCCGTGATCTCCTCCCGGTTCGCCGATATCTTCCGCGGCAACTCGCTCAAGAACGGCCTGCTGACCGTGGTTCTGGAGCAGCCGGTCGTCGACGCCCTCTGGGAGATCGCGGAGAGCGACCCCGAGGCCGAGATCACCGTGGATCTCCAGACACGCCAGGTCAGGGCCCCCGGTCCCGACGGGGCCGGGCTGACGGCCGATTTCGAGCTGGACGAGAACGCCCGCTGGCGGCTGCTGAACGGTCTCGACGACATCAGTCTCACCCTTCAGAACGAAGCGGACATCGCCGCCTACGAGGCCGCCAGGCCGTCCTTCAAACCACGCACAATTACCGCCTGAGCAGCGCTTTTCCCCTACTGCACCCCCTGCCTCCCGGCAGGGGGTGCAGTTGCTTGTTGAGCCCCCCTCGGGCGACAACTCGCCCCAGATGGCACAATCGGTGCATGGAACGCGACAGCCAACTCAAGCTCTACGGGTTAGTCGCCGAACAACTGAAGGAAGCGCACACAAGGGTGCGCGCGCTGCAAGTCCCGGAGGGCGTACGGATGGCGCTCTCGCGGAAGCTGCTGGTCATCACGGCCGCGGCGAAACACGATCTCCCGGACGCGGCAAGGCGTCTGGAGCGCTTGATGAAGGACCTCGACGAGGGTCGTTTCCCCGAAGGTGAGTGACCTCCGCGGATCTCCGCCAGGTCGACTTCGTTGCGGCACTAGGGTGATTAGCCCGTTTCGTGTTTGATTTGCGGTATATATCTGCCTAACGTGCGAAAAAGCTTGAACACTTTCGTTCTGGCAATGTCTCCGAAGGGGAAGACGTGAACAAGGCGCAGCTCGTAGAAGCGATTGCGGACAAGGTCGGCGGCCGTCAGCAGGCCGCGGACGCGGTCGACGCGGTACTGGACGCCATCGTCCGCGCGGTCGTCGCAGGCGACCGGGTCTCGGTCACCGGGTTCGGCTCGTTCGAGAAGGTCGACCGCCCGGCGCGCTACGCCCGTAACCCGCAGACGGGTGAGCGCGTGCGGGTCAAGAAGACCTCGGTGCCGCGCTTCCGCGCCGGTCAGGGCTTCAAGGACCTGGTCAGCGGCTCGAAGAAGCTTCCCAAGAACGACGTGGCCGTCAAGAAGGCCCCCAAGGGCAGCCTCTCGGGCGGTGTTTCCGCCCGGACGACCGTGAAGGCCGCGGCCAAGAAGGCCACCGCCAAGACGGCCGCCGCCCGCAAGACCGCGGTCAAGAAGACCGCGGCGGTGAAGAAGACGGCCGCGAAGAAGACCACGGCCGCCAAGAAGACGGCCGCGAAGAAGACCACGGCGGCGAAGAAGACCGCCAAGAAGGCCACGGCCACGGCCAAGAAGGCCACCGCGAAGAAGACCGCGCCGGCCAAGAAGGCGACGGCCAAGAAGGCCCCCGCCAGGAAGGCCGCCTCGCGGACCACCACCGCGAAGAAGACCGTCGCCAGGGGGCAGTGAGCGGTACAGGGCCACACGCGCCGGGCCGGGCTCCTTCCGGGGAGCCCGGCCCGCGGCGTTGTGCGAGATCACTGAGATGTACGGGCCGTTCAGGACCCGGGCGGAACGAGTCCCGGCCGGGGCTCAGAACGTGTACAGCGTCACCAGCGTGACGCGGCGGTCGGCGCCCTTGCCCTCGGTCTCGATCCGCACGCGCTGACCGGCACGGAGCAACCGCAGCCCGCCCGCGTCGAACGCCGAGGAGCCGAACTCCAGCGGGGTGCCGTCGTCCAGCAGCACGCTCCCGCTGCGGGTTTCGGGGTCGTAGGTGTACGAAGTGGCCTGCATGGCGGCAGCGTATCGGTCGCCGGCGCGGCTCAATGCCCCGGCCGCCGCGCGGGGAGCGGCCCGTGCGCCGCGTACCGCGGGGCCGTGTACGGGCCGAGCCCCAGCTCCGCGGCCACCCGCAGATCGGCACCCGTATCCACATCCCGCCGTACGGAATCCACCCCGGCCAGGACAATTTCCACCGCCCCCGAGGACAAATGCCGGAGCCGGGACGGACCGCCGAAAGCCGGATTCAATTCCGTGCCCGGCGCCGCCGCCAGCAATGTCGTACCGATTTCGGCGGCATCCGTCAGAAAAGCACGTGGAAATGGTTCCGCCGCCGCCAGTACCCGGGCCAGCTCCGCGGGCCGCAGCGCCGGCAGATCCGCGTTGAGCGCGGCCACCGCGGCCCGGGGACGGTGTGTCCTGACCACCCGCGCGCCATGCGCCAGCGCCGCGTTGAGACCGTCCCCCGGCGCATCCGGCACGATGCGCGCTCCCAGCGCTCCCAGCTCGGCCGCCGCCGTGGGATCGTCCGTGACGACCGCCACATCCCGGACGGCGGTGCAGGCCAGCGCCGCGGCCACGGTGTCCTGCGCGAAGGCGAGAGCGAGCCGGGGCCGCAGCACGTCGCCCGCGGTTCCGGCGAGCCTGCTCTTGGCCAGCCGCAGCGGTTTCAGCGGAACGACCAGCGACCAGCGCCCGGTCGGGTCGGTGTCCGTGGCGAAGTCTCCGTCCATGTGTATCGGCCCTCTATTGTGGCCCGGCACCGTGACGACCCGCAGGGCCGCTCCAGGAACCGGGGCGTACGGTGTTCTCGACAGAGCAGGGGCCCGGGGCGACACTTGACCCCCGGCAGCCGGGCAAAGAGCCGGGCGCGAAAAGGAAGGTGTCCGAGTGTCCCGCCGCAGAATCGGCTTCTGGTACCGCCTGGCGGCCGTCATCGCAAAACCGCCGCTGGTCGTTCTGTTCAAGCGGGACTGGCAGGGCCTGGAGCACATTCCGGCCGACGGTGGATTCATCACCGCGGTCAACCACAACTCCTATCTGGACCCCCTCTCCTACGCGCACTTCCAGTACAACACCGGACGCGTCCCACGATTCCTGGCCAAGGCGGGCCTCTTCCAGGGCTCCTTTGTCGGCATGATGCTCCGCGGCACCGGACAGATTCCCGTCTACCGCGAGACGACCGACGCGATGAACGCCTTCCGGGCCGCCGTCGCCGCCATCGAGCGCGGCGAATGCGTCGCCTTCTACCCCGAGGGCACCCTCACCCGTGACCCCGACATGTGGCCGATGACCGGCAAGACCGGTGCCGCCCGCGTCGCGCTGCTCACCAAGGCTCCCGTCATTCCCGTCGCCCAGTGGGGCGCCAATCTGGCGATGCCGCCGTACGCCAAGGAGAACCGCCTCCGGCTCTTTCCGCGCAAGACGCTGAAGGTGCTGGCCGGACCGCCGGTGGATCTCTCCCGGTTCGACGGCCAGGAGCCCACCCCTGAACTGCTCCGTGAGGCGACCGAGGTCATCATGGCCGCCATCACGGAACTGCTCTCCGAGGTACGCGGAGAGCCGGTGCCCACGGCCCTGTACGACCATCGCAGGGTCAGGGCGGAACAGCGGCGCAAGGCCGCGGAAGAGGGGTCCAAGTGACGCGGGTCGCGGTCTTCGCAGCGGGTTCATGGGGTACGGCGTTCGCCATGATCCTCGCCGACGCGGGATGCGAGGTGACGCTCTGGGGGCGCCGCCGTGAAGTCGTGGACGCGATCAACACCACCCGGACCAACCCCGACTATCTGCCGGGCTTCGAACTCCCCGCCGGGGTACGGGCGACGACCGACCCCGCGGAGGCCGCCGACGGCGCCGAGTTCACGGTACTCACCGTGCCCTCGCAGACACTGCGCGGAAATCTCGCCGTGTGGGCGCCCGTCCTGCCCTCGGACACCGTGCTCGTCTCCCTGATGAAGGGGGTCGAACTCGGCACGGCGAAGCGGATGAGCGAGGTGATCGAAGAGGTCGCCAAGGCGCCCGCCGAGCGGGTCGCGGTGGTCACGGGCCCCAATCTCGCCAAGGAGATCGCCGGCCGCATGCCGGCCGCCGCCGTTGTCGCCTGCCAGGACGAGAGCGTCGCCCAGCGGCTCCAGGCCGCCTGCCACACCCCGTACTTCCGCCCGTACACCAACACCGATGTCGTCGGCTGCGAACTCGGCGGAGCGGTCAAGAACGTGATCGGGCTCGCCGTCGGGATCGCCGACGGCATGGGCCTCGGCGACAACACCAAGGCCTCCCTGATGACCCGGGGGCTCGCCGAGACCACCCGGCTCGGTCTCGCCATGGGCGCCGACCCGCACACCTTCTCCGGTCTGGCCGGCATGGGCGACCTGATCGCCACCTGCTCCTCGCCGCTCTCCCGCAACCACACCTTCGGCACCAATCTCGGCCGGGGGATGACCCTCCAGGAGACCATCGCGGTCACCAAGCAGACCGCGGAGGGCGTCAAGTCCTGCGAGTCCGTGCTCGATCTGGCCCGGCGCCACGCCGTCGACATGCCGCTCACGGAAACGGTCGTGGACATCGTCCACAACGGGAAACCGCCGCTTGTCGCGCTGAAGGAGCTGATGTCGCGCAGCGCCAAGCCCGAGCGGCTCTGACTCGGCCGCGACCCACGCTGACTCGGGCGCTACCAACAGGTACGCTCATCGCGATATGAGCAGCGAGAACTCCTCCCAGAGCCCTGAGCAGCAGCTCCGCAAGCCGCGCGTGGCCGTCGTCTTCGGCGGCCGTAGCTCCGAGCACGCCATTTCGGTGGTCACGGCCGGAGCCGTACTGCGGTCCATCGACCGTACGAAGTACGACGTCCTGCCCATCGGTATCACCACCGACGGGCGCTGGGCGCTGACCGCCGACGACCCCGAGCGGATGGCCATCGCCGACCGGACGCTGCCGAGCGTCGACCAGATCGCCGAATCCACGGACGGCGGTGTCGTCCTCTCCGTCGACCCGGGCAACCGCGAGGTCGTCTACAGCGAGCCGGGCTCCGTGCCCAAGGCGCTGGGCGAGGTCGATGTCGTCTTCCCCGTACTGCACGGTCCCTACGGTGAGGACGGCACCCTCCAGGGTCTGCTGGAACTCTCCGGTGTGCCGTATGTCGGCGCGGGTGTGCTCGCCTCGGCCGTCGGACAGGACAAGGAGTACATGAAGCGGGTGTTCACCTCGTTCGGGCTGCCCGTCGGCCCGTATCTGGTGATCAGGCCCCGCGAATGGGAGCAGGTCTCCGGCGACGGAACCGCCGCCAGGGGCGCCGCCGCCCGCGCGAAGATCGTGGACTTCGCCGCCGAGCACGGCTGGCCGCTCTTCGTGAAGCCCGCCCGCGCCGGCTCCTCCATGGGCATCACCAAGGTCGACGACCCCTCGGGTCTCGACGAGGCGATCGCCGAGGCGCGGCGCCACGACCCCAAGATCCTGGTCGAGTCGCTGCTGCGCGGGCGCGAGATCGAGTGCGGGGTGCTGGAGTTCGAGGACGGGCCGCGGGCCAGCGTGCCCGCTGAGATCCCGCCGGTCACGGCGCACGACTTCTACGACTTCGAGGCCAAGTACATCGACTCGGCCACCGGACTGGTGCCCGCGCCGCTCACCGAGGAGCAGACGGCCGAGGTGCGGCGGCTCGCGGTCGAGGCGTTCGAGGCCGCGTCCTGCGAGGGGCTGGTCCGCGCGGACTTCTTCCTCACCGAGGACGGCGAGTTCGTCATCAACGAGATCAACACGATGCCCGGCTTCACACCGATCTCCATGTACCCGCGGATGTGGCAGGAGAGCGGTGTGGGCTACCCGGAGCTGATCGACCGGCTGATCCAGGCGGCCCTGCGCCGTCCGACGGGTCTGCGCTGAGCACCGTCTCTCTCCGCGCCCGCTCCGTTACGCCCGGCTCCGGATCCTGTCTCCCGCCGTCCGCCCAGTGGACGGACGGCGGGAGACAGGATTTACGCGTCTAGAGACTTGACGGGATCGTCTTCGCGACCGGTGCGGCGAGCCGGGCGAGCGGGGTGGAGTCATGCGCGAACCGCGCGTCCAGGGTGACTTCCACATAGGTGTCGCGGTACGTGGTGGTGAAGCGCGGTCCCGAGTCGCGTTCCTCCAGCATCCAGTTGACGCCGTCCGCCTCCACCGCCTTCGCCTGGGGATCACTCATCGCGTCGGGCCGGGGGACGCCGCAGCGCATGACGATCGCGGCGTCCCCCCACCCGGCGGTCAGTTCGGAACGCGGCTCGGGATCGTTCCTGTCGAGGTCACCGATGCTCTCCGGCAGCTCCTTGTGCAGCGCACGGCACAGCACGGCCTCTCCCGGGGACGGGGTGGGGACCGCGACCGACACCGCCGCGTTCGTGGCGGAACAGCCCGCCGCTGCCGACAACAGGACGACGGCGGACGCGCGGGCGAGCAGACGGCCGGATAGCCTGCGGCGGGAACGTATCACCGGCCAAGGGTAAACGGGGGGCAGGGTCTTTCGTTTGGATCTGGCTGGGTGAGGGAGCGGGGGCTGGTGCCGTGGATCGCAAGGCGGAGGAGGGAGCCCACGCGGAGCGTAGGCGACCGACGACAACGCGGCGAGGCGCGGTGCCAGCCCCCGCGAGCCCCAGCAAGATCCAAACGAGAGGCCCTAGAGATGCACGACCGGGCAGGTCAGGGTGCGGGTGATGCCGTCCACTTGCTGGATCTTGGCCACCACCATGCGGCCCAGCTCATCGACGGTGTCCGCCTGAGCGCGCACGATCACATCGTAGGGACCGGTGACGTCCTCGGCCTGGGTCACTCCCGGAATCTTGGCGATGGTCTCGGCGACGGTCGTCGCCTTGCCCACCTCGGTCTGAATAAGGATGTACGCCTGTACCACGGAACCTCCAGGGCGGCCACGAGGATCATGTGGGGAGAAGAGACGCCACGGTATCGCGTCGTCGCGGGCCACGGGGAGACCTGGGCGTCCGGCGGCGCGCGGGGGGTGGCGCGCGGCAGACAGAAGTTGACGTATCTCATGACGCCAAGGACAGCAGTGGACCGCGAGCGCAGACGCGGCCCGACGACGAGAGGGGAGTCCCGGTGAAGGGAACCGTGGGCGAGTTGGGGGAGTTCGGACTCATCAGAGAGCTCACGTCCCGGCTCACCACCACCCCGGCGGTCCGGCTCGGGCCGGGCGACGACGCCGCGGTCGTGGCCGCGCCCGACCGCAGAGTGGTGGCGAGTACGGACCTGCTGCTGGAGGGGCGGCACTTCCGCCGTGACTGGTCGACGGCGTACGACGTGGGCCGTAAGGCCGCCGCGCAGAACCTCGCCGACATCGCCGCGATGGGCGCGGTCCCCACCGCGCTGTTGCTCGGTCTGGTCGTCCCGGCCGAACTCCCGGTCACCTGGCCCACCGAGCTGATGGACGGTATCCGTGACGAGTGCCAGGTCGCGGGCGCGGCCGTGGTCGGCGGCGATGTCGTACGCGGTGACACCATCACCATCGCCATCACCGCCCTCGGTGATCTGCGCAACCACGAGCCCGTGACCAGATCCGGCGCCAGGCCCGGCGATGTCGTCGCCTACACCGGCTGGTTGGGCTGGTCGGCGGCCGGACACGCGGTGCTCTCCCGGGGCTTCCGCTCACCGCGCGCCTTTGTCGAGGCACACCGCAGACCGGAGCCGCCGTATCACGCGGGCCCCGCGGCGGCCGGGCTCGGCGCCACCGCCATGACCGACGTCAGTGACGGACTCGTCGCCGACCTCGGGCATATCGCGGACGCCAGCAAGGTCCGTATCGATCTGCGCTCCGGACTGATCGACATCCCCTCGCAGATGAACGACATCGGCCAGGCGGTCGGGATCGATCCGCTCCAGTGGGTGCTGACCGGGGGCGAGGACCACGCGATCGTCGCCGCCTTCCCGCCCGACACGAAGCTGCCGGCCCGCTGGAAGGTGATCGGCGAGGTCCTCGGTCTCTCGGCGCTTCCCCAGGTGACGGTCGACGGGGCGCCCTGGACCAGCAAGGGCGGCTGGGACCACTTCGGCGACATCGAGGATCACCAGTAGCGGCGCCCCGCGGCGGATCCGGGTCCCACCAGTAGATTCGGGTCATGGCGATATCCGAATCCCGGCCCGTGTCCCCGCCCGCGCCCGTGCCTCCCCGAGTGCTGACCGTCGCCGGATCCGACTCCGGCGGCGGGGCCGGTATCCAGGCGGATCTGAAGACCATGCTGGCGTTCGGTGTCCACGGTATGAGTGTGATCACCGCCGTCACCGCGCAGAACTCGCTCGGTGTGCGGGGTGCCTGGGAACTGCCCGTCGAGGCGGTACGGGCCCAGTACCGCGCGGTGGTCGACGACATCGGTGTGCGGGCCGTGAAGACCGGCATGCTCTCCTCCGCCGGACTGGTCGAGGCCGTCGCCGGGCTGCTCGCGGACACCGACGCCCCCGTGGTGGTCGACCCGGTCGGGGTCTCCAAGCACGGCGATCCGCTGCTGGCCGCCTCCGCGCTGGACGGCGTACGGAACCGGCTGCTGCCGGTGGCGACCGTCGCCACCCCCAATCTGGACGAGGTGGCCCAGCTCACCGGCGTACGGGTGGAGGACGAGACGGGTCTGCGGCGCGCGGCCGACGCCGTTCTCGCGTTCGGGCCCGGCTGGGCGCTGATCAAGGGCGGACATCTGCCGGGTGACGCGGTGGATCTGCTGACCGACGGCCGCGAGGAGCACTGGCTGCGGGCACCGCGCCAGGACAACCGGCATACCCATGGGACGGGCTGCACCCTCGCTTCGGCGATCGCCGCGGGGCTCGCGGGCGGGCAGGGCGTGGTGGAGGCCGTCGTGGCGGCCAAGGAGTATGTGACGGGTGCGATCGGGCACGGCTTCCCGCTGGGCGCGGGCATCGGTCCGGTGGACCACGCCTGGCGCTTCCGCCCGACGCTGACCAGGCCGACGGGGCCGACCGGACCGACCGGGGGGTGATGCCGCCGGTGCGGGATGTCGCCGGTACGGGCGGCGGCAGGGACGGCAAAAGCCGGTCCACCGAGGTGGACCGGCTTTCAAGGCAACCGCAGGGGCTGCGCTACGACGCAGGCGTCAGCGCGAGACCTTGCCGGCCTTGATGCACGAGGTGCAGACGTTGAGCCGCTTCGGCGTCCGACCGACCACTGCACGCACGCGCTGGATGTTCGGGTTCCAGCGACGGGACGTACGGCGGTGCGAGTGCGAAATGTTGTTGCCGAAGCCCGGCCCCTTGCCGCAGACGTCGCAGTTGGCAGCCACGGGTCACTCCAAAGACTTCAGATGCACGTACAGAGATATCCGGCGTGCCGGAATCAGTGACTGATGTGGCGTTGCCGGGGGAATGGCCCGACTCTCATCGGGCAACCGCAGCAGCATACAACGCCTGCCTCGGTACAACGAAACTACCATGAGCGGGACCGGCCTCCGCCCGGCCCCGGCCCCACGGCCGTCCCACGGCTGCCGCGCCGCCCGCCCGTGGCACGCGGGCTACCCTGCGTGCAGCCCGCTTCCAGGCCGCTCAAGGAGGAGCATCAGGTGCCGCAGACCCTCGACGCCGCAGAGGTGCGGAACTGGTGCTCACTGGCGCTGGAGGCCCTCGGCCGCGAGCGTGAGGAGATCGACGCGATCAATGTCTATCCGGTCGCGGACGGTGACACCGGTACCAATCTCTATCTGACCGTGGAGTCCGCGGCGCAGGCGGTCGAGGCGGTCTTCGCCGCGCATGAGACCGGTACGTCCGAGCCCGGCCCGGCCGACGCCGTACGGGCCATGGCGCACGGCGCGCTGCTCGGCGCCCGGGGGAACTCGGGCACGATCCTGGCGCAGCTGCTGCGCGGGATGGCCGAGGTACTGGCCGCTCCGGCGCCCGGCGGCGGGACGCGTGACGGCGGGAAGGGCGGCGGGGAGAAGGGCGGCGACGGCGGCGGGGACCGGCTCGCACCGGCGCTGCGGCGGGCCGCCGCGCTGGCCAGGGAGGCCGTCGCCCACCCCGTCGAGGGCACCATCCTCAGTGTGGCGTCCGCCGCGGCGGACGCGGCGGAGCGAGCCGCGTCCGACGGCGCGGGCGACGACCGCGCGGCCACCGTACGAGCCGCGTACGCCGGAGCGCGCGCCGCGCTCGACGCGACCCCGGGCCAGCTCGCCGTACTGGGCCGGGCGGGGGTCGTGGACGCCGGCGGGCGCGGACTGCTCGCGGTCCTCGGCGCCCTCGCGCAGTCCCTCACGGGTGAGGCCCCGGCCGCCTACCCCGTGCGCCCCCGCCGATACGAAGAGCCCGCGGCGCACGCGGCACCAGCGGCGCACGCACCGTCCGCCACGGCCGCCTCGGCAGGGTCCTGCGCCGTCGAGGACGGGCCCGCCTTCGAGGTGATCTATCTGCTGGAGGCGGACGACACCGCCGTGGCCCGGCTGCGGAAGCGGCTCGACCGGCTGGGAGACTCCCTGGTCGTCGTCGGGGGCGACGGGCTGTGGAACGTCCACGTACATGTCGACGACGCGGGCGCCGCCGTCGAGGCCGGGGTCGAGGCGGGACGTCCGTACCGGATCCGTATCAGCCACTTCGGCGCCGCCGAGGAGCGGCCCGAGCGGATCCAGCGGGCCGTCGTCGCGGTGGTGCCCGGCGAAGGGCTCGCGGGACTGTGCGCCGAGGCCGGCGCGACGACCGTGCTCGCGCGCCCCGGGGAGCCGCCCGCCAGCGGTGAGCTGGTCGAGGCGATCCGGCGGGCGCACGCCCGTGAGGTGGTGCTGCTGCCGAACGACTCGGAGCTGCGCCACACCGCTGCCGCCGCCGCGGAACAGGCGCGTACCGAAGGGGTACGGGTCGCCCTCATCCCGACCCGGGCCGCCGTCCAGGGCCTCGCCGCGCTCGCCGTCCACCAGCCCGACCGCCGTTTCGACGAGGACGTGGTCGCGATGACCACGGCGGCCGGCGCCACCCGCTACGCCGAACTGGCCTTCGCCGAGCGGCAGTCCTGGACCATGGCCGGGATCTGCCAGGCCGGCGACGTTCTCGGGCTGATCGACGGGGATGTGGCGGTGATCGGCGCCGATCTCGCCGCGACGGCCGAGGCGGTGCTCTCCCGGATGCTGGCGGCCGGCGGCGAACTGGTGACCCTGGTGCTCGGCGAGGATGTGCCCGGCACCCTCGCCGACCGTCTGGAGAGATACGTACGGGAGGGACACCTCGCCGTCGACACGGTGGTCTACCGGGGCGGCAGGCAGTCCGCGCCGCTGCTGGTGGGGGTGGAGTAGCCGCGCCCTCGGCACGGCCACGACCTGCGCGAACGCCGGGGTGCGCGACGTGTGTCAGTGGTTTGGTGTGCAATGGATCGCGTGTCCGCGCTGGATGAACCCCTCAAGAAGACGCTCGGCCCCGCCACCGCGAAGGTGATGGCCGAACAGCTCGACCTGCACACGGTCGGTGATCTCCTGCACCACTACCCCCGGCGGTACGAGGAGCGGGGGCAGCTCACCACGCTCGCCGATCTGCCGCTGGACGAGGACGTCACGGTCGTCGCCCAGGTCGCCGACTCCCGGATCCTGACGTTCAACCACGGCAAGGGCCAGCGTCTGGAGATCACCCTCACCGACGGCAGCGGCCGGCTCCAACTGGTCTTCTTCGGCAGGGGCATCCACAAGCCGCACAAGGAACTGCCGCCGGGCAGCCGCGGGATGTTCGCCGGCAAGGTGTCCGTCTTCAACCGCAAACTCCAGCTCGCGCACCCCACCTATGTGCCGCTGGGCAGGGAGGGCGGCGAGTCCGTGGAGGACGCGGCGAGCGCCGTGGACGGGTTCGCGGGCAAGCTGATCCCCATCTATCCGGCCTGCAAGGGTCTGGAGTCCTGGAAGATCACCAAAGCGGTCGACGCGGTGCTGCCGAGGGCCGTGGAGGCCGTCGATCCGCTGCCGCCCGCGCTGCGGGAGGGCCGCGGCTTCGTCCCGCTGCCCGAGGCGCTGTACAAGGTCCACCGGCCCGAGACCAAGGCGGACATCGAGGACGCCCGGCAGCGGCTGAAGTGGGACGAGGCCTTCGTCCTCCAGGTCGCCCTCGCCCGGCGGCGGTACGCCGACGCGCAACTGCCCGCCGTGGCGCGTAAGCCCGTGGCGGACGGTGTGCTCGACGCCTTCGACGCGAAGCTGCCCTTCACCCTCACCGACGGCCAGCGGAAGGTCACCGCCGAGATCTTCGCGGATCTCGCCACCGAACACCCCATGCACCGGCTGCTCCAGGGAGAGGTCGGCTCGGGCAAGACACTGGTCGCGCTGCGGGCGATGCTCACGGTCGTCGACGCGGGCGGGCAGGCCGCCATGCTGGCGCCCACCGAGGTGCTCGCCCAGCAGCACCACCGCTCGGTCACCGAGATGATGGGTGAGCTCGCCCAGGGCGGGATGCTGGGCGGCGCGGAGCACGGCACCAAGGTCGTGCTGCTCACCGGCTCCATGGGCGCCGCCGCGCGCCGTCAGGCGCTGCTCGACCTGGTCACCGGCGAGGCCGGGATCGTGATCGGTACGCATGCCCTGATCGAGGACAAGGTGCGCTTCCACGATCTTGGTCTGGTCGTCGTGGACGAGCAGCACCGCTTCGGGGTGGAGCAGCGCGACGCGCTCCGCTCCAAGGGCAAGCAGCCGCCGCATCTGCTGGTCATGACCGCCACGCCCATTCCCCGCACGGTCGCGATGACCGTCTTCGGCGATCTGGAGACCTCCGTCCTGGACCAGCTCCCGGCCGGGCGCTCGCCGATCGCCAGCCATGTCGTACCCGCCCAGGACAAGCCGCATTTCCTCGCCCGCGCCTGGGAGCGGGTGCGCGAGGAGGTCGGCAAGGGCCATCAGGCGTATGTCGTCTGTCCGCGGATCGGCGATGACGACGACGATGCCGGGAAGGGCAAGCAGAAGTCCGCTCCGGGGAAGGACGCCGACGACGCGGAGAAGCGCCCGCCGCTGGCCGTGGTCGAGGTCGCCGAGCAGCTCACCCGGGGGCCGCTGGCCGGGCTGCGTATCGAGGTCCTGCACGGGCGGATGCAGCCGGACGACAAGGACGCCGTGATGCGCCGCTTCACCGCGGGCGAGGTGGATGTGCTGGTCGCGACCACGGTCATCGAGGTCGGGGTGAACGTGCCCAATGCCACCGCGATGGTGATCATGGACGCGGACCGGTTCGGTGTCTCCCAGCTCCATCAGCTCCGCGGGCGGGTCGGCCGCGGCTCGGCGCCCGGTCTCTGTCTACTGGTGACCGACATGCCGGAGGCGAGCCCCGCCAGGGCCAGGCTCGGCGCGGTCGCCGCCACCCTCGACGGCTTCGAGCTGTCCCGTATCGACCTCGAACAGCGCCGTGAGGGCGATGTCCTCGGCCAGGCCCAGTCCGGGGCGCGCTCCTCGCTGCGGATGCTCGCGGTCATCGAGGACGAGGAGGTCATCGTGGCGGCGCGCGAGGAGGCCGTCGCGGTGGTCGCCCGGGACCCGGAGCTGGTGGGCTCGCCCGAGCTGCGTACGGCGCTGGACGCGCTGCTGGACACCGAACGCGAGCAGTACCTCGACAAGGGCTGACGAGAGCTGACGGGGACCGACGAGGACCGACGAGGACCGACGAGTGACGGCGAGGGCCGACGACGGGCCGGCGAGCGCCGGGACGGCCGTCGGCCGGAGCCGTCCGGGGCGGACGGGCCGGGGGCACCGGCCGGGCCCGTCCGGGGCGTACGCCATATCGTGGGGGCAGAGCCGCCCCCTGCGCACCACCCCGGCCCCGAGGACCTCCGTACCCCCGCACCTCCGTGCCGCCCCGGAACCGCCCGCCCACGACCCGAGGACCCGACACCCATGACCCGCGTGATCGCCGGTGCCGCCGGCGGACGCCGCCTCGCCGTCCCGCCCGGCCACGGCACCCGCCCCACCTCCGACCGTGCGCGTGAAGGCCTCTTCTCCAGCTGGCAGTCGCTCCTCGGCACCGTCGACGGCATCCGGATCGCCGATCTGTACGCCGGCTCCGGCGCCGTCGGCCTGGAGGCGCTCTCGCGCGGCGCCGCGCACGCCCTGCTGGTCGAGGCCGACAGCCGCGCCGTCCGTACCGTCCGCGAGAATGTGGCGGCGCTCGGTCTGCCCGGCGCGGAGGTCCGGCTGGGCAAGGCCGAGCAGATCGTGCGGGGACCGGCCCCCGACACGCCGTACGACCTGGTGTTCCTCGATCCGCCCTACGCCGTCACGGATGGCGATCTTCGGGAGATTCTGCTCACACTCCGGGCCAATGGCTGGCTCAGCGGCGATGCCGTCGCCACCGTGGAACGCAGCACTCGGGGTGGGGAGTTCGGCTGGCCGGAGGGTTTCGCGCCACTGCGGTCCCGTCGCTACGGCGAGGGAACGCTTTGGTACGGTCGCGCCGCCTCTACGTGCGAAGACACACCATGACCGGACCGGAGAGCGAGGGAGTTCAGTTGCGCCGCGCCGTCTGTCCGGGGTCCTTCGACCCCATCACCAATGGACATCTCGACATCATCGCCCGAGCTTCCAAACTGTACGACGTCGTACATGTCGCGGTAATGATCAATCAGTCCAAAAAAGGACTGTTCGCCATCGAGGAGCGGATCGAGCTGATCCGTGAGGTAACCGCCGAGTTCGGCAATGTCGAGGTCGAGTCCTTCCACGGTCTGCTCGTCGACTTCTGCAAGCAGCGCGACATCCCCGCCATCGTGAAGGGCCTGCGAGCCGTGAGCGACTTCGACTACGAGTTGCAGATGGCCCAGATGAACAACGGCCTCTCGGGTGTCGAGACCCTGTTCGTCCCCACCAACCCCACCTACAGCTTTCTCTCGTCCTCCCTGGTCAAAGAGGTCGCGACCTGGGGCGGAGACGTCTCCCACCTGCTGCCTCCCGCTGTCCACACGGCCCTGATGGAACGCCTCGGCGAGAGCTGACGTACCGGCTGCCCGTCATCCGGTGTCGGACCGGCTCGCGGTGGCCTTACAGTCGTTGCGTCCGTCTTCCAACCAGTCTGAGAGAGTGGCGAGCACCGGTGGACGTGCAGAAGAAGCTCGACGAGATCGTCGACACGGTGGGCAGTGCCCGCTCCATGCCCATGTCGGCTTCCTGCGTGGTGAACCGCGCCGAGCTGCTCGCGATGCTCGAAGAGGTACGGGACGCGCTTCCCGGCTCGCTGGCACAGGCCCAGGAAATGCTCGGCGGCCATGAACAGCTCGCCGAGCAGGCCCGCCAGGAGGCCGAGCGCATCATCGCGACGGCCCATGCCCAGCGCACCACGCTGATCTCCGACACCGCGGTCGCCCGCCAGTCCCAGGACGAGGCCGCCCGTATCCTCGACGAGGCCCGCAGGGAGGCCGAGGAGATCCGCGCCGAGGCGGACGACTACGTCGACTCCAAGCTCGCCAACTTCGAGGTCGTCCTCACCAAGACCATCGGCTCCGTCGACCGCGGCAGGGAGAAGCTGCTCGGCCGCGGACCCGGCGCCGACGGGTACGGCGCCGGTGAGGGCGACGACACCGACGACGCCCCCGAGTACAGCGCCGATCCCGACACCCTGATCAGGCGTGCCGACGACTATGTGGACGCCAAGCTCGGCGCCTTCGAAGCCGTACTGTCCAAGACCCTCGAAGCCGTCGGACGCGGCCGGCAGAAGCTCCACGGCCGTATCGCCTCGGACGATCTCGGGGCGCACATGGCGGCCCAGGACGCGGCGGGACCGCAGGGGCGCAGCAGCGACGCGGACTATCTGGCGGACCTCGCGGAGACACCACGGGCCCCCGTGGAGCCGCCCGTACCGGCCCAGCGGCCGTACGCCGATCCCGTACCCGTTGCCCTTCCCGAACCCGCCTACGCCCAGCCCGCCGACCCGTACGCCGCCACCGGCTACCAGGACCCGGCGTACGCCACCGACGGCGCCTACGGCGGCTACCAGCAGCAGGACGCGTACGCCTATCAGCAGGACCCGTACGCGTACCAGCAGCAGGACTACGGCCAGGGGCAGCAGCAGGGATACGACCCGAACTACGTCTGGCAGCAGCCGCCCGCGCCCCAGGCCCAGCTTCCGGCGCTGCCCGCACTGCCCGCGGCCCCCGAGCAGCAGAGCGCGCTGGACGAGACCAGCCTCTTCGACACCAGCATGATCGACATGGATCAGCTGCGCCGCTACGAACAGGGACGCTGACCCCGGGACCGGCCCCGGACCCCCGGCGGACCGCGCCGTACGGCCCGGGACGTACCGGATTGGGTCTGACGCGGCCGGTCCAGTACCCTGGCTCTTCGGCCGCGTGTATGTCCGCGGTCCCGGCTGCCCGCTTCGCTCGCGCGACGGTGGCGGCCCCCACACGATCCGAAAGCGGGAAAAGCCCTGAACGCGCGTCTCGACCACCGCAACCCCCTCGTGTTCGACACGCACGAGCTGGGGCGGCGCCCTGGTGCGCTCCAGAGGCTGACCCGCTCGGTGCCCGCTCCCAAGGACCTCGGTATCGGGGGAGTGATCGGAGCGCCCGAGGGCGCTCCGGTGGAGCTGGACCTCCGCCTCGAATCGGTCATGGAAGGGGTGCTCGTCACGGGCACCTCCCGTGCCGTGGCCGAGGGGGAGTGCGTAAGGTGTCTGGAGCCGCTGCGCCAAGAGGTGACGGCGGACTTCCAGGAGCTGTTCTCGTACCACGACGCCGATGACCGGGGCCGCTTCCACGCGGAGCCGGACGACGACGCCGAGGACGCCGAGGACAGGCTCTACATCGAGGACGGACTCTTCGACCTCGAACCCGTGCTGCGTGACGCGGTGGTGCTCGCACTTCCGATGCAGCCGGTGTGCCGGGAGAACTGTGCCGGTCTGTGTGCCGAATGCGGGATCAGACTGGACGGGGACCCGGACCACCACCATGACGCCGTCGACATCCGTTGGGCGGCACTGCAGGGACTCGCCGAGACCGTCAAGGACGGCGAGAAGGACAACATGGGCGGCGCCGATGCGGGCGTCGACGAGAAGCAGGAGAAGTAGCCGTGGCTGTTCCGAAGCGGAAGATGTCGCGCAGCAACACGCGCCACCGCCGGTCGCAGTGGAAGGCTGCGGTCCCCACCCTGGTTGCGTGCGAGCGCTGCCAGGAGCCGAAGCTCCAGCACATCGCGTGCCCGAGCTGCGGCACCTATAACAAGCGCCAGGTCCTCGAGGTCTGAGCGGCTGGTGAGAGGCTCGATGTCTGAACTGTCCCCTGACAAGAAGCAACCAGACAATGGCAGTTCGGCCTCGTCCCACACGCTTCTGGAAGGGCGGCTCGGGTATCAGCTCGAGACCGCCCTTCTGGTGCGTGCGCTGACCCATCGTTCGTACGCGTACGAGAACGGCGGTCTGCCCACCAACGAGCGGCTCGAATTCCTCGGGGATTCGGTGCTCGGTCTGGTGGTCACGGACACGCTGTACCGCACCCACCCCGATCTGCCCGAAGGCCAACTGGCCAAATTGCGGGCCGCGGTGGTCAACTCGCGCGCACTGGCGGAAGTGGGCCGTGGCCTCGAACTCGGCTCCTTCATCCGGCTCGGCCGGGGTGAAGAGGGCACGGGTGGCCGGGACAAGGCGTCCATCCTCGCCGACACCCTTGAAGCGGTGATCGGCGCGGTCTATCTCGACCAGGGCCTCGGCGTGGCGTCGGAGCTGGTGCACCGGCTCTTCGACCCGCTGATCGAGAAGTCCTCCAACCTCGGGGCCGGCCTGGACTGGAAGACCAGTCTCCAGGAGCTGACCGCGGCGGAGAGTCTCGGGGTTCCCGAGTATCTCGTCACGGAAACGGGTCCCGATCACGAGAAGACCTTCACTGCTGCCGCCCGCGTCGGTGGTGTCTCGTACGGCACCGGCACCGGCCGCAGCAAGAAGGAGGCGGAGCAGCAGGCGGCGGAGTCCGCGTGGCGGGCCATCAAGGCCGCGGCGGAGGAACGGGTGACGGCGGAGCGTACAGCCGTCGGCGCTCCGGACGAAGCCGACGCCGAAGCTGGCGCGGAAGCCGTGGCCGAAGCCGGCGCGGAAGCCGTGGCCCAGGTCCGGGCTCAGGCCGACAGCGAGACCGCGGCCGGGGCGGAACCCGGCGTCGACGGTGCGGCCGATGGTGAAGGGGCCACCGACAGCCCCTCTGCCTCGCCACCGTCCTCGCCGGCCGCCCCGGCACCGGAGGAGCGGCCACCCGGCGAACCGGCCGGCGCCTGACCGTCCGCACTCCCCTTCCGGTACGCCCCTCCCGCCGCAGTCGGTGTGAGGGGCGTACACCGTTCCGCCGTTTGTCCGCTCGTCTGTCCGTCTGTCCGTCCGTTTTCCGTGGAGGAGTCCCGTGCCCGAGCTTCCCGAGGTCGAGGTCGTCCGGCGTGGACTCGAACGCTGGGTGAGCGGCAGGACGGTCGCCGGGACCGAGGTGCTGCACCAGCGCGCGGTACGGCGGCATCTCGCCGGCGCCGAGGACTTCGCGGCCCGTCTCAAGGGACACACCATCGGTACGGCCCGCCGTCGTGGCAAGTATCTGTGGCTGCCGCTCGACGCGACGGACACCGCGGTCCTCGGCCATCTCGGGATGAGCGGCCAGCTGCTCGTCCGGCCCGAGGACGCGCCCGACGAGAAGCATCTGCGGATCCGTGTCCGCTTCGCCGACACGCTCGGCACGGAGCTGCGCTTCGTCGACCAGCGGACCTTCGGCGGTCTCTCCCTCCACGAGACCACCCCCGACGGACTGCCGGACGTCATCTCGCACATCGCCAGGGACCCGCTCGACCCCGCCTTCGTCGACGGCGACTTCCACACCGCGCTGAGGCTGCGCCGTACCACGGTCAAGCGCGCCCTGCTCGACCAGTCACTGATCAGCGGGGTCGGCAACATCTACGCCGACGAGGCGCTCTGGCGTGCCAAGGTCCACTACGAACGGCCCACCGCGACTCTCACCCGGCCGCGCTCCGCCGAGCTGCTCGGTCATGTACGGGACGTGATGAACGCGGCGCTCGCGGTCGGCGGCACCAGCTTCGACAGTCTGTACGTCAATGTGAACGGCGAATCGGGCTACTTCGACCGCTCGCTGGACGCGTACGGACGTGAGGCCGAGCCGTGCGGGCGCTGCGGGACCCCGATCCGCCGCCGGCCGTGGATGAACCGTTCCAGCTACTTCTGTCCGCGCTGCCAGCGACCGCCGCGCGGCGCCTCGTAACGCTCCCGGGACGGGGCCGGTGGCTTCCTCAGAAGCCGAAGTCCTGCGTCCACCAAGGACCGCCGGAGCCGGTGTGGACACCGACGCCGAGCCGGGTGTAGTCGCAGTTCAGTATGTTCGCGCGATGGCCCTCGCTGTTCATCCAGGAGTCCATCACCGCCTGGGCGGTGGCCTGCCCGCGGGCTATGTTCTCGCCGCCGAGACCCTGCACGCCCGCCGCTTCCGCGCGGTCCCAGGGAGTCCTGCCGTCGGGGTCGGTGTGGTCGAAGAAATCGCGCGCCGCCATGTCCTCGCTGAAATCCTGGGCCAGGGCGCCCAGAGCGGCATCGGCCCGCACCGGAGCGCATCCCGCCTTCGCGCGCTCCTCGTTGACCAGGCTGAGCACGGCAGCCGCCGTGGCGCCCGTCGCCGCGGGCGTCTCGACGGCACGGGTCGCGGTCTGCTCGGGGGCCGGGGTCCGGCTGACGAACGGGGACGCGCTCTGTTTCTCGGGCTCCGCCCTGGGCTTCGGCGGGGCCGGTACGGCGGCCTTGGTCCGCTGCGAGGGAATCCCGGACGGCTTCGCGGCGCCGGTGGGAGAAGCCTTCTGCGAGGCGGACCGCGGCTGTCCGGCGGACGCGGCCGGGGACGCCGGGGTCTCGCGGGTCGGCTCGGCGGACGAGCCGCCCTGCTCCTCCAGCTCCGGGGCGCCCTCGGTGCGTATCTGTCCGTCGGGGGTGCCGCCGCCCACGGTGTACTCGCCGCCGCCGGGCAGCAGACCCGAGGCCACGGCGACCGCGCCCACGGCCATCGCCGCGGAGGCGCCCAGCAGGCCCGTACGGAGGGGAGCGACGACCCGTCCCTTCCTGCGCGGAGCGCCCCGGTGCCGGGCCGCCGTACCGTCGTACTCCTCGGCGGCGGGCCCGCCCGCTGCTGCGGGTGCGGCGGCGCGTCGATGGCGTCCCATCTGCTTGCCTTCCTCATGCTTCTCGACGGCAACGTGTCTCACCCGTTCGAGTGAGGCTCATTGCGACGGGACTGTACGGCATGGCGTGTGGGGCCGCCGGGGCCACTGAGTAATTGGCTGGTTGGCTTACGCCTATGACAGAACGCGTGACAGAGGACGCACGACTCACGGTCTGGGTGCGCGGCCGGGTACAGGGAGTGGGTTTCCGCTGGTTCACCAGGGCGAACGCGCTGGAGATCGGTGGTCTCAAGGGTTTCGCCGTGAATCTGGACGACGGCAGGGTGCAGATCGTCGCCGAGGGGCCACGTGAGAATTGCCACCGTCTCCTGGAGTGGCTGCGCTCGCCCGACACACCCGGGCGCGTAGACGGAGTGACTGAGATCTGGGACACCCCGCGCGGCGGCTACGAGAGCTTCGCGATCCGCTGAACGTCCCTCGCCGAGGGGCCGCCCGACGAGCCGTGCTCATGCCCGGGGCACATGCCCAGGCCCGCGATGACCTGGTGGTTGCCAAGAACGGCCGACCGTGCCAGGCTGCCCGGTTAACGAAGATCTGGACGCCCTCCGGGCCCCGCGGGAGAGCCGGTACCGCGCATGCCGCGACCGTGCGCCCCGGGCGGTCCGTCGGCACGGGCTGTGATCGTGTTGACCGTCAAACTTTTTGGTGAGAGTCTGGAATCCCCGCGCACCTTAGCTGTTTGGCAGTAAAGAACCGCAGTGATTAACAAGCACTGCCAGGCACCGCGGGTGCGATTTCCCTCACGACCCACACCGCATCCGGTCGGTCACTCAGTGTGGAGGACCATCCATCATGGCAAAGGCGCTTCTCGGTTATGTCGGCGGCTCCGACCCGCGACTCCTCGCCGAGATGCGACGGCTTCAGCAGCGCGTCCAGGACCTCGAATCCGAACTCGTACGGATTCAGTCCGAGAACGACGCGTTGAACGCCGCCGTCGCACAGCACCCTGGAGAGTCGCTGCTCGACAGCATCGACATCGATGTTCACCAGGCGGAGCCTGCGCTCACCTGACGACAGCCCCCCTCGGGGTCGGGTGAGAAACACTCTCGCAAGAATATGCAAGGGACGCTTCGGCGTCCCTTCTTTCTTTCCATCTTCCGCCGTATGAACCATTGTTGGCGCCGCAACGACTTTCTTAACGTCTGATGTGCCCTGCGCGTTCGGCGGTGAAACCGACAGCGGACTATCGGGGCGGGGTAGAGTCCGGCGGCGTGCATCTCAAGGCCATGACCCTGCGCGGGTTCAAATCCTTCGCCTCCGCCACGACGCTGCGCTTCGAGCCCGGAATCACCTGTGTCGTCGGGCCGAACGGCTCCGGCAAGTCCAATGTGGTGGACGCGCTCTCCTGGGTCATGGGCGAGCAGGGGGCCAAGTCGCTGCGCGGCGGCAAGATGGAGGACGTGATCTTCGCCGGGACGACCGGCCGCCCGCCGCTCGGGCGTGCGGAGGTCTCGCTCACCATCGACAATTCCGACGGTGCGCTGCCGATCGACTACGCGGAAGTCACGATCACCCGGATCATGTTCCGCAACGGGGGCAGTGAGTACCAGCTCAACGGCGACACGTGCAGACTGCTCGACATCCAGGAACTGCTCTCCGACTCCGGTATCGGCCGCGAGATGCATGTCATCGTCGGACAGGGCCAGCTCGACTCCGTACTGCACGCCGATCCGACCGGGCGCCGGGCCTTTATCGAGGAGGCGGCGGGCGTTCTGAAGCACCGCAAGCGCAAGGAGAAGGCGCTGCGGAAGCTGGACGCGATGCAGGCGAATCTCGCCAGGGTCCAGGACCTCACCGACGAGCTGCGCCGTCAGCTCAAACCGCTCGGGCGGCAGGCCGCGGTCGCCCGGCGGGCCGCCGTCATACAGGCCGATCTGCGCGACGCGCGGCTGCGGCTGCTCGCCGACGATCTGGTGCGGCTGCGCGAGGCACTCCGTACGGAGATCGCGGACGAGGCCGAGCTGAAGCAGCGCAAGGAGGACGCGGAGCGCCGGCTCAGGGCGGCGCTCACGCGGGAGGCGGAGCTGGAGGACGAGGTCCGGCGGCTGGCACCGCGGCTCCAGCGGGCCCAGCAGACCTGGTACGAGCTGTCCCAGCTCGCGGAGCGCGTGCGCGGTACGGTCTCACTGGCCGACGCCCGGGTGAAGAGCGCGACCGCGGCGCCCACCGAGGAGCCCCGGGGACGCGATCCCGAGGACATGGAGCGTGAGGCCGCGCGGATCCGTGAGCAGGAGGCGGAGCTGGAGGCCGCGCTGGAGGCGGCGGAGCACGCGCGGGAGGACACCGTCGCGCACCGCGCCGAGCTGGAACGGCAACTGGCCGCGGAGGAGCGCGGACTCAAGGACGCCGCGCGGGCCATCGCCGACCGGCGCGAGGGCCTGGCCCGGCTGACCGGCCAGGTCAACGCGGCCCGCAGCAGGGCCGCCTCGGCCCAGGCGGAGATCGGCCGGCTCGCGGCGGCCCGGGACGAGGCGCGGGAGCGCGCCGCCGCCGCGCAGGAGGAGTACGAGCGGCTCAAGGCCGAGGTGGACGGACTGGACGCCGACGACCATGAACTGGCCGGGCGGTACGAGGCGGCCCGGGGCGCGCTGGCCGGGGCGGAGGCCGCGCTGACGGCGGCGCGCGAGGCCGCCACCACGGCGGAGCGCACCCGCGCGGCCGTCGCCGCCCGCCATGACGCGCTCGCCCTCGGGCTGCGGCGCAAGGACGGCACCGGCGCCCTGCTCGCCGCCCGTGACCGTCTCTCCGGACTGCTCGGCCCGGCCGCCGAACTGCTCACCGTCACCCCGGGCTACGAGATCCCGGTGGCCGCGGCCCTCGGCGCCGCCGCCGACGCGATCGCGGTCGCCGGTCCCGGCGCGGCGGCGGAGGCGATCCGTCTTCTGCGCGAACAGGACGCGGGCCGCGCCTCCCTGCTGCTGGCGAGCACGGCCGGGCCCGAGCCGTACCCCGGGACGCATGACGCGGCGGCCGCCGTCCCCGGCCAGGCGGGCGGTCCGGCGGGCGGTCCGGTGGGCGGTCCGGTGGGCGGACCGGTGGCGCGGCGCGTTGAGACATGGGCGGAGCCCCGGACCGGGACGGCCGCGAGCGTGCCCGGCCAGTCGGGTGACGGCGGCGAGACACCTGCCGGCCTGACCGGTACGGCCGGTACGGCTCCTGGGGTGCCCGGTCAGGCGGCGGCCGGTCCGGGCGGTGGACCGGGCGGGACCGTCGGTGCGGACGGCACGCGGAGCACGGCCCGCTCCGACCCGCCCGTCCGTACAGCCGTCGCCGCGGGCGGACCGTATGCCGTCGATCTCGTACGGGGCCCCGCCGCGCTGATGGAGGCCGTACGGCACCTCGTACGGAACACCGTTGTCGTCGGCACGCTCGAAGAGGCCGAGGACCTGGTCGCCGCGCGGCCCGGTCTGACCGCCGTGACCGCCGAGGGCGATGTCCTCGGGGCGCACTTCGCCCAGGGCGGGTCCGCGGGGGCGCCCAGCCTGCTGGAGGTGCGGGCGTCCGTCGACGAGGCCGCCGCCGAGCTGGCGGAGCTGGCCGTACGGTGCGGGGAACTGGCCGAGGAGCAGCTGCTCGCCGTCGAGCGGCGGGCCGGGTGCGCCGCGCTGGTGGAGGAGCTGGGGGAGCGGCGCCGGGCCGCCGACCGGGAGAAGTCCGCCGTGTCCGGGCGGCTCGGCCGGCTCTCCGGGCAGGCCAGGGGCGCCGCGGGCGAGGCCGAGCGGACCGCCGCCGCCGTCGCCAAGGCCCAGGACGCGCTGGAGCGCGCCACCGCCGAGGTGGAGGAGCTGGCGGAGCGGCTGCTCGTCGCCGAGGAGGCCCCGGTGGAGGAGGAGCCCGACACCTCCGTACGGGACCGGCTCGCCGCAGACGGCGCCAACGCCCGCCAGACCGAGATGGAGGCCCGGCTTCAGGTCCGTACCCACGAGGAGCGGGTGAAGGGGCTCGCGGGCCGGGCCGACGCACTCGACCGGGGGGCGCGCGCCGAGCGTGCCGCGCGGGCGCGCGCCGAGGAGCGGCGCGCACGGCTGCGCCATGAGGCCGAGGTGGCCGGCGCGGTCGCGGCCGGCGCCCGGCAGCTTCTGGCCCATGTGGAGGTGTCGGTCGTACGGGCCGAGGCCGAGCGCGCCGCGGCCGAGGCGGCCAAGGCCGAGCGCGAGAGGGAGCTGACCGCCGAGCGGAACCAGGGCCGCGACCTCAAGGGCGAACTGGACAAGCTCACCGACTCGGTCCACCGCGGCGAGGTGCTCGGCGCCGAGAAGCGGCTGCGGATCGAGCAGCTGGAGACCAGGGCGCTGGAGGAGCTGGGTGTCGAACCGGCCGGGCTGATCGCGGAGTACGGCCCCGACCAGCTCGTCCCCCCGTCGCCGCCTGCCGAGGGCGAGGAGCTTCCCGACGATCCCGCACATCCGCGCAATCAGCCGAAGCCCTACGCACGGGCGGAGCAGGAGAAGCGGCTCAGGGCGGCCGAACGGGCCCATCAGCAGCTCGGAAAGGTCAATCCGCTCGCCCTTGAGGAGTTCGCGGCGCTGGAGGAGCGGCACAAGTTCCTCTCCGAGCAGCTCGAAGACCTCAAGAAGACCCGGGCCGATCTGCTGCTCGTGGTGAAACAGGTCGACGAGCGGGTCGAGCAGGTCTTCACCGAGGCCTACCGGGACACCGCCCTTCAGTTCGAGGGTGTTTTCTCCCGGCTCTTCCCCGGCGGCGAGGGACGGCTGATCCTCACCGACCCGGAGAACATGCTGACCACCGGTGTGGATGTGGAGGCCAGGCCCCCGGGCAAGAAGGTCAAACGGCTCTCCCTGCTCTCCGGCGGTGAACGGTCGCTGACGGCCGTGGCGTTGCTCGTATCGATCTTCAAGGCCCGGCCGAGTCCGTTCTATGTGATGGACGAGGTCGAGGCGGCGCTCGACGACACCAATCTCCAGCGGCTGATCCGGATCATGCAGGAGCTCCAGGAGAGCTCCCAGCTCATCGTGATCACGCATCAGAAGCGGACGATGGAGGTCGCGGACGCGCTGTACGGGGTCTCCATGCAGGGCGACGGTGTCTCCAAGGTGATCAGTCAGCGGCTGCGCTGACACCTTCGCGCGCCCTCTGCGCGCCCTCCCCACTGGCCTCCCCGTGCCTCCTCACCGATCTCCGAGGTCACCGGACCGGGGCGCGGACCGCGCTGTTTCCCTCTCCAGGTGGTGGGCAGCCGGGAGTTGTGCCCCACTGGAGGGGCTTGCCACATCCCCCACGCCCGGTGACGCGGCCGGGCGGCCCCAGGAGATCATGTGACCAGCACCGCGAAGCTGCCGCCGCCGACCGGGGACCGGGCCCCTCACCCGGAGCACCTCAGCCACCTCGTCTTCATCACGGCGGCGGCCGCGATGGGCGGCTTCCTCTTCGGCTACGACAGTTCGGTGATCAACGGCGCTGTCGAGGCCATCCGCAGCCGGTACGACATCGGCTCCGCGGCCCTCGCCCAGGTCATCGCCGTCGCGCTGATCGGCTGTGCGATCGGCGCGGCGACGGCGGGCCGGATCGCCGACCGGATCGGCCGTATCCGCTGTATGCGGATCTCCGCGGCCCTCTTCACCATCAGCGCGGTCGGCTCGGCGCTGCCCTTCGACATCTACGACCTCGCGGTCTGGCGGATCATCGGCGGCTTCGCGATCGGTATGGCGTCGGTGATCGGCCCCGCGTACATCGCCGAGGTCTCCCCGGCCGCCTACCGCGGACGGCTCGGCTCCTTCCAGCAGGCGGCGATCGTCATCGGTATCGCCCTCTCCCAGCTGGTGAACTTCGGCATCCTCCAGCTCGCGGACGGCGACCAGCGCGGCCGGCTCCTGGGTCTGGAGGCCTGGCAGTGGATGCTCGGTGTGATGGTCGTCCCCGCGCTGCTGTACGGGCTGCTCACCCTCGCCATCCCCGAGTCGCCGCGCTATCTGATCTCCGTGGGCCGCACCCGGCGGGCCAAGGAGGTGCTGGCCGAGGTCGAGAACAAGGACGTCGACCTGGACGCCCGGGTCGCCGAGATCGAGCAGGCGATGCGCCGTGAGCACAAGTCGGCCTTCCGGGATCTGCGGGGCGGCCGGTTCTCCTTCCTGCCCATCGTGTGGGTGGGTATCGGGCTCTCGATGTTCCAGCAGCTCGTCGGGATCAATGTCGCCTTCTACTACTCGGCGACGCTCTGGCAGTCCGTCGGCGTCGACCCGTCCAGCTCGTTCTTCTACTCGTTCACGACGTCGATCGTGAACATCATCGGCACGGTGATCGCGATGGTGCTGGTGGACCGGGTCGGCCGCAAGCCGCTGGCGCTCATCGGCTCGGCCGGCATGGCGCTCGCGCTCGCCTTCGAGGCCTGGGCGTTCTCCGCCCCCCTCGTCAACGGCCAGCTGCCGGCCACCGAGGGTGCCGTCGCGCTGGTCGCGGCCCATGTGTTCGTGCTCTTCTTCGCGCTCTCCTGGGGTGTCGTCGTCTGGGTCTTCCTCGGCGAGATGTTCCCGAACCGGATCCGGGCGGCGGCGCTCGGTGTCGCCGCGGCGGCCCAGTGGATCGCCAACTGGGCGATCACGGCGAGCTTCCCGAGTCTGTCCGACTGGAATCTCTCGGGCACATATGTCATCTACACCTGCTTCGCGGTGCTCTCCATCCCCTTCGTGCTGGTGTTCGTCAAGGAGACCAGGGGCAAGACGCTGGAGGAGATGGGCTGATCCGGCGGGCACCGTCACGGCAAAGGCTCCGCGTCGTGGCTGGGGTCCCTGTGCGATCCTCTGAGCTCGGGGCCGGGACCGGCCGTGGCTGATACTGGGAGCGTTATGGAACTCGTCATCCTTGTTGTAGTCATCGCCCTGGTCGCGGTCGGCGCGATCGGCGCGCTCGTGGTCGGCAGCCGCAGAAGGAAGAAGCCGCCGCCCTCGCCACCGTCGAGTACGCCGACCATCACAGCCCCGCCCGCCGAACCGCATGTCGGGGACGAGGCCGAGGAATCGCGCGAGGAGCCGCGCCGCACGATCGAGGAGGTCGGTCTCCCCGACGCGGCCGGCACCCGGGTCGTCATCGAGGAACCGGCCGCCGCCGAGCCCCTCGTTCCGGCGATCGAGATCCCCGAGCCGACGGCGGGCCGGCTGATCCGGCTGCGCGCCCGGCTCGCGCGCTCGCAGAACTCCCTCGGCAAGGGGCTGCTGACGCTGCTGTCCCGCGAGCACCTGGACGAGGAGACGTGGGAGGAGATCGAGGACACCCTCCTCACCGCGGACGTCGGTGTCGCGCCCACACAGGAACTGGTCGGGCGGCTGCGGGAGCGGGTACGGGTACTCGGCACGCGGACTCCGGACGAGCTCCGCACCCTGCTCAGGGAGGAGCTGGTCCAGCTTCTCGGTACGGATTTCGACCGCGCGGTGAAGACCGAGAGCGGGCTCGACACCCCGGCCGTCGTGATGGTCGTCGGTGTCAACGGCACCGGCAAGACCACGACGACCGGCAAGCTGGCGCGGGTGCTGGTCGCGGACGGGCGGTCGGTGGTGCTCGGCGCGGCGGACACGTTCCGCGCCGCGGCGGCCGATCAGCTCCAGACCTGGGGGGAGCGGGTCGGCGCCCGTACCGTACGCGGTCCCGAGGGCGGCGACCCGGCGTCGATCGCCTTCGACGCGGTCAAGGAGGGCATCGCGGAGGGCGCGGATGTCGTCCTGATCGACACCGCGGGCCGGCTGCACACCAAGACCGGGCTGATGGACGAGCTGGGCAAGGTGAAGCGGGTCGTGGAGAAGCACGGGCCGCTGGACGAGGTGCTGCTCGTCCTGGACGCGACGACCGGGCAGAACGGGCTGGTGCAGGCGCGGGTGTTCGCGGAGGTCGTGGATGTCACCGGCATCGTGCTGACGAAGCTGGACGGCACGGCGAAGGGCGGCATCGTGATCGCGGTGCAGCGGGAGCTGGGCGTACCGGTGAAGCTGGTGGGGCTGGGCGAGGGCGCCGACGACCTGGCGCCGTTCGAGCCCGAGGCGTTCGTGGACGCGCTGATCGGGGACTGACCGCTCGGTGCGGTAGGGCGCCGGGAGCGGGAGGCCGGGGAGGCCGCGATGGCTGCCCCACCTCCCGCTCGCGCTTCAGGACGTCGACGAGCGATGGCAGATATACGCCAGGGTGCCCAGCAGCAGCCGGGCCTGGGGCGGATCGGCCGCGTTGTCCAGCGACGGGGGACGCAGCCAGCGGACCGGGCCCAGCCCCGGCACCTCCGAGGGCGGGGCCATGACATGGCTGCCCGGTCCCAGACCGCGCAGATCCAGATCGGCGTCGTCCCAGCCCATCCGGTAGAGCAGCTCGGGCAGTTCGGCCGCGGCGCCCGGCGCGACGAAGAAGTGGGCGCGGCCCGCCGGGGTCGCCATGACCGGGCCCAGCGGCAGGCCCATCCGTTCCAGCCGCACCAGCGCGCGGCTGCCCGCGGGCTCCGCCACCTCGATGATGTCGAAACCGCGGCCCACCTGGAGCAGCACCGCCGCGCCCGGCACCTCCGACCAGAGCCGGACGACCTCGTCGAGCGTGGCGCCCGCCGGCACCTCGGGGCGGAAGTCCAGCGGATGGGCGCCCGGCGACGCGCAGTCCGCCGAGCCGCAGGAGCACACTCCGCCCGCGGCCCGCGCGCCGGGGACGACGTCCCAGCCCCAGAGTCCTGTGTACTCCGCCACCGCGGTGCACTCTGTCGTCCGGCCGCGGCGCCGTGAGCCGGACCGCATCTCCCGGATGCCGCCGATCGTGAAGCCCATGCCCCCTCCAACGGGTTGAACTCGCCGGTGGTTACGTCTCGCAGTCTGCCCGTGACACTCCGTCGCCACCGGGGCGGTAAAGGCGGCGCGAAGTGGCACTTGGGGTAGTGCGACCCGATGTGCGCGCCCGGGGGCGCAGTGCTCCGCGGGCCGCTGATCAATGTGTGTCAAGTCAATCGCGCCCCGTGGGAGGCGAGTTCATTCGAAGGGGTGGCGAATGGTGGCGTTTGTGGAATCACCCTCGCTGGACGGGTGATCGTAGGATTACTTTCAGTGCACGGACCGTGGGGAAAAGCACACGCGTGGGTATGCCGGGGGCAACTCGGTTTCCTGTTCGAAGGGGCGCAACCTCAGGACAGGCGGCCACCATTGACGGCATTCTGGTACCGGTTCGCGCGACAGGGCTTCAGCGGATGGGGGCGTTCCAGTGGGCGGCAGCGGCGCAGGCGGTACGAATACCGGCAAGCGTCCGAATGAGCGACTCGGTTCGTGGTTCTTGCGCAGCGGCTGGTCGAAAGGCGAACTGGCACGTCAGGTCAACCGCAGGGCGCGGCAGATGGGCGCGCACCACATCAGCACGGACACCTCGCGCGTGCGCCGCTGGCTCGACGGCGAGCAGCCGCGCGAACCGATCCCGCGTATTCTCTCCGAGCTCTTCTCCGAGCGCTTCGGCACCGTCGTCGGCATCGAGGAACTGGGACTGCGCACCGCGCATCAGTCGCCCTCGGCGTCCGGTGTCGATCTGCCCTGGGCCGGACCGCAGACGGTGGCCCTGATCAGTGAATTCTCGCGGAGCGATCTGATGCTGGCGCGGCGCGGTTTTCTCGGCACCTCGTTGGGGCTCGCCGCGGGTCCCGCCCTGGTCGAGCCCATGCAGCGCTGGCTGGTGCCCATTCCGACGGGAGATCCGGGCGGACCCGAGATCGAGTCCGTCCCCTCGCACCGGCCGTCCAAGCTCTCCGGGGCCGAGCTGGAGCTGCTGGAGTCGACCACCGCGATGTTCCGCCAGTGGGACGCGCAGTGCGGCGGCGGCCTGCGGCGCAAGGCGGTGGTCGGTCAGCTCCACGAGGTGACCGATCTGCTCCAGGAGCCGCAGCCCGAGGCCACCGCCCTTCGGCTTTTCCGCTGCGCGGCCGAGCTGGCCGAGCTGGCCGGCTGGATGAGTTATGACGTGGGCCTCCAGCCCAATGCCCAGAAATACTTCGTACTCGCCCTGCACGCGGCCAAGGAGGCCGGCGACAAACCGCTCGGCTCGTACATCCTTTCCTCGATGAGCCGTCAGATGATTCATCTGGGCCGGCCCGATGACGCGCTGGAGCTGATCCATCTCGCGCAGTACGGCAGCCGTGACTGCGCCACCCCCCGGACCCAGGCGATGCTGTATGCGATGGAGGCACGCGCGTACGCAAACATGGGACAGCCGAGCAAGTGCAAGCGGGCCGCCAGAATGGCCGAGGACACCTTCTCCGACGCCGGGCTCGACGGTGAGCCCGAGCCCGACTGGATCCGCTTCTTCTCCGAGGCCGAACTCAACGCGGAGAACGCCCACTCGTACCGCGATCTCGCCTATGTCGCCGGCCGCAGCCCCACCTACGCCTCCCTCGCCGAACCCCTCATGCGGCGCGCCGTCGACCTCTTCGGGAAGGACGACGTGCACCAGCGTTCGTACGCGCTGAACCTGATCGGCATGGCCACCGTCCACCTCCTCAAGAAGGAGCCCGAGCAGTCCACCGCCCTGGCCCAGCAGGCCCTGAAGGTGGCGCGCAGGGTGCGCTCCGAGCGCGTCAACACCCGGCTGCGCAAGACCGTGGACACCGCGGCCAGGGACTTCGCCGATGTCACGGAGGTCACCGATCTCACCGATCTGCTCACGGCCCAGTTACCCGAGTCCGCCGAGGCCGTCTGAAGCGGCCGGCACGCGCGGCGGACATCGAAGCCCCGGCCGCGGCACCCACCCCGTACCGCCCGACACGGCTCCCCCGCCGCCAGGTCAGCAGGGTGGGGCCGCGGCCGGTTTCCGATGTCCGCAGAGGGTATCCGGGACGGCTGCGAGGTTCCGCCGGTTCATCGGCTCGTAACACGCAGGTAGCCTTCGTCACGGGTGTGAAACATCGAGCGGCACTGACGGAAACCGCGTTGCGCCAATCTCCTCAGCACAAGTCGGCCCATACCTTGAGCATCCGCACGGGCCGTTCCGACCGCGAGGAGACGCTGGCCTTGAATGGCGCAGATACCGCATTCGTACTGATCAGTGCCGCGCTCGTCATGCTGATGACGCCCGGCCTGGCATTTTTCTACGGCGGCATGGTGCGGGTGAAGAGCGCCCTCAACATGCTCATGATGTCCTTGATCTCGCTCGGTATCGTCAGTGTGCTGTGGGTGCTGTACGGCTACTCACTCACCTTTGGTGACGACATCGGCGGCGGGCTCCTGGGCAACTTCGACCACATCGGTCTGAAGGGAATTTCGGCGGAGACGCTGACCGGGGGCAAGGAAGGCATTCCCGTCTTCGCCTTCGCCCTCTTCCAGCTCATGTTCGCCGTGCTCACTCCCGCGCTGATAAGTGGTGCACTGGCCGACCGGGTGAAGTTCAGCGCCTGGGCACTGTTCATCACCCTCTGGGTCTCCGTGGTGTACTTCCCGATCGCCCACTGGGTCTGGCAGTCCGACGGCTGGCTCTTCAAGCTCGGCGTCATCGACTTCGCCGGTGGTACCGCGGTCCATATCAACGCAGGTGTCGGAGCGCTCGCGGCCGTTCTCGTCGTCGGCAAGCGGATCGGATTCAAGAAGGACCCGATGCGGCCGCACAACCTGCCGCTCGTCGTCCTCGGCGCCGCTCTGCTGTGGTTCGGCTGGTTCGGCTTCAACGCCGGTTCGGCGCTGGCCGCCAACGGCACCGCCGCCCTGATGGCCTTCAACACCCAGATCGCCACCGGCGCCGCGATGCTCGGCTGGCTGATCTACGAGCGCATCCGCCACGGCGCGTTCACCACCCTGGGTGCCGCCTCCGGCGCCGTCGCCGGCCTGGTCGCCATCACCCCGTCCGGTGCCGCGGTCAACCCCTTCGGCGCCCTGCTCATCGGTGTCGTGGCCGGTGCGGTCTGCTCCTGGGCCGTCAGCCTCAAGTTCAAGCTGGGCTACGACGACTCCCTCGACGTGGTCGGCGTCCACCTCGTCGGCGGTGTGATCGGCACCCTGCTCGTCGGTGTCCTCGCGATCGACGGCGTCGGCGGCGGTTCGCAGCTCGGCAAGCAGGCCGTCGGTGCGTTCTCGGTGATGGCCTACTCCTTCGTGGTCTCCTGGATCCTCGCGAAGATCGTCGACGCCACCATCGGCTTCCGCGCCTCCGAGGACGACGAGACCAGCGGTGTCGACATGGCCTTCCACGCCGAGACCGCGTACGACTACAGCGCGGTGGGAGGGTCTCCGTCGGGCCGTAGTAGCGTGCCCGCCGCCAACCAGGACGGGATCGCCGCGGCGACGAACAAGAAGGTGGACGCATGAAGCTCATCACCGCAGTCGTGAAGCCACACCGGCTGGACGAGATCAAGGAGGCGCTCCAGGCCTTCGGTGTCCACGGGCTCACGGTCACGGAGGCCAGCGGATACGGCCGGCAGCGCGGTCACACCGAGGTCTACCGGGGTGCGGAGTACACCGTCGACCTCGTACCGAAGATCCGCATAGAGGTGCTGGTCGAGGACGGGGACGCGGAAGAGCTCATCGATGTGGTGGTGAAGGCCGCCCGCACCGGCAAGATCGGTGACGGGAAGGTATGGAGCGTGCCGGTCGACACGGCGGTACGGGTACGGACCGGCGAGCGCGGTCCGGACGCCCTCTAGAGACGGGAACGACTGGGTGACGAGCCTCGAAGAGACGACCGGACAGACAGACTCGGGACCCAGCGGCTATGCGGCGGCCCGGCTGCGCCTTCTCCAGGAGAAGACGCGGCCAGGGCCGCCGCGCCGCGCCGCCCTGGCCCGGCTGACCGACGACTGGCTGAACGCGCTATTCACCACCGCCGCCCAGGAGGCCGGAGTGCGCGGCGCGGCCCTCGTGGCCGTCGGCGGCTACGGACGGGGCGAACTGTCCCCGCGCAGCGACCTCGATCTGCTCCTGCTGCACGACGGCAAATCCGGTCCCGGCGCCATCGCCGCCCTCGCCGACCGGGTCTGGTACCCGGTCTGGGACCTCGGACTCGCCCTCGACCACTCCGTACGCACTCCCGGCGAGGCCCGCAGGACCGCGGCCGAGGACCTCAAGGTGCAGCTCGGACTCCTCGACGCCCGGCATGTCGCGGGCGATCTGGGCCTGGTCACCGGGGTACGGACCGCGATCCTCGCCGACTGGCGCAACACCGCCGTCAAGCGACTCCCCGCCCTGGACGAACTGTGCCGGGAGCGGGCCGAGCGCCACGGCGAACTGCAATTCCTGCTGGAGCCCGACCTCAAGGAGGCCAGGGGCGGTCTGCGCGACGCCACCGCGCTGCGCGCCGTCGCCGCGTCCTGGCTCGCGGACGCGCCCCGCGAAGGGCTCGCCGACGCCCGCCGCGCGCTCCTCGACGTACGGGACGCCCTCCATCTCACGACGGGACGCGCCACCGAGCGGCTCGCCCTCCAGGAACAGGATCCCGTCGCCGCGGAACTCGGCCTGCTCGACGCCGATGTCCTGCTGCGGCAGGTCTACGAGGCCGCGCGCACGGTCTCGTACGCCTCCGACGTCACCTGGCGCGAGGTCAACCGGGTGCTGCGCTCCCGGTCCGTACGCCCCCGGCTGCGGGCCATGCTCGGCAGCAAACCCGCCCCCGAACGCACCCCGCTCGCCGACGGTGTCGTGGAGATGGACGGTGAGGCGGTACTGGCCCGTGCCGCGCGCCCCGAACGGGACCCCGTACTGCCCCTGCGCGCCGCGGCCGCCGCCGCCCAGGCCGGACTGCCGATCTCGCTGCACGCCGTACGGCTCCTGGCCACCACCGCGAAACCGCTGCCGGTGCCCTGGCCGGCCGAGGCCCGCGAGGAACTCGTCACCCTGCTCGGCGCCGGTGAGTCCACCGTGCCGGTCTGGGAGGCGCTGGAGGCCGAGGGCCTGATCACCCAGCTGCTGCCGGACTGGGAGCGGGTCCGCTGCCGGCCCCAGCGCAACGCCGTCCACACCTGGACCGTCGACCGCCATCTCGTGGAGACCGCCGTCCAGGCCTCTTCGCTCACCCGCCGGGTGAGCCGTCCCGACCTGCTGCTCGTCTGCGCGCTGCTGCACGACATCGGCAAGGGCTGGCCCGGCGACCACTCCGTGGCCGGTGAGGTCATCGCCCGGGACGTGGCCGCCCGGATCGGCTTCGACCAGGAGGACATGGGCGTCATCGCCACGGTCGTACGCCACCATCTCCTGCTCATCGACACCGCGACCCGGCGCGATCTGGACGACCCCGCGACCGTCGCCTCGGTCGCCGCCCGTATCGGCTCCGTCAGCACGCTGGAACTGCTGCACGCCCTCACCGAGGCCGACGCGCTCGCCACCGGACCCGCGGCCTGGTCGTCCTGGCGCGCCTCGCTCGTCGACGATCTCGTCGCACGGGTCGCCGCGGTCCTCGCGGGCGACGCGCCCGCCGAGCCGGAGCCCACCGCGCCCAGCGCCGAACAGGAACGGCTGGCCGTCGAGGCGCTGCGCACCGGCGATCCGGTGCTCTCGCTGCGCGCCCAGGCCGAGACCCGGCAGGAGGAGGACGCCACACCGGAGCCCGTGGGTGTCGAACTGCTCATCGCCCTGCCCGACCAGCCGGGCGTCCTGCCCGCCGCGGCCGGGGTGCTGGCCCTGCACCGGCTCACCGTACGGGCGGCCGATCTGCGCGCCATCGAACTGCCCACGGAGCTGGGCGGGACCGGGGGACCGGGCGGCGGCACCACGGAGGTGCTGCTGCTGAGCTGGCGGGTCGCGGCCGAGTACGGCTCGCTCCCGCAGGCCGTCAGGCTCCGCGCCGATCTCGTACGGGCCCTGGACGGTTCACTTGACATCCCCGCCAGGCTCGCCGAGCGCGAGGCGGCCTATCCGCGCCGCCGGGGTGTGCAGGCGCCGCCGCCACGGGTGACGGTCGCGCCGACGGCCTCGCAGCTCGCGACGGTCATCGAGGTCCGCGCCCAGGACGCGCCGGGGCTGCTGCACCGTATCGGCCGGGCCCTGGAGGAGGCGGCGGTACGGGTGCGCAGCGCCCATGTCTCGACACTGGGCGCGAACGCGGTGGACACGGTCTATGTCACGCGCGCGGACGGTTCCCCGCTCCCGGAGGCGGACGCGGTGGACCTGGCGAAGCGACTGGAGGCGGCCCTGAGCTGACGCCCACGGTGACGGGCGCGGTGACGGGCACCGGCTCATGACGACGGGTTCGTGGCGACGGGCCCCGGGGCATCGGCCGTACGGTGGAGCGTGCCACCCGTACGGCCGTGCCCGCCGCGGGGCAGACCTCATCGCACGCGGCCGGATACCCTGGGGGACGGTCTGTCCTTCACCGCGCGGGGACGGCCCCCTCATCCGCTCCCGACCTGAGGATCCGCGACCACCGTGTTCGACACTCTCTCCGACCGCCTCTCAGCGACGTTCAAGACCCTTCGCGGCAAGGGGCGGCTGTCCGAGGCGGACATCGACGCCACCGCGCGCGAGATCCGTATCGCGCTCCTCGAAGCGGATGTCGCACTGCCCGTCGTCCGCGCCTTCATCGCGAATCTCAAGGAACGGGCCCGCGGCGCCGAGGTGTCCCAGGCGCTGAATCCGGCCCAGCAGGTCCTCAAGATCGTCAACGAGGAACTGGTCGGTATCCTCGGCGGTGAGACCCGGGTCCTGCGCTTCGCCAAGCAGCCGCCGACCGTGATCATGCTCGCGGGCCTCCAGGGCGCCGGTAAGACCACCCTGGCCGGAAAGCTCGGTCTCTGGCTCAAGAGCCAGGGCCACACCCCGCTGCTCGTCGCCTGTGACCTCCAGCGCCCCAACGCCGTCAACCAGCTCTCGGTCGTCGCGGACCGCGCGGGTGTCGCGGTGTACGCGCCGGAGCCGGGCAACGGCGTCGGCGACCCGGTCAAGGTCGCCAGGGACTCCATCGGCTACGCGAAGACCAAGCAGTACGACGTCGTCGTCGTCGACACCGCGGGCCGCCTCGGTATCGACCAGGAGATGATGAAGCAGGCCGCGGACATCCGCGACGCCGTCAGCCCCGACGAGACGCTCTTCGTCGTCGACGCGATGATCGGCCAGGACGCGGTCAACACCGCCGAGGCCTTCCGTGACGGCGTCGGCTTCGACGGTGTCGTGCTCTCCAAGCTGGACGGCGACGCCCGTGGTGGCGCGGCCCTCTCCGTCGCGCATGTCACGGGCAAGCAGATCATGTTCGCGTCGAACGGCGAGAAGCTGGAGGACTTCGACGCCTTCCACCCGGACCGTATGGCGTCCCGCATCCTCGACATGGGTGACCTGCTCACCCTGATCGAGCAGGCGGAGAAGACGTTCAGCCAGGCCGAGGCCGAGAAGATGGCCTCCAAGCTGGCGAGCAGCAAGGGCGGCAAGGACTTCACGCTGGACGACTTCCTGGCCCAGATGGAACAGGTCAGGAAGATGGGCAGCATCAGCAAGCTGCTCGGGATGCTGCCCGGTATGGGGCAGATCAAGGACCAGATCAACAACATCGACGAGCGGGACGTGGACCGTACCGCCGCGATCATCAAGTCGATGACCCCGGGCGAGCGCCATGACCCGGTCATCATCAACGGCTCGCGCCGGGCCCGTATCGCACGGGGCTCCGGGGTCGAGGTCAGCGCGGTGAAGAACCTCGTGGAGCGGTTCTTCGAGGCCCGCAAGATGATGTCGAGGATGGCGCAGGGCGGCGGGATGCCGGGAATGCCGGGCATGCCGGGGATGGGCGGCGGACCCGGGCGTGCGAAGAAGAAGCAGAAGCAGGCCAAGGGCAAGCAGCGCTCGGGCAACCCGATGAAGCGGAAGGCCGAGGAGCAGGCCGCGGTCGCACGGCGCGAGGAGGCCGCCGCGCAGCCGGGCGGTGCGTTCGGTCTGCCGGCCGGGGACCAGGACAAGAACTTCGAACTGCCCGACGAGTTCAAGAAGTTCATGGGCTGACGCCCGTCGCGGCTCAGGGCGTACGTGCTCAGGGCGTACGGGCGATCAGATAGCGGAAGACATTCGGCATCCACACCGTGCCGTCGCGCCGCAGATGCGGCTGGAGCGCCTCGCCGATCTCCTTCTCCACCCGCTGCCGGTCCGTCGCCCGGACCGCCCCGTCGAACACGCCGGTCGACAGCAGTCCGCGGACCGCGCTCTCCGTGTCCGCGTAGCCGAACGGGCAGGCCACCCGGCCCGAGCCGTCCGGTTCCAGCCCGGCCCGCGCCGCCACGTCCTCCAGATCGTCCCGCCGCGGCGGGCGCGGGGAGCCCTCGCGCGGCCCGCCGACCGGCCCGTCCGCGGACCGCAGCACGGCGTATGTGGCGCAGCGCTCCGGAGGACCCCAGCCCGCGAGCACCACCGGAGCGCCCCGTTCCACCAGCGGTATCGCCGATTCGAGGGCGGGCGCCAGCCCCTGCGCGTCGCCCGCCACGGTGCCGATCGGCTGGAAGGCGGTGATCAGGTCGTACGGCGGCCGGCCGGGCTCCGCGGTGATGTCGGCGGCTTCGGTGATCCGGTCCGCGGGCAGGACCGTTCCGGTGCCGGCGGGCGGGCCCTCACCGCCCCGCTCCCGGTCGGCGAGCAGTCGCTCACGGGCCAGCGCCAGCCGCTCCCGGTCGGTGTCGACTCCCGTCACCCGCGCGCCCCGCGCGGCGGCGAGCAGCAGCGCGAGCCCCGAGCCGCAGCCCAGACCGAGCACCCGTGTCCCGGCGCGGACCTCCAGCCGTTCGTACACCGCTTCGTAGAGGGGCACCAGCATCCGTTCCTGGATCTCGGCCCAGTCGCGGGCACGCGCGCCCGCGCCCGTCCGCGTGTCCACGCGCCCCGCCGGGCCCACGGGTCCGTTTCCGGTGCCCGGAGCGGGCGGGCCCGCATGAGGAGGAAGCCGATGCCGGCCGAGCGTACGTGCCATGGATAGCGCCCCAATCCGCCGAGGTCCTCGATGCCCCCTGTGGGGCAGCCCCCCCATATACGTGCGCGTGAAACCCCCGGATGCCAGGGAACTCCCGATCCGTGCCCGCGTCCAGTGGGTGATGGGCAAAGCGTGGATGCCCCGGGCGTGCGCCCCCGCGCACATGGCTCGATCCGGCCGCCCGTACGGTGCCTGGTCACCGAGGACGGGTCGGTGCCCGGGGCGGACGGCATCCCCGGTACTGTCGCCGTCGGGACCGCGCCCACTGACGCCCACCGACCGAGGGCGCCGCTCCGGCGCCGTCCGGCCCGGTACTCCCGCCCGCCGCACACCCGCACGGTGAGCTGGGGAGACGACCGGCAGACGTAGATCGTCTACGCGTCTCTGCGTACGCGGCGCTACGTACCACCTTGAGGCGAGCTGTGAGGCTTCTCCGCAGATCGACGCACCTACCCTCGTCAGGACGCATCAATGGCAACTGACGGGTACGTGCAAATTATTTGGGATGCCCCGTAATGGAACCCACGGGGGCCCAGGCTCGTTGTTCACGACGTGAGCACGACACCACCTGTTCTCGCCGCAGAGCTGGCGCAGGCGTGGGCCGACATTCAGAGGTCCCACCCCGAGCTGCCGGATCTTGCCGCGCCAGAGTCCCTGATCGGAGAGTCCTCGTCCGCCTGCGGCGCGGAGCTCTCCTTCGAACGACTGCTTCATGAAGCGGTCCATGGCATCGCCGCGGCCAGAGGTGTCCGCGACACCTCGCGCGCGGGCCGCTATCACAACCGCCGATTCCTGGCCATCGCCGAGGAGATGGGCCTCGACCATCCCGAGGAGCCGCATCCCAGCAGCGGTTTCTCCCTGGTCTCGCTCAGCCCCGAGGCCAAGCGCCGATATCGCCCCACCATCGAGCGACTCCAGCGCGCGCTGAAGGCGCACACGGTCGCGACGGCCGCCGACACCAAGCGCAGTTTCCGCGGTCCGGCCGCCCGGCACGGCTCGTCCGGCGGCGGCGTGCGCGTCAAGGCGGTCTGCGACTGCGGGCGGAACGTCCGCGTCGTTCCCTCGGTCCTCGCCCAGGCGCCGATCGTCTGCGGCGGCTGCGGGAAGCCCTTCCGTATCCCGGAAGTGGTGGGAGCCGCGAGCTGATCACCCGCCACCCGGGGTGGGACCCGGGGCGGGACAGCGGGGCGGGACAGCGGGCCGCTGACGGGGGGCACGTCCCGGTTCGGGGGTGTGGCAGAATGGCGAGCTGTACTCGACAGTCGCACAGGACCCCTCTCTCCTCCGGCTGACGCGTCCATCGGGCGGATCGGGTACCGCAACCCCACGCGGCATCCCGTTGCGCCCAACCACGTCAAGACCAGGAGACACCACACCAGTGGCAGTCAAGATCAAGCTGAAGCGTCTGGGCAAGATCCGTTCGCCTCACTACCGCATCATCGTCGCCGACTCCCGCACCCGCCGCGACGGCCGGGCCATCGAGGAGATCGGTCTGTACCACCCGGTGCAGAACCCCTCGCGCATCGAGGTCGACTCGGAGCGCGCGCGTTACTGGCTGTCCGTCGGCGCCCAGCCGACCGAGCCGGTTCTCGCGATCCTCAAGCTCACCGGTGACTGGCAGGCACACAAGGGCCTTCCGGCCCCCGCGCCGCTGCTCCAGCCGGAGCCGAAGGCCGACAAGCGCGCCCTCTTCGAGGCCGCCGCCAAGGACGCCGGCGACGAGCCCAAGGGCGAGGCCATCACCCAGAAGGCCAAGAAGTCCGACAAGAAGGCCGACGAAGCCGAATCCTCGGCCGCCGCCGAGTCGACCGAGGCCTGAGCATGCTCGAGGAGGCTCTCGAGCACCTCGTGAAGGGCATCGTCGACAATCCGGACGACGTGCAGGTCGCCTCGCGCAACCTGCGCCGTGGCCGTGTGCTGGAGGTCCGGGTCCACCCCGACGACCTCGGCAAGGTGATCGGCCGCAACGGCCGCACCGCGCGTGCTCTGCGGACCGTCGTGGGCGCCATCGGCGGCCGCGGCATCCGTGTCGACCTCGTCGATGTGGACCAGGTTCGCTGACAGAGCTGGAACACCGGCACGGGCCGGGGAGGGCCACCGCCTTCTCCGGCCTTCGCTGCTTTCCGTCACCGTGTTGCCGCCGTCCGTCGTCGTCCGCCGTCGTCCGTCGTCGTTGTGTATTGCCGTTCCGCCGGAAAAGAAGGTGCCTGTAGTGCAGTTGGTGGTCGGGCGGGTGGGCCGCGCCCATGGGATCAAGGGTGAGGTCACCGTAGAGGTGCGTACGGACGAGCCCGAACTGCGGCTCGGCCCCGGCGCCGTACTCGCCACGGACCCGGCTTCGGCCGGACCGCTGACGATCGGGGAGGGCCGGGTGCACAGCGGCAGACTGCTGCTGCGCTTCGAGGGCGTGCGGGACCGTACGGGCGCCGAGGCGCTGCGCAACGTCCTGCTGATCGCCGAGGTCGATCCGGAGGAACTCCCCGAGGACCCGGAGGAGTTCTACGACCATCAGCTCATGGACCTGGACGTCGTCCTGGCCGACGGCACGGAGATCGGCAGGATCACCGAGATCTCCCATCTGCCCTCGCAGGACCTGTTCATCGTGGAGCGGCCCGACGGCAGCGAGGTGATGATCCCGTTCGTCGAGGAGATCGTCACGGAGATCGATCTGGCGGAACAGCGGGCCGTCATCGACCCGCCTCCCGGCCTGATCGACGACCGGGTGGAAGTCGCCGGCGGGCGGAGCGACTCCGCGAGCGACTCGCCGAGCGACTCCGGCGGCCGGAGCGACTCCGGCGGCCGGAGCGACTCCGGCGGGCAGGGCGCGTCCGACGGGCAGGGCGAGCCGTCCGACGGCAGGAGCGCGTCCGGTGGGGACGGCGGCTGATGCGGCTCGACGTCGTCACGATCTTCCCGGAGTACCTGGAGCCGCTGAACGTCTCGCTGGTCGGCAAGGCCCGTGCGCGCGGCCGGCTCGACGTCCATGTGCACGATCTGCGGGAGTGGACGTACGACCGGCACAACACGGTCGACGACACCCCCTACGGTGGCGGTCCGGGCATGGTCATGAAGACCGAGCCCTGGGGCGAGGCCCTGGACGACATCCTGGCGAGCGGCTACGAGACAGGGGCGCGCGGACCGGTCCTGGTCGTCCCCACCCCCAGCGGACGCCCCTTCACCCAGGAAGTGGCCGTCGAACTGTCCGAGCGGCCCTGGCTGCTCTTCGCGCCCGCGCGGTACGAGGGCATCGACCGCCGGGTCATGGACGAGTACGCGACCCGGATACCGGTCGTCGAGGTGTCCATCGGCGACTATGTGCTGGCCGGCGGCGAGGCGGCCGTACTGGTCATCACCGAGGCCGTCGCCCGGCTGCTGCCCGGTGTCCTCGGCAACGCCGAGTCGCACCGCGACGACTCCTTCGCCCCCGGAGAGATGGCCAACCTGCTGGAAGGCCCCGTCTACACCAAGCCGCCCGAGTGGCGCGGGCGCGGGATTCCGGACGTCCTGCTCAGCGGCCACCACGGCAGGATCGCGCGCTGGCGCCGGGACGAGGCGTTCCGCCGTACGGCGCTCAACCGGCCCGATCTGATCGAGCGCTGCGACCCCGTGGCCTTCGACAAGAAGGACCGCGAGACCCTCTCGATCCTGGGCTGGTCGCCGGAGCCCGGCGGCCGATTTTGGCGCAGGCCGGATGACATGGAAGAATAGGCCGCTGCCGTACGTCCGGTGTGCGCCCCTGCCACAGGGGGAACGACGCCCGCCCGACGAGAACGGCACCCCCGAACTCTCCTCTCGACATCCGCTGATGACCTGTGGCATCAGCGAGGAAGCAGATCCACATGTCCAGCCTGCTCGACACAGTCGACGCCTCGTCGCTCCGCAGCGACCTCCCCGCCTTCCGCCCCGGTGACACGGTGAACGTGCACGTACGGGTCATCGAGGGCAACCGCTCCCGTATCCAGCAGTTCAAGGGCGTGGTCATCCGCCGTCAGGGCTCGGGCGTCCGCGAGACCTTCACGGTCCGCAAGGTCTCCTTCTCCGTCGGTGTCGAGCGCACCTTCCCGGTCCACAGCCCGATCTTCGAGAAGATCGAGCTGGTGAGCCGTGGTGACGTCCGTCGCGCCAAGCTCTACTACCTGCGTGAGCTGCGCGGCAAGGCCGCCAAGATCAAGGAGAAGCGCGACAACTGAGTCGCGCCGACCGGGCGGGCGTTCGTCACGTCGCACCCGGGTCCACAGGAGGGCCGGATAAGCTCTGGCCCCGATGGACACCGAAGCGGAGCACACGGAGCGCGACGGCTCTTCCCAATTCCTCAGGGGGACGAACCCCACAGGGACGGAAGAGCGGTCGCGCTCCGCGCGTTCTCCGGGGCCGTTCCCCACGGGCCTGGCACAACGGGACTCCGAGCTTCCCCCGGGCCGGCGCTCCCCCGGCAGGCTCCCCGGGCCGCCCCTGGGCAGACTCGCGTCGAGCGGACTCTCTCTGGGCAGGCTCTCCCTGGGCAGAGCGGGACTGCTCGGTGCCGGCTGCGCGGTCGCCGTGCTGCTCTTCGGCGCATTCGTGGTGCAGCCCTTCCAGATTCCCAGCGGCTCGATGGAGCCCACCCTCCAGGTGGGGGACCGGGTGCTGGTCAACAAGCTGGCGTACCGTTTCGACGCCGAGCCGGAGCGTGGTGACGTGGTCGTCTTCGACGGCACCGGATCCTTCGTCCAGGAGCCTCCTCGGGAGAACCCCGTCACCGGGCTGCTGCACCGGGCCGCCGCGGCCCTGGGGCTCGCCGAGCCCGCCGAGACCGATTTCGTCAAGCGCGTGATCGGGGTCGGGGGCGACCGGGTGGTCTGCTGCGACAAGGGGGGCAGGGTCGAGGTGAACGGCCGGGCGGTGGACGAGCGGTATCTCCACCCCGGGGACGCGCCCTCCCGGGTCCCCTTCGACATCGTCGTACCGCCGGGCACCCTGTGGGTCATGGGCGACCACCGGAGCGATTCACGCGACTCCCGGGACCATCTCGGCGAGCCGGGCGGCGGCATGGTGCCCGTCGACAGGGTCATCGGCCGGGCGGACTGGATCGGCTGGCCGCCGGTCCGCTGGTCGGGGCTGGACCCGACCGGCGCGTTCCGGGGTGTACGGAGCCCGGACGGGGCCCATGGGTAAGCGCGGACGGCCGGCGGCCCATGGAGCCGACACCAGGCTCCCGACGGGCTCACGGCCCACCACGGGGCGGGCGCTGCCGGGCCGCGCCGAGCGGCGCAAGCTCGCCCGAAGGGTCAAGCGGCGGCGCCGCAGGTCCGCCGTCGCCGAGATACCGATCCTGATCACCGTGGCGCTGCTGATCGCGCTCGTCCTCAAGACCTTCCTGGTGCAGGCCTTCGTGATCCCCTCCGGATCCATGGAGCAGACGATCAGGATCAGTGACCGGGTCCTGGTGGACAAACTCACACCCTGGTTCGGCTCCAGACCCGAGCGGGGCGATGTCGTGGTCTTCAAGGACCCCGGCGGCTGGCTCCAGGACGAGAAGCCCCCGCCGGACGACTCCCCGGTCGTCGTCAAACAGGTCAAGCAGGCGCTGACCTTCATCGGACTGCTGCCGTCCGCCGACGAGCAGGATCTGATCAAGCGGGTCGTGGCGGTGGGCGGCGACACCGTGAAGTGCTGCGGCGAGGACGGGAAGGTCTCCGTCAACGGCGTGCCTCTGGACGAGCCGTATCTGTCGCCGGGCGATGTGCCCTCGGAGCTTCCCTTCGAGGTCAGGGTGCCGGCGGGGCGTGTCTTCGTGATGGGTGACCACCGGTCCAATTCGGCCGACTCGCGCTTCCATCTGGACGAGGGGTTCCGCGGCACGGTCTCGGAGGACGAGGTGGTGGGCCGGGCCGTCGTCATCGCCTGGCCGTTCGACCACTGGCGCGGGCTGGAGGAGCGGGAGACGTACGCTTCGGTGCCGGACGCTTCGACTCCGGAGGCTTCGGCCCCGGACGCGCGAGCCGCGCCGACGACGGCGCGGGGCGCGTCGAATAGTGTGTCCTCCCAGGATCTCAACGGATTGATCCGGCTCCCGAGCCCTGCGGAACTCCCGCTCGTTATGGGAGTGGTGGGCCTGTCCCGTACCGGCGGCAGGCGATGGCACCGCGTAATCGCGCGGAGCGCTCGCACGGAGTGAGGAGTGGATGTGGGGGATGTGGCGGTCGGCGCACGATCCGGACACGATGATCCCGAGGAGGGACACGAGCAGCTCGCCGAGTCGCCCGAGCATGTGACGGACGCGACGGAACAGCGGAACGACGGCCAGGGCGGTGACGGATCCGAAGCCGAGGACGGCGGATCCACGGACATGCGCAAGCAGCGTTCCTTCTGGAAGGAACTGCCCCTGCTGATCGGTATCGCGCTGCTGCTGGCGCTTCTGATCAAGACGTTCCTGGTGCAGGCGTTCTCGATTCCCTCGGACTCGATGCAGGACACCCTCCAGCGCGGTGACCGCGTCCTGGTGGACAAGCTCACCCCCTGGTTCGGCTCCGAGCCCGAGCGCGGCGAGGTCGTGGTCTTCCACGACCCGGGCGGCTGGCTGGAGGGCACCCCCACGCCCGACCCGAATGTGGTGCAGAAGTTCCTGAGCTTTATCGGGCTGATGCCGTCCGCCGAGGAGAAGGACCTGATCAAGCGGGTCATCGCGGTCGGCGGGGACACGGTGGCGTGCGAGAAGGGCGGCAAGGTCGAGGTCAATGGACACCCGCTGAACGAGGACGCGTACATCTACCCCGGCAACACTCCCTGTGACGACGAGCCGTTCGGGCCGATCAAGGTGCCCGAGGGCCGGATCTGGGTGATGGGCGACCACCGGCAGAACTCGCTCGACTCCCGCTACCACCAGGAGCTGCCGGGCCGTGGCACGGTCTCCACGGATGAGGTGGTCGGCCGCGCATTCGTCGTCGCCTGGCCGGTCAACCGCTGGTCCTTCCTGCCGGTGCCCGACACCTTCGACCAGTCCGACCTCGGCACCGCCGTGGCGGCGGCCTCGACGGCTGCCCCCGGGGCGCTGGGTGTCGCCGGGGCGGTGCCTCTCGTGCTCTGGCGCAGGAGGAGGCTGACCTCCGGCGGTAGCGCCGGGTAGGGTGCCGTCCCGGATCGTCGGTCTCGGGAGCGGGGGGAGTGCTGGGATGAGCGGACGTACCGAAGCCACGGAAGCGGGGCGTACGGAAGCGCGAGTCGCAAGAGACGGCCACGGCCGCCTCGGCAGTGTGCTGTCGGGGCTGGCCGTGGCCGTCGGCTGTGTGCTCTTCCTCGGCGGCTTCGCGTGGGGAGCCGTGGAGTATCTGCCGTACACCGTGCCCACGAACTCGATGGACCCGACCGTGCGGGCGGGGGACCGCGTGCTCGCCCAGCGGATATCCGGCGACGAGGTACGGCGCGGGGACGTGGTGGTCTTCTCCGACGCGGACTGGGGCGATCTGCCGATGGTGAAGCGGGTGGTCGGGGTCGGCGGTGACAAGGTCGCCTGCTGTGACGAGGACGGCCGGATGACCGTGAACGGCGTTCCGGTTCAGGAGCCGTATGTCCGCGGGGTGATCGACGGGCTCGCGTCCACCACCGAATTCGACGCGAAGGTGCCCGCGGGGAAGCTTTTTCTGCTCGGGGACGAGCGCGGCGGCTCGCTGGACTCGCGTGTGCATCTCCAGGACCCGGGGCAGGGCTCGGTACCGCTCTCCTCCGTGGACGCGCGGGTCGACGCCGTGGTCTGGCCGCTCGGCCGTCTGATCGCCCGGCCCGACGGCTTCGCGGCGCTGCCGGGCGGGGTGTCCGGGGCGGGGCCGGTGCGGCTGGTGGCCGCGGCGATCGTGGGCGGGGCGGTACTGATCCTGGGCGGCGCGGCGTACGGACCTCTCGCGCGCTTGCTGTCCCGCCCGCGACGGGCCCGGGGAGCCGGGGAAGGGGGGTCCGCCGGTGTCCGCTGAGGGCGAGGCCGGGGCAGCACGGGGCGAGCAGGGCGAGCAGGGTCGGCCCGGGGCGTTCAGGAAGGTCGCCCGGGTGGTGCTGCTGGACCCCCAGGACCGGATTCTGCTGCTGCACGGATTCGAGCCGGACGACCCGGACACGGACTGGTGGTTCACGCCCGGCGGCGGTCTGGAGGGGGACGAGACCCGGGAAGCGGCCGCGCTGCGCGAGCTGGCGGAGGAGACGGGGATCACAGAGGTGGAGCTGGGACCCGTGCTCTGGCGCCGGATGTGCTCCTTTCCGTTCGACGGGCGACGCTGGGATCAGGACGAGTGGTACTTCCTGGCACGTACGGCGCAGACCGAGACCTCGGCGGACGGGCTGACGGAGCTGGAGCTGCGCAGCGTCGCGGGGCTGAGGTGGTGGACCTCCGCCGAACTCTCGGCGGCCCGTGAGACGGTGTACCCGACCAGGCTCGCCGAGCTGCTGCGTACGCTGCTCGACGAGGGTCCTCCGGGTTCGCCGGTGGTCCTCGCCCCCGAAATCGTCTGAGGGTGCGTGACTCCGGAGCACAATGGGGGGACGTACGGCTGAAGGGGAACATGCCATGAGCGCCGAGGACCTCGAGAAGTACGAGACCGAGATGGAGCTGAAGCTCTACCGGGAGTACCGCGATGTCGTCGGTCTGTTCAAATACGTGATCGAGACCGAGCGTCGTTTCTATCTCACCAATGACTACGAGATGCAGGTGCACTCGGTGCAGGGTGAGGTCTTCTTCGAGGTCACGATGGCGGACGCCTGGGTCTGGGACATGTACAGACCGGCCAGGTTCGTCAAGCAGGTGCGTGTCCTCACTTTCAAGGACGTGAATATCGAGGAGCTGAACAAGAGCGACCTCGAACTGCCCGGCGGCTGAAGGGTATGAACCGGGCATGAGCAGGGCCTGAGCCGGGTCGCTGCGCCCGCCTCGCAAGGACGACGGAGCCGCTTCGCGAAGGGTGACCGAGTTATCCACAACGGGTGAGTTGTCCACCAAGATCCACTTGTTGTGGGAGATCGCGTCAGAGTCGGTGCCGGAGGTGGTGCCGGGATGAACGCGACGAGGGCACTGGGACGGTACGGCGAGGAGCTGGCGGCCCGCCGGCTGGCCGAGGCGGGAATGACCCTGCTGGCCCGCAACTGGCGGTGCGGCAGGACGGGCGAGATCGACATCGTGGCCCGGGACAGCGATGCCCGGGGAAGCGAGGTACTGGTCGTCTGCGAGGTGAAGACCCGCAGGGCCGGCTCGTTCGAGCATCCGATGGCCGCGGTGACCCAGCAGAAGGCGGACCGGCTGAGACGGCTCGCCGCCTGCTGGCTGGAGCGGTGCGGCGGTCCGCCGCCCGGTGGGGTGCGGATCGATCTGATCGGAGTGGTGCTGCCCCGGCGGGGCGCGCCCGAGATCGAGCACGCGCGGGGGGTGGCCTGATGGGGTTCGCGCGGGCGTGCTCGGTGGCGCTGGTGGGTGTCGAGGGCGTGGTGGTCGAGGTCCAGGCGGATCTGGAGCCGGGCGTGGCCGCGTTCACCCTGGTCGGACTGCCGGACAAGAGCTTGGTGGAGAGCCGGGACCGGGTCAGGGCGGCGGTGGTGAACTCCGGCGCCGAGTGGCCGCAGAAGAAGCTCACCGTGGGGCTGAGCCCCGCCTCCGTGCCCAAGGGCGGCAGCGGATTCGATCTCGCGGTCGCCGCGGCGGTGCTCGGCGCGGCCGAGCGGGTCGACGCCGACGCCATCGCCGATCTGGTGCTGATCGGGGAACTGGGCCTCGACGGGAGGGTCAGACCGGTGCGCGGGGTGCTGCCCGCGGTGCTCGCGGCGGCCGAGGCAGGCTACCGCCAGGTGGTGGTCCCCGAGCAGACCGCCGGTGAGGCATCCCTCGTGCCCGGGGTGTCGGTCCTCGGGGTGCGGAGCCTGCGGCAGCTCATCGCCGTGCTGACCGACGAGCCGGTGCCCGAGGAGCCGCGGGACACCGTGGCGGGGCGTCCGGCCGCGATGACGGCGGGGCTGATGGTGCCGGGCGTGGGGGTCGGCACCGGTCTGGCGACGGGGGCCGGGGAGCACGGGGGCCACCGTCCGGACCTGGCCGATGTGGCCGGCCAGACACCGGTGCGCAAGGCGCTGGAGGTGGCCGCGGCGGGCGGACACCATCTGCTGCTCCAGGGCCCGCCCGGGGCGGGCAAGACGATGCTGGCCGAGCGGCTGCCCGGGATCCTGCCACCGCTGACCGCACAGGAGTCGCTGGAAGTCACCGCGGTGCACTCGGTGGCGGGCATTCTGCCGCCCGGCGAGCCGCTGGTCCGTACGGTGCCCTACTGCGCGCCCCACCACTCGGCCACCATGCAGTCCCTGGTCGGCGGTGGGAACGGACTGCCCAGACCGGGCGCCGTGTCGCTGGCGCACCGGGGCGTGCTCTTTCTGGACGAGGCGCCCGAGTTCTCCGGGCGCGCGCTGGACGCGCTGCGGCAGCCACTGGAGTCGGGGCATGTGGTGGTAGCGCGCAGCGCGGGAGTGGTTCGGCTCCCGGCCCGCTTTCTGATGGTCCTCGCGGCCAATCCCTGTCCGTGCGGGCGGCACACCCTGCACGGCTCCGGGTGCGAGTGCCCGCCCTCGGTGATCCGCCGCTATCAAGCGCGGCTGTCCGGGCCGCTGCTCGACCGGGTCGATCTGCGGGTCGACGTCCAGCCCGTCCACCGCGCGGATCTGATGGGACAGGGCGGCAGGGGCGAGTCCACGGCGGTGGTCGCCGCACGGGTGCGGGACGCCAGGGCCCGGTCGGCAGCCCGGCTGGACGGCACCCCGTGGGCGGTCAACAGCGAGGTGCCCGGCCATGAGCTGCGCACCCGCTGGCCGGTCACCCCCGGCGCGCTGGTGGCGGCCGAACGCGACCTGGAGCGGGGACTGCTCACCGCGCGCGGTCTTGACCGGGTGCTGCGGGTGGCCTGGACGGTCGCGGATCTCGCCGGACACGACAGGCCGGAGGCACGCGATGTCGCCCTCGCGCTGGAGTTGCGTACCGGTATCGCGCGGGGCACGGCGGTCGCGGCCGGAGGGCGGTCATGACCCCGGGGGCCGACCCCGGGGAGCGGCTGGCACGAGCGGCGCTCACCCGGGTGCTGGAGCCCGGGGACGCGCACGGCGGACGGTGGCTGCGCCAGTTCGGCGCCGCCGGGGTGCTGGCGCTGCTGACCTCGCCGGACGCCGGGCGGGGCCGGCTCACCGGGGTCGGGGAACAGCGGCTCGACGGCTATCGGTCACGGGCCGAGGCGGCCAGGCCCGAGCGGGATCTGGCGGCGGTCACCGCACTCGGCGGGCGGTTCGTCTGCCCCGGCGACACCGAGTGGCCCAGCCAGCTCGACGACCTCGGGGAGGCCAGGCCCGTCGGGCTCTGGGTGCGGGGCCACCCGGACCTGCGGATCTGGTCACTGCGCTCCGTCGCCGTGGTGGGCGCTCGGGCGTGTACCTCATATGGGGCACATATGGCCGCGAGCCTCGGCTCGGGTCTCGCCGAGCGCGGCTGGGTGGTGACATCGGGCGCCGCGTTCGGCGTGGACGGCGCGGCACACCGGGGCGCGCTCGCGGCCGGCGGGGCGACCGTGGCCGTGCTGGCCTGCGGGGTCGACGCGGTCTATCCGCGTGGTCACACCGAATTGATCGGACGCATCGCCGAACAGGGCCTGGTCGTGGCGGAGCTGGCGCCGGGCGCCCATCCCACCCGCAGCAGATTCGTTCTGCGCAACCGGGTGATCGCCGCGCTGACCCGGGGCACGGTCGTGGTGGAGGCGGAGTACCGCAGCGGCTCCCTGGTCACCGCGCGCGACGCACAACGGCTCGGCCGCTTCACGATGGGTGTCCCCGGGCCGGTCACCAGCGGGCTCTCGGCCGGTGTGCACGAGCTGCTGCGCGGCGAGGGAGTGCTGGTCACGGACGCCGCCGAGGTGGCCGAGCTGGTCGGTGACATGGGCGAGCTGGCACCGCCGCGCCGAGGCCCCGTACTCCCCAGGGATCTGCTCGACCCCGTCAGCGCACGAGTCCTGGAGGCGCTGCCGGCCCGGGGCACCGCCGCCGGGCGGGAGATCGCACGGAGCGCCGGGACGACCCCGGACGAGGCGCTCGGCAGGTTGTACGAACTCCACTCCTTGGGATTCGCCGAGCGGCACGGAGACGGCTGGCGGCTGGCCCGCCGGGCGACTCCGGCGTCCACCGCGCGGCGAGGCGTTACTTGACCTGGGGCATTCGGGTGAAAGGGTGAGAGCGATGATCTCCGCGACTCCATCAGCGATGCCTGACAGACCGGCGCGAGCGGTGTCGGCCGCGGATCGAAGGTGTGGTCGAAGGCGTCCACCGGAGCGGGCGCGGTCGCCGGTCGTACGCGTGGAGCGACGCCTCACTCACGCTACGCTCACCTGCATTCCGGCCCCAGACAGACGTCCCCCGCACTCGACTGCAGAACGGCTCAAGGCAACGCATGCCCCAGCACACCTCCGGGTCTGACCGCGCGGCGGCGCCCCCGGCTGCACGGAGCGCCGTACGGCCCCCGGCGCCCTCGTCGCTCGACGAGCTGTGGCGGTCGTACAAGACCACGGGCGACGAGCGGCTGCGCGAGCAGTTGATCCTGCACTACTCACCGCTGGTGAAGTATGTGGCGGGCCGGGTCAGTGTGGGACTGCCGTCCAATGTCGAGCAGGCCGACTTCGTCTCCTCCGGGGTCTTCGGACTGATCGACGCGATCGAGAAGTTCGACATCGAGCGGTCCATCAAGTTCGAGACCTACGCGATCACCCGGATCCGTGGCGCGATGATCGACGAACTGAGGGCCCTGGACTGGATCCCGCGCTCGGTGCGGCAGAAGGCCAGAGCCGTCGAGCGCGCCTACGCCACGCTTGAGGCGCAGCTCAGACGCACGCCCTCCGAGGCCGAGGTCGCCGCGGAGATGGGGATCGCGCTGGAGGAGCTGCACGCCGTTTTCAGCCAGTTGTCCCTGGCGAATGTCGTGGCGCTGGAGGAGTTGCTGCATGTCGGCGGCGAGGGCGGTGACCGGCTCAGCCTGATGGACACCCTGGAGGACACCGCCGCCGACGACCCGGTGGAGGTCGCCGAGGACCGGGAACTGCGCCGGCTGCTGGCGCGCGCGATCAACACACTCCCCGACCGGGAGAAGACGGTGGTCACGCTCTACTACTACGAGGGCCTCACGCTCGCTGAGATCGGCCATGTCCTCGGGGTGACGGAGAGCAGGGTCAGCCAGATCCACACAAAGTCCGTACTGCAACTGCGGGCCAAGCTGGCCGACGTCGGACGCTGACGCTGTGTCCCGGGCGCCCCATCCGTAAAGTGGGTGCGTGCCCAGGATTCGAGCGGCCTCGGTGGCCGAGCACCGGACCATGCAACGCGGCGCCCTGTTGGACGCCGCGCGCTCCCTTCTGTCCGAAGGCGGCACGGACGCGCTGACCTTCCCGGCCCTCGCCGAGCGCACCGGCCTCGCCAGGTCATCCGTCTACGAGTACTTCCGCTCGCGCGCCGCCGTCGTCGAAGAGCTGTGCGCCGTCGACTTCCCGGTCTGGGCGGCGGAGGTCGAGGCGGCCATGGCCGGGGCGCAGACGCCCGAGGCCAAGATCGAGGCGTACGTACGCCAGCAGCTCGCGCTGGTCGGTGACCGCCGGCACCGCGCCGTCGTCGCCATTTCCGCCAGTGAACTCGACGCGGGAGCCCGGGAGAAGATCCGCGCCGCGCACGGCGGTCTGATCGCCATGATCGTGGAGGCCCTCGGCGAACTCGGGCATCACCAGCCCCGGCTCGCCGCGATGCTGCTCCAGGGCGTGGTGGACGCGGCGGTCCGCCGCATCGAACTCGGCGCGGCCGAGGCTCCGCCGGAGATCGCCGAGGCGGCGGTGTCCATGGCACTGCGCGGCGTACGGGGCTGACCTCCCGGGCTGGCCGGATCCACCGGGCCACCCGGACCCACCAGAGCACCCGGACCTCCCAGGCCGGCCGGATCCACCGGGGCGCCCGGATTCCCATGGGCCCCCGCGCTCTCCGCGCCCCGGTGGGCACGCGCCGGCGCGAGCGCCCGGGACGCGCGTCGCGCGCCCGGCGGCGCCCCGCACGGTGAGCCCGGACCGCCAGAGCCGACAGGGCCGACAGGATGACCGCATGCGGTGCGCCGTACGCCACGGACGCCGTCGCGGGGGACGGCGGGGGCGCGGCGGCAGGGGACTCCGGGACACCGAGGACCGGGAGCAGCCGGGAGGGGCCCAGCCGGAGCAGCTCGGGCGGCAGCAGCGACAGCGGGTCCAGATAGACGGTCCCCCTCAGCAGCCCCCAGTGCAGACAGCTCGCACCGCGGTGCGACAGACCGGCGGACAGCGTGGCCACCGTCTGGCCCGCGATCACCTCGTCGCCCTCGGCGACCAGCGGTTCCACCGGCTCATAGGTGATCCGTAACGGCGGGGCGCCCGAGCCGGCCAGGGTGATCGCCAGCACCCCGCGGCCGGCCACCCGGCCCGCGAAGGAGACCCGGCCCCCGGCGGCGGCCCGTACCGCCGCTCCCGGGGCGGCGGCCAGATCCACCCCGCGGTGGCCGCGGCCGTACGCCGACGCGGGCGGCTCCCAGCCGCGCAGCACCACGGGCCGCGGTCCGACCGGCCAGACCCGGCCGCCGCCCCCGGCTTCGCCGCCAGGTCCGGGCCCCGCGCCCCGCGCCCCGGTGGCCGCGGTGGCGCAGTGGCAGAACAGTGGGATCAGCGGGACGACGAGAGCGAGAACGAGGGCGAGAACGGGTGCGAGGAGACGGACGAGGACGCGGGGTCCCCGCCGCCGTGACAGCGCACGGGCGGGACGGTCCGCGAGGACAGGACGGACAGGACGGACAGGGGGACATACGCCGATACGGACAGTGATCATGGCGCCCAGCGTGGCCCGGAACGACGTGATCGCGCTGATCATGGCCCGGATCTGTGGAGTACCGACCGGTTGTGGACAGCGCCGTCACCCGTGGGTGCGAAGGTCCCGTACACTTCTTGTGGCGATCCGGGTCACCGGGTCGACTTCGCACGCCCCGCCATCGGCCCTCTTCGCGCCGATGTCAGCGCTTCTCGGTCCTCCGTGGCACAGCGCACCGGGACGTCAGGCGCGTCCGCCGTCCGGCGGACGCGACAACCGAGTATCTCAAGGAGTACGGCCATGGCCGTCGTCACGATGCGGGAGCTGCTGGAGAGCGGCGTCCACTTCGGTCACCAGACCCGCCGTTGGAACCCGAAGATGAAGCGGTTCATCTTCACCGAGCGCAACGGCATCTACATCATCGACCTGCTCCAGTCGCTGTCGTACATCGACCGCGCCTACGAGTTCGTCAAGGAGACCGTCGCGCACGGCGGCTCCATCATGTTCGTCGGTACGAAGAAGCAGGCCCAGGAGGCCATCGCCGAGCAGGCGACGCGCGTCGGCATGCCCTATGTCAACCAGCGCTGGCTGGGCGGCATGCTCACCAACTTCTCCACCGTCTACAAGCGCCTCCAGCGTCTGAAGGAGCTTGAGCAGATCGACTTCGAGGATGTGGCCGCCTCCGGTCTCACCAAGAAGGAGCTGCTGGTCCTCTCCCGCGAGAAGGCCAAGCTGGAGAAGACCCTCGGTGGTATCCGCGAGATGCAGAAGGTGCCCAGCGCCGTCTGGATCGTCGACACCAAGAAGGAGCACATCGCCGTCGGTGAGGCGCGCAAGCTCCACATCCCGGTCGTCGCGATCCTCGACACCAACTGCGACCCCGACGAGGTCGACTACAAGATTCCGGGCAACGACGACGCGATCCGCTCCGTCACCCTGCTCACCCGCGTGATCGCCGACGCCGTCGCCGAGGGCCTCATCGCCCGCTCCGGTGTCGCCACCGGTGACTCCAAGCCGGGCGAGAAGGCCGCCGGCGAGCCGCTCGCCGAGTGGGAGCGCGACCTGCTCGAGGGCGAGAAGAAGGACGACGTCGAGAAGGCCGCCGAGGCCACCGAGCCGGAGACCGACGTCCAGACGTCCGCCGAGACGGAGAAGGTCGCCGACGCGGAGGCCGAGGCCCCGGTCGCGGAGACCGAGGCCCCGGTCGCGGACGCCGAGCAGGCCTGACCCCTCATCGGTTCGGCAGTTGACGGCGGGGGCCACACGGCCCCCGCCGTTCACCCGTAGATCTTTCAGACCTTCGAGAGAGAATTACAGATCATGGCGAATTACACCGCCGCCGACGTCAAGAAGCTCCGTGAGCTCACCGGCGCCGGCATGATGGACTGCAAGAAGGCGCTGGACGAGGCCGACGGCAACGTCGACAGCGCCGTCGAGTTCCTCCGCGTCAAGGGCCAGAAGGGCGTCGCCAAGCGCGAGGGCCGTTCGGCCGAGAACGGCGCCGTCGTCTCCCTCATCTCCGAGGACAAGACCTCCGGCGTTCTGCTCGAGCTGAAGTGCGAGACGGACTTCGTCGCCAAGGGCGAGAAGTTCCAGACCGTGGCCAACACGCTCGCCGCCCATGTCGCCGCGACGTCCCCGGCCGACCTGGAGGCGCTCCTCGCCTCCGAGATCGAGGCCGGCAAGACCGTCCAGGCGTATGTGGACGAGGCGAACGCCAACCTCGGCGAGAAGATCGTCCTGGACCGCTTCGCGCAGTTCACCGGCGGTTACGTGGGCGCGTACATGCACCGCACCATGCCCGACCTCCCGCCGCAGGTCGGTGTGCTGGTCGAGCTGGACAAGGAAGACGCCCAGGTCGCCAAGGACGTCGCGCAGCACATCGCCGCCTTCGCCCCGAAGTACCTCAGCCGCGACGAGGTCCCGGCCGAGACGGTCGAGAACGAGCGCCGTGTCGCCGAGGCCACCTCGCGTGAGGAGGGCAAGCCCGAGGCCGCCCTTCCCAAGATCGTCGAAGGTCGCGTCAACGGCTTCTTCAAGGAGGTCGTCGTCCTGGAGCAGGCGTTCGCGAAGGACAACAAGAAGTCCGTCCAGAAGGTCCTGGACGAGGCCGGTGTCACCCTGAAGCGCTTCGCGCGCATCAAGGTCGGCATCTGAGTCTGTACGCGATCAACCGAAGACCCCGATAGGGTCTGACGCAGTCGTCCGCGTACGCGCCGGGCGACCGCAGATCTGACGAGGAGGCCATTGCCGCACTGGGAACCGTGAGGACCCCCGGCAATGGCCTTCTTCGTATGTGCACGAGGAGATCTCCATGGAACAGGCCGACAAAGCCGACAAGAGCGACGACGGCACGAAGCACGGCCGCTTCATGCTGAAGCTGTCCGGTGAGGCGTTCGCCGGCCGGGGAGCGCTCGGCGTCGACCCCGACGTCGTACACGCCATCGCCCGCGAGATCGCCGCAGTCGTCCGGGACGGCGCCCAGATCGCGGTCGTCATCGGCGGCGGCAACTTCTTCCGCGGCGCCGAACTCCAGCAGCGCGGTATGGACCGGGCGCGCTCCGACTACATGGGCATGCTCGGCACGGTGATGAACTGCCTGGCCCTCCAGGACTTCCTGGAGAAGGAAGGCATCGACTCCCGCGTCCAGACCGCCATCACCATGGGCCAGGTCGCGGAGCCGTACATCCCGCTGCGCGCCGTGCGCCACATGGAGAAGGGCCGCGTGGTCATCTTCGGCGCCGGTATGGGCATGCCGTACTTCTCCACCGACACCACCGCCGCCCAGCGCGCCCTGGAGATCGACGCCCAGGCCCTGCTGATGGGGAAGAACGGGGTGGACGGGGTGTACGACTCCGACCCCAAGACCAACCCCGACGCGGTCAAGTTCGACGCGCTGGAGTACAGCGAGGTGATCGCCGGCGATCTGCGCGTCGCCGACATGACCGCGATCACGCTCTGCCAGGACAACAAACTGCCGATCCTTGTCTTCGAACTGCTGAAGGAAGGCAATATCGCGCGTGCGGTCAAGGGTGAGAAGATCGGCACGCTCGTGAGCGACCAGGGCACCCGGACCTGATCCGGGGCGGCCCCGTACGGGATGGACAGAGCCCTGCCGGTCGGACACCGTGCAGGAGAGACGCGACGCAGGTTCCGCCGGCCCACGCGCACGCCGGGCCCACTCAAGACACGCAGGAGCAAGTGGTGATCGAAGAGACCCTCCTCGAGGCCGAGGAGAAGATGGAGAAGGCCGTCCTGGTCGCCAAAGACGACTTCGCCGCGATCCGCACAGGGCGGGCACATCCGGCGATGTTCAACAAGATCGTGGCGGACTACTACGGTGCCCTGACCCCGATCAACCAGCTCGCCTCGTTCGCCGTGCCCGAGGCGCGGATGGCCGTGGTGACCCCGTTCGACAAGAGCGCCCTGCGCAATATCGAGCAGGCGATCCGTGACTCCGACCTCGGCGTCAACCCGAGCAACGACGGCAACATCATCCGGGTGGTGTTCCCGGAGCTGACCCAGGACCGCCGCAAGGAGTTCATCAAGGTCGCCAAGACCAAGGCCGAGGACTCGAAGATCTCGATCCGCGCGGTCCGCCGCAAGGCCAAGGAGACCATCGATAAACTGGTCAAGGACGGCGAGGTCGGCGAGGACGAGGGACGCCGCGCGGAGAAGGAGCTCGACGACACCACCGCGAAGTATGTCGCGCAGGTGGACGAGCTGCTCAAGCACAAGGAAGCCGAGCTGCTCGAGGTCTGATGAACGACTCTTCCCGGGGGGCCTCGCCGACGGCCGGTTACTCCGGTTACACCGACTACTGGGGACCGGCCGACCACGGGGCCGCCCCGGCGGGTCCCGCGTACGACGCGCTTGACGCACAGCAGACTCGCCCCATGCCCATCGTGCCCGACGGACCCGCGAACGGCGGGGACCAGGATGACGACCGGGAGGGTGCTCGGCCGGGCGGCCCTCTGTTCCGTGACGAGACTCCACAGGAGCCCATGGGAGCCCCATCGCCACCGCCGCCCAGGAAGCGGGCGGGCCGTGATCTGCGGGCGGCCATAGGAGTGGGACTCGGGCTCGGCGCGCTCGTCGTGGCGTCGCTCTTCATCGTCAAAGCCGTGTTCGTCGGCGTCGTCGCGGTCGCGGTGGCCGTCGGGCTGTGGGAGCTGACGTCGCGACTCGACGAGAAGAAGGGCATCAAGGCCCCGCTGGTACCGCTGGCCGTCGGCGGCGCCGCGATGATCGTCGCCGGATATCTGCGCGGCGCCGAGGGCGCCTGGGTCGCCATGGCCTTCACCGCGCTCGCGGTGCTGGTCTGGCGGATGACGGCGCCGCCGGAGGGCTATCTCAAGGACGTCACCGCGGGGGTCTTCGCCGCGTTCTACGTACCGTTCCTGGCCACCTTCGTGGCGATGATGCTCACGGCGGACGACGGCCCGCGCCGGGTCCTGATGTTCATAGTGCTCACGGTCGTCAGCGACACGGGCGCCTACGCGGTCGGCTGGCGCTTCGGTACGCACAAGCTCGCGCCGCGCATCAGTCCCGGCAAGACCAGGGAGGGGCTGGGCGGAGCCATCGTCTTCGCCATGGTGGCGGGCGCGCTCTGCATGGAGTTCCTGATCAACGACGGCATCTGGTGGCAGGGACTGCTGCTGGGGCTGGCGGTCGCGGCCACCGCCACGCTCGGCGATCTCGGCGAGTCCATGATCAAGCGGGATCTCGGCATCAAGGACATGGGCACCCTGCTGCCGGGGCACGGCGGCATCATGGACCGGCTCGACTCGCTGCTGCCCACGGCGCCCGTGGTCTGGCTGCTGCTGGTGATCTTCGTAGGGTCCTGACCAGGCCCGATACCGTACGGGGGCCCGTTGTCCACAGGACAGCGGGCCCCCGCCGTACGTCTGCGACACTGGATCCACCATGCCTGTACCTGGAGAACTCACCTTTGTCGCGCCCCGCGGAGCCAAGAAGCCCCCGCGGCATCTCGCCGACCTCACCCCCGCCGAGCGCCGCGAGGCCGTCGCCGCGATCGGCGAGAAGGCGTTCCGTGCCAATCAGCTGTCGCAGCACTACTTCGCGCGGTTCGCACATGACCCCGAGCAGTGGACCGACATCCCGGCCGCCGCGCGCCAGAAGCTCGCGGAGGAACTGCTGCCCGACCTGATGTCGGTGGTGCGGCACATCTCCTGCGACGACGACACCACCCGTAAGACGCTCTGGCGGCTGCACGACGGCACCCTGGTCGAGTCCGTGCTGATGCGCTATCCGGACCGGGTCACGATGTGTATCTCGTCGCAGGCGGGCTGCGGGATGAACTGCCCGTTCTGCGCCACCGGACAGGCCGGTCTCGATCGCAATCTGTCCACCGCCGAGATCGTCCACCAGATCGTGGACGGGATGCGTGCCCTGCGTGACGGCGACGTGCCCGGCGGTCCCACCCGCCTGTCGAACATCGTCTTCATGGGCATGGGCGAGCCGCTCGCCAACTACAACCGGGTGGTCGGCGCGATCCGTCGGCTGACCGACCCCGAGCCCGACGGTCTGGGACTGTCGCAGCGGGGGATCACCGTCTCGACGGTCGGTCTGGTGCCCGCGATGCTGCGCTTCGCCGACGAGGGCTTCAAGTGCCGGCTGGCGGTCTCCCTGCACGCGCCCGACGACGATCTGCGCGACACCCTCGTCCCGGTCAACACGCGCTGGAAGGTGCGGGAGGTGCTGGACGCGGCGTGGGAGTACGCGGAGAAGTCGGGCCGCCGGATCTCCATCGAGTACGCGCTGATCCGTGACATCAACGACCAGGCGTGGCGCGGCGACCGGCTGGGACGGCTGCTCAAGGGCAAGCGGGTGCACGTCAATCTGATCCCGCTCAACCCGACACCGGGTTCGAAATGGACGGCCTCGCGCCCCGAGGACGAGAAGGCCTTCGTCGAGGCGATCGCGTCCCACGGAGTGCCCGTGACGGTACGGGACACCCGGGGCCAGGAGATCGACGGAGCGTGCGGACAGCTGGCCGCGTCGGAGCGGTAGGGCGTTCGGGGTGTCTCGCGGGCGCCTGGCGAGCGGACCGTCCTGGAGGCGAACCGGGCCCCGATGTGCGGTGCATGTAACCTTGGCGCGAACGCATTGCATATTTTCCGACAGGGGAGCGCCACAGCGCTGAGAGTGCGGCACATGTCCGTGAGAGCGGGCAGCGGTCGCAGACCCTCTGAACCTCGCCCAGGTCATTCTGGGTAGGAAGTTCGGTCACTACTCAAGCTGTTGCGCCCTGCCCGCGGTCCGGTCCGGCCGGACTCCGGGCAGGGCCGCGTCTTCTCCTGGACATCCCAGGAGGAAAACCAGTGAGCACGATCAGCGTCAGAAGGATGGCGGTCGCCGCGGTCGCCGCCGCGCTCGGTGTCTCCTCGCTCGCCGCCTGCGGCGGCTCCGACGACTCCGCGTCGTCCGGCGGCGGCGGTGGTACGGGCGGCGGCGGGACACCGTCGAAGACCGTCACCCTGGTCAGCCATGACTCGTTCAACGCCTCTCCCGCCGTACTCGAGGAGTTCACCAAGCGGACCGGCTACACGGTCAAGGTGCTCAAGAGCGGTGACGCGGGCGAGGCCCTCAACAAGGAGATCCTGACGAAGGGTTCGCCCCAGGGCGATGTCTTCTTCGGCGTCGACAACACCCTGCTCTCCCGCGCCCTCGACAACGGTCTGTTCACACCGTACGAGGCGAAGGGGCTCGACCAGGTCGACCCGGACACCCGGCTCGACCGGAGCGAGAACCGCGTCACACCGATCGACACCGGCGATATCTGTGTCAACTACGACAAGAAGTACTTCGCGGACAAGAAGCTCGATCCGCCGCGGTCCTTCGGCGATCTCCTCAAGCCCGAGTACAAGAATCTGCTGGTCACCGAGAACGCCGCGACCTCCTCACCCGGTCTCGGCTTCCTTCTCGGCACGGTCGCGCGGTACGGCGACGACGGCTGGCAGGAGTACTGGAAGAAGCTGAGGGCCAACGGGGTCCAGGTCGTGGACAGCTGGGAGCAGGCCTACAACGAGAGCTTCTCGGGCTCGGCCGGCGGCAGGAAGGCCAAGGCCGACCGCCCGCTCGTCGTCTCGTACGCCTCCAGCCCGCCCGTCGAGGTGCTGTACGCGGAACCGCGGCCGAAAAAGGCCCCGACCGGCGTCTCCACGGGCACCTGCTTCCGGCAGATCGAGTTCGCGGGACTGCTGACGGGCGCCAAGAACGAGACGGGCGGCAAGGCCCTGCTGGACTTTCTGATCAGCGAGACCTTCCAGGCGGACATGCCGCTCAACATGTTCGTCAATCCGGTCGTCCAGGACGTGCCGCTGCCCGAACTCTTCACCGAGTTCGGCGCGAAGGTCGACAAGCCGGAGACGATGGCGCCCGACGAGATCACCACCGGCCGTGAGCAGTGGATCCAGTCGTGGACCTCACTCGTAGTGAAGTAGCCGTCAGGACCAGGGGCGGAAAAGGGCCGCGGCGCGGGGCGGCCGGGCGTGCGAACGCCGCCCGGCTCGCCCTCATGGGCGTCCCCGTCGCGTTCTTCGCGGTCTTCTTCGCCTATCCCGTGACCGCGATCGTGGGCCGCGGGCTCAGGTCCGAGGGCGTCTGGCGGTTCGGCCGCGTCGGTGAGGTACTGAGCCGTCCCGACATCCTCGACGTCCTGTGGTTCACCACCTGGCAGGCGCTCACCTCCACCGCCCTCACCCTGCTGATCGCGCTGCCCGGCGCGTATGTCTTCGCCCGCTTCGACTTCCCCGGCAGACAACTGCTGCGCGCGGTGGTCACCGTCCCGTTCGTCCTGCCCACCGTGGTCGTCGGTACGGCCTTCCTGGCGCTGCTCGGGCGTGGCGGGCTGCTTGACGAATTGTGGGGCGTACGGCTCGACACCACTGTCTGGGCGATCCTCCTCGCGCATGTCTTCTTCAACTACGCCGTGGTCGTCAGGACCGTGGGCGGTCTGTGGGCGCAGCTCGATCCGCGCCAGGAGGAGGCCGCGCGGGTGCTGGGCGCGGGCCGGTTCACGGCCTGGTGGCGGGTGACCCTGCCGGCCCTCGCCCCCGCCGTGGCCGCCGCCGCGCTGATGGTCTTCCTCTTCACCTTCACCTCCTTCGGGGTCGTACAGATCCTCGGCGGCCCCGCCTACTCCACCCTGGAGGTGGAGATCTACCGGCAGACCGCGCAACTGCTCGACCTGCCCACCGCGGCCGTGCTCACCCTCGTACAGTTCACGGCGGTCGGCGGAGTGCTGGCCGTCCACGCGTGGACGGTACGCGGACGCGAGGGCGCGCTGAAGCTCGTCGACCCGGCGCTGACGGCGCGCAGACCGCGCGGCGCCGGGCAGTGGGCGCTGCTCGGCGGAGTGCTCGGCACCGTGCTGCTGCTGGTACTGCTGCCGCTGGGCGTCCTTGTCGAGCGCTCCCTCGACGGACCGGGAGGGTACGGTCTCGGTTTCTACCGGGCGCTCGGCTCGGTGGAGGCGAGCGGCGGGACCTTTCTCGTACCGCCGCTGGAGGCCGTCTGGAACTCACTGCGCTACGCGCTGGTCGCGACGGCCGTCGCGCTGGTGGTGGGCGGTCTGGCCGCCGCCGCGCTCACCCGGCGCGCGGGCCGGCTCGTCCGGGGCTTCGACGCGCTGCTGATGCTGCCGCTCGGGGTCTCCGCCGTGACCGTCGGCTTCGGTTTTCTGATCACGCTCGACAAGCCGCCGCTCGATCTGCGGGCCTCCTGGATTCTGGTGCCGCTCGCGCAGGCCCTGGTGGGCGTCCCCTTTGTCGTACGGACGATGCTGCCGGTGCTGCGGGCGGTGGACGGACGGCTGCGCGAGGCGGCGGCCGTCCTCGGAGCGTCCCCGCTGCGTGTCTGGCGCGAGGTCGATCTGCCGCTGGTAGGGAGGGCGTCGCTGGTCGCGGCGGGTTTCGCGTTCGCCGTCTCGCTCGGTGAGTTCGGTGCGACGGTGTTCATCGCGCGCCCGGACCGGCCGACGCTGCCGGTGGCCGTGGCACGGCTGCTGGGACGGCCCGGCGAGCTCAACTACGGGCAGGCCATGGCCCTGTCCACCGTACTGATGGTGGTGTGCGCGGTGTCGCTGCTGGCGCTGGAACGTATCCGTACCGACCGCTCCGGAGAGTTCTGATGGCCCTGCTGACCCTGTCGGACGTCACCGTGCGGTTCGGTGACCGTACCGCGCTCGACGCGGTCGATCTGGAGATCGCCGAGCACGAGACCGTGTGTGTGCTGGGGCCGAGTGGAAGCGGCAAGTCGACACTGCTGAGGGTGGTGGCCGGACTGACCCCGCCGGACGGCGGACGGGTCCTGCTGGACGGCGCCGACCAGTCGGGGGTGCCCGTGCACCGGCGCGGGGTCGGGCTGATGTTCCAGGACCATCAGCTCTTCCCGCAGCGGGACGTGGGCGGCAATGTCGCCTTCGGGCTGCGGATGCGCGGTGCCCCGCGCGGTGAACGGACGAGACGGGTGGCGGAGTTGCTCGACCTCGTCGGGCTGCCGGGCGCGGAGCGGCGGGCCGTCGCCGCGCTGTCCGGCGGTGAACAGCAGCGGGTCGCGCTGGCACGGGCGCTCGCCCCACGGCCACGGCTGCTGATGCTGGACGAGCCGCTCGGACAGCTCGACCGGAGTCTGCGCGAACGGCTCGTGGTCGAACTGCGCGGTCTCTTCGGACGGTTGGGTACGACCGTGCTCGCCGTCACCCATGACCAGGGCGAGGCGTTCGCGCTCGCCGACCGGGTCGTGGTGATGCGGGACGGGCGTGTCGCCCAGACCGGCACACCGGTGGAGGTCTGGCAGCGACCCGCCTCGGCGTTCGTGGCGCGCTTCCTCGGTTTCGACAATGTCGTGGACGCCACGGTGAGCGGCGGGGCCGCCGATACGGTCTGGGGAAGGATCCCGGTGCCCGAGGGTTCGGCGCGGGGAGAGCGGTCGGTGCTGGTGCGCCCGGCCGGGGTACGGCTGGTCGAGCCCGCCGGCGGACTGCGCTGCACGGTCCAGGCGCGTACGTTCCGGGGCAGCCGGGTCGCGGTGCTGCTGCGGCCCGACGGGTCCTCCGGCGGCGGACCGGTTCTCGAGGCCGAGTGCGGGCTCAGAGACGCGCCGCACGAGGGGGCGGTGGTGGGGGTGGTGTTCGCCGCGGAGGATGTGGTGGTGCTGCCCGACAGGGACACGGAGCTCCAACGGCCGCCCAGCGGCGGGGCGTCGTACGGCGGGGCGCTGTGACGCGCCGGCAGCGGCGCCGGCACGAGCACCGGTACCGCTTCCGCTTTCGCCCGCTTCCGCCTCCGCTTTCGATGAGCCGACGGGCTTTCCGGGTGCGGCGACCGCGCGTCGAGTAGCGTGGTCGCTCCGTGCCAGGACGGTCCGGAGCACCCCCCAGTGGCCCGCTCCATCCGCTGAGGGGGGGAAGGCATCGAACCGCAGCAGAACGTCATGGCCGTGGACACTGCGGCCGAGAGCTCCGGCGCCGAGTCGCCCGCGCGGATATCCGGCCGTCCCGGACGTGACCGACAGGGCCTGGCGGCCGGGCTGATACCCGCCGCGGCGGCCTTCGCCCTCGGGATGTGGGGCATCACGCGCGAGGGCACGATGTGGCGCGACGAGTCCGTCACCTATCAGGTGGCGCACCGGAGTCTCCCCGAGATCTGGCGGCTGCTGCGTCACGCCGACGCCGTACACGGGCTCTACTACTTCTTCATGCACGCCCTTTACGGGGTCTGGGACGGGGGCCTGCTCACGCTTCGGATCCCGTCCGTGCTCTCGATAGCGGTGGCGGCGGCCTTCGTCGGGCTCATCGGCCGCCGGCTGGCGGGGGTACGGGCGGGAGTGCTCGGCGGTACGGTCTTCGCCCTCGTTCCGGACATCCAGATGTACGCGCAGGAAGGGCGCTCCTACGCGATGGTGTGCGCGCTGGTCGCGTGTTCCACGTACCTTCTGGTCCGGTCGCTCGACTCGTCGTCCGGAATGTGCTGGGCGCTCTACGCGCTGGTGAACCTGACGGCGGTCTGGCTGCACGAATTCGCCGTTCTCGCGCTGCTCGCGCACGGTGTCTCGGTCGCGGTCACCCGACCCGGGCCGAGGAACGGACGGTCCTGGTCCATCGCCGCCGCCCTCGCCTTCGCCGGATCCCTCCCGCTGATCCTGTTCAGCATGGGCCAGTCCGACCAGGTCTCCTGGATCGGCTGGCCCAAGGCGGCGGAGTGGGGGGAGATCGCGGCGTGGATCCTTGTGTCCCTGGCCGCCGCCGGATATCTGGGCAGCGGCAGCAAGGGCAGCAGCTCAGGACATACCGCCGTGCGGCGCGTGGGACTTCCCCTCGCCGTGCTCCCGACCGCCGTTCTGCTGCTCGGCTCCCTCCGGGAGCCCATGTACGTCGACCGGTACGCGCTCTTCACCAATGTGGGCATCGCGCTGCTGCTCGGCACCGCGCTGGACCGGCTGTCGGCGTCGGACCGGCTGTCGGCGCCGAGCCGGCGGACCGGCACCGATGGCGGTCACGGCACCGCCGTCGCGCACCGTCCCACCGCCCATGTCGCCGCCATGGCCGCACTGTTCGCCGTACTCGCGCTCGTTCTCGCCCCGGTCAGCTGGCAGTTGCGGAAGCCCGAGAGCCGCAAGGACGATCTGACGGCCATAGCGAAGGCGGTCGAAGAGGTCTCCGCCGACGGGGACGGGGTGATCTTCACCCCCGCGCGGCGCCGTGAATGGAAGCTCTCCGCCACCGGCCGGTTCGGCGCCCTGGACGATCTGGCCCTCGAGGAGACCCCGGCGGTGTCGGGTTCCCTCCAGGGCGAGGAGATGTCCGCCGCGCTCGTCCGCGCCCGGATGCTGTCCGTACCGCGCATCGTGGTGCTGAGCGATCCGTCGGGGGAGCCGGAGGACGCCGTGGCGCGGGAGGTGGTGAAGCGCGCGGTTCTCCGTACGTACTTCCACGTATGCGCGCGGGAGCGGGTCCGGGGAGCGCAGATCACGCTGTACGCCAGATCGGTCCGGGCGTGCGACGACGGGCCCGCGCCCGCGCGGACACCCGCGCGGACACCCGCGTCGGCAGCCGCACAGACGCCCGCGCCGGCACCGACGCGGAAGAACACGGTGTGAGAACGGCCGCGGGGCCGGGGAGTCGTTCCCCGGCCCCGCACCCTCCCGGACGGAGTGCCTGGGGCCTCTCGTTTGGATCTTGCTGGGCTCGCGTGCCCTGGCACCGCGCCTCGCGGCGTTGTCGTCGGTCGCCTACGCTCCGCGTGGGCTCCCTCCTCCGCCTTGCGAGCCACGGCACCAACGACGACATCAGCCGCTCCCGCAGCGGGCGCTCCCTCACCCAGCCAGACCCAAACGAAAGACCCTAGGTCGTCAGGGGGACCGCCGCCAGGGCGGCCACCACCCAGGTCAGGGGCGCGAAGATCGCCAGGACCGCGGTCGCCCGCACCGCCGCCGCCGTACGCAGCAGCCCGGCGTGGGCGCCCAGGTGGTGAAGGGTCGTGGTGGTGGGGACCCGGGCCTGCCGGGTCTCCACGGCGGCCGTCAGCAGCGTGGCCGCCGCACAGCCGATGACCAGGGCCGCGCCGAGGCTGGTGAGCGGGCCGAAGGGGGGCTCGTCACCGGGCCCGTACAGGGAGTTGGCGGCGAACACACCCGAGAGCACCGCGCACAGCACGCCCAGCGGACGCCCGATTCCTTGGGCCTCGGCCATCAGCGTGCGGCCCGCCAGCAGACGGATCGCGCCGGGGCGCAGGGTCTGGAGCAGCCGGCCGCAGAGATAGGTGATGCCGGGACCGGCCAGGGCCAGTCCGACGGCCGTCAGCGACCAGCCCGCCAGCACACCGGCCGAACTTCCGTCGAAGCGGCCCGGCAGCGGCGGTGTGGACCCGCCGCCGCCCCGGCTCGCGTAGGTCTCGATCGCCAGGCCCGCCGTGGTGAGGGCGACTCCCCACGGCAGTCCGGTCGGCGCGGGCGCCGGGTCCGTGCTCTCGGGGGGACGCGCGGTCCTGCGGGTGTGCCGCCGCATCACGAGCCCGGTCGCCGCCGTCGCGAACGTCGGCACGAGCGCCAGCAGCGTCAGCACCGCCGCCAGCGGGAGCGGCTGGTTCCTGGCGAGGAGGTCGGCGCCCTTGCCGTCGAAGGGCATCGCGCTCAGATCGCCCCGGAGATGCAGGAAGAAGAGCAGCGCCACCGCGCTGCCCAGGGTGCAGGAGACGGCGGTCGAGGTGGCGGCCAGCGTGGTCAGCCGGGCCGGGCCGAGGCCCACCGCCGACAGCCCGGTACGTGGCCGGGTGCCGGGGTCGGTACGGGCCACCGCGACCGCGAACTGCACCGTCGCCGCCAGCGGAATCAGGCACCAGAGCAGCCGTGGCAGTGAGCCGACCGGATGGCTCATCGCCCAGCCCAGGGTGCACAGCAGCAGGAATCCGACCCCGGCGGACGCCGCGACGACCAGCAGCCGGCGCAGCAGGGCCAGGGGATGGGCGCCACGGCCTAGACGGAGAGCGAGCACGCGGCCTGACCTTCCGCCTCGGAGGGTCCCAGGGGGTCGACCCGGCGGCCGTCCATCAGCGAGACCGTGCGGTCCGCGAGGGTCGCGACCTCCTCGTCCAGGGTGGCCAGGACGACAGTGATGTTGTGCGAACGGGCCGCGGTGGTCAGCGTACGGATCACCTGGGCCCGGTCCGTACGGTGCAGCGGCGCCGTCGGCTCGTCGGCGAAGAGCACCGAGGGCGTGGTGACCAGGGCGCGGGCGACGGCGATCCGCTGCCGCTGGGCCTGGAGCAGGGCGTACGGACGCTTCCGGGCGCAGTCGCCGATGTCGAGGCGGTCCAGCCACTCCATCGCGGTGGCCTTGGCGGCGCGGTGCGGGGAGCCGCGCAGCAGCAGCGGCAGCGCCGCGTTCTCCCACGCGGTCAGCTCGGGCACCAGCGCGGGTTCTGGGTCGATCCAGCTGAAGCGGTCCCTGCGCAGCCGCTCGCGCAGCACCGCGCTCATGGTGTGGACGGGTGAGCTGTTGAACCAGACCTCGCCCTCCTGCGGGACGAGCTGACCCGACAGACAGCGCAGAAGAGTCGTTTTTCCGCTGCCGCGCGGGCCGTACACGGCGAGGATCTCGCCCTCGCTCACGCCGAGCGAGACACCGTCGAGCGCGGGCGATCCATTGTGGGAGCAGGTCAGGGAACGCGCCCAGAGCACGTCGTTGTCAGGCGGGGCCACCATGGCGTACACCTCGGTTCTGATCGGACTTACCTCCGCCGTCCGGGTGAACGAAGGCGGCGACGATCGGTCACAGGGCACGCTAAGTATTCGGAACGGGGTGAGCGGACAGCACACGGCCCGGGTGCCGCCCTTCTCACTCGAAAGGCGGTACCCGGGCCGTCATGCGGGTGGTCCGGTCGGTCGCGGTCCGTTCCCCCGCCCGCCGTCACCGCTCGGCCGGCGCGTGGACGGTCAGAGCTTGGTCCAGGCCTCCGTCAGCACCGACCGGAGGATCCCCTCGATCTCGTCGAAGGTCGACTGATCGGAGATCAGCGGCGGCGCGAGCTGGACGACCGGGTCGCCCCGGTCGTCGGCGCGGCAGTACAGCCCGTTCTCGTAGAGCTCCTTGGAGAGGAACCCGTACAGGACGCGCTCGGTCTCCTCGTCCGTGAACGTCTCCTTGGTCGCCTTGTCCTTGACCAGCTCGATGCCGTAGAAGAAGCCGTTGCCCCGCACATCGCCGACGATCGGCAGGTCGTGCAGCTTCTTCAGGGTGTCGAAGAACGCGCCCTCGTTGTCGAGCACATGCTGGTTGAGGCCCTCGCGCTCGAAGATGTCGAGGTTGGCGAGACCGACCGCGGCCGAGACCGGGTGGCCGCCGAAGGTGTAGCCGTGCAGGAAGGTGTTGTCACCCTGGTAGAACGGTTCCGCGAGCCGGTCGGAGACGATGCAGGCGCCGATCGGGGAGTAGCCCGACGTCATGCCCTTGGCGCAGGTGATCATGTCCGGTACGTAGTCGAACTTGTCGCACGCGAACATCGTGCCGAGCCGGCCGAAGGCGCAGATGACCTCGTCCGAGACGAGCAGTACGTCGTACTGGTCGCAGATCTCGCGGACCCGCCGGAAGTATCCGGGCGGCGGCGGGAAACAGCCGCCCGCGTTCTGCACCGGCTCCAGGAAGACGGCCGCGACCGTCTCGGGGCCCTCGAAGAGGATCTCCTGCTCGATCTGGTCGGCGGCCCAGCGGCCGAAGGCCTCGGGGTCGTCGCCGTGGATCGGCGCGCGGTAGATATTGGTGTTCGGGACCTTGTGCGCACCCGGGACGAGCGGCTCGAACGGCGCCTTCAGGGCCGGCAGACCCGTGATGGACAGGGCTCCCTGCGGTGTGCCGTGGTAGGCGACGGCACGTGAGATCACCTTGTACTTGGTCGGCTTGCCGGTCAGCTTGAAGTACTGCTTGGCGAGCTTCCAGGCGGTCTCGACCGCCTCACCGCCACCGGTGGTGAAGAAGACCTTGTTGAGGTCGCCGGGCGCGTAGTGGGCGAGCCGTTCGGCCAGCTCGACCGCCTTCGGGTGGGCGTAGGACCACACCGGGAAGAACGCCAGCTCCTGGCCCTGCTTGTAGGCGGTCTCGGCCAGCTCGTGGCGGCCGTGGCCGGCGTTCACCACGAACAGCCCGGAGAGGCCGTCGAGGTAGCGCTTGCCCTTGTCGTCGAAGATGTAGGTGCCCTCACCGCGCACGATGGTGGGCACGGGCGCGTTCTCGTAGGACGACATGCGGGTGAAGTGCATCCACAGGTGGTCGTACGCGGTTCTGGAGAGGTCCTTGCTCACGGCTATCGGGTTCCCCACATATAGGTCTGCTTCTTCAGCTTCAGATAGACGAAACTCTCGGTGGAGCGCACGCCGGGGAGCGCGCGGATCCTTCTGTTGATGACTTCCAGCAGGTGGTCGTCGTCCTCGCAGACGATCTCCACGATCAGATCGAAGGAGCCCGCGGTCATCACCACGTACTCGCATTCGTCCATGGCCGCCAGGGCGTCCGCGACCGTCTCCATGTCGCCCTCGACATTGATCCCGACCATGGCCTGCCGCCGGAAGCCCACGGTGAGCGGGTCGGTCACGGCGACGATCTGCATCACGCCCTGATCGAGCAGCTTCTGGACCCGCTGGCGCACGGCCGCCTCGGAGAGACCGACGGCCTTGCCGATCGCCGCGTAGGGGCGCCGTCCGTCCTCCTGGAGCTGTTCGATGATGGCGAGAGAGACGGCATCGATCGACGACGACGATCCGTTCCCGGTCCTGGAACCGGACCCGGAGTCTGTTCTGGAGTCTGCGTTACGACTGGCCACGCGCCTCACTGTGCACTGCGACTCGTCCGTCCCGCAACCCTCCATCGATGATATTCGTTGTTGAAGGGCTGTTATCTCACCGAATCCGAAGTTCCCGGGGGGTTGACCTGTCGAAAGCGTCGGCCGACGGGCTAGGGTTGGGGTGTCTCACCCATCGGACATCCGAGCATGAGCGACCAGGAGGAGGGGTGGCAGTGACCACCGAGCTGCGCCGGCTGCGCAACTACATCAACGGGGAGTTCCGGGACGCCGCCGACGGGCGGACCATCGAGGTGGTCAACCCGGCCACGGGCGAGGTGTACGCCACCTCCCCGCTCTCGGGACAGGCCGATGTCGACGCCGCCATGGAGGCCGCCGCGGCCGCCTTCCCCGGCTGGCGCGACACCACTCCCGCGGAGCGCCAGAAGGTACTGCTCAAGATCGCGGACGCCATCGAGGAGCGCGCCGAGGAGCTGATCGCCGCCGAGTCCGAGAACACCGGCAAGCCGCTCGAACTCACCCGTACCGAAGAGATCCCGCCGATGGTGGACCAGATCCGCTTCTTCGCGGGCGCGGCCCGGATGCTCGAAGGCCGCTCGGCCGGCGAGTACATGGACGGCTTCACCTCGATCGTGCGCCGTGAGCCGGTCGGGGTCTGCGCCCAGGTCGCGCCCTGGAACTACCCGATGATGATGGCCGTCTGGAAGTTCGCGCCGGCCCTCGCCGCGGGGAACACCGTGGTGCTCAAGCCGTCGGACACCACCCCGGTCTCGACCCTGCTGCTGGCGGAGATCATCGGCGCGATCGCGCCCAAGGGCGTCTTCAACGTCATCTGCGGCGACCGTGACAGCGGCCGGGCCATGGTCGAGCACCCGATCCCGGCGATGGCCTCCATCACCGGTTCCGTACGGGCGGGAACGCAGGTCGCCGAGTCCGCGGCCAAGGACGTCAAGCGGGTCCATCTGGAGCTGGGCGGCAAGGCTCCGGTCGTGGTGTTCGAGGACGTGGACATCGCCAAGTCCGTCGAGGACATCGCGGTGGCGGGCTACTTCAACGCGGGGCAGGACTGTACGGCCGCCACCCGCGTCCTGGTGCACGAGTCCATCCACGACGAGTTCGTGGCGGCGCTGGCGAAGGCCGCGGCCGAGACCAGGACGGGGGCCGCGGACGACGAGGACGTGCTGTACGGGCCGCTCAACAACGCGAACCAGCTCAAGCAGGTCTCCGGCTTCATCGAGCGACTTCCCGCGCACGCCAAGGTCCAGGCGGGCGGCCACCAGGTCGGCGACAAGGGCTACTTCTACGCGCCGACCGTCGTCTCCGGACTCAAGCAGGACGACGAGATCATCCAGAACGAGGTCTTCGGCCCGGTCATCACCGTTCAGTCCTTCACGGACGAGGCGCAGGCGCTGGAGTACGCGAACGGCGTCGAGTTCGCGCTCGCCTCCTCGGTGTGGACGAAGGACCACGCGCGCGCGATGCGGATGTCGAAGGCCCTGGACTTCGGGTGTGTGTGGATCAACACCCATATCCCGCTGGTCGCGGAGATGCCGCACGGCGGGTTCAAGAAGTCCGGCTACGGCAAGGACCTCTCTGCCTACGGCTTCGAGGACTACACGCGCGTCAAGCACGTGATGACGTCGCTCGACGCCTGACGCGGGCGGTTTGGCGGACACCGGACGCGGGCGTCGTGCGCGGACATCCGACGACCGGCGCCGGGGCGGGCGGCGGACAGCTTGTCCGTTGCCCGCCCTGTGCGGTGTGCCCGCCCACCGCGGGCCTGCCCGTACGGTCCCGCCTGCCCATGACGGCCGGCGCCGTACTGGGCACCGTCAGGGCTTGCGGGCCACCAGGCCGAACTGGGTGACCTCCGCCGTGACTTCGTCCTCGTCAGTGGGTCGGACGCGGGGCGCCCCGGCCGGTCAGGAGGGCTGACAGGACGTCGACGCGGTTGGTCGTGATCGAGTCGGCTCCCCGGGCGATCAGCCGGCGCATACTGCGGCGGGTGTCGGCGGTCCAGGCCGAGACCAGCAGTCCGTCGCGGTGGTCGCGGTCGGCCAGCTCCCGGCTGATCAGTCCGAAGCGGTAGTTGAGCCAGCGCGGCCGGACCGCCGCGAGCAGCGTGGGGCGCGGCGGCGCGAGCGTCGTCCAGGTCATCGCTGTCTCGGCGCCCGCGTCCGCGGCCCGGACGGCGAGCATGGTCCGCGCGCCCGCGCAGTAGTAGACCCGCTCGGCGGCTCCGCACTCGCGTACCGTACCCACGACCGTCCGCACGGACTCCTCCGTGGCGCCGGGGAGATCGATCATGAGCCGGGCCCCGGCCACCGCCATGAGCGTCTCCCGCAGGGTCGGCACCCCGCCGCCGGTCAGTTCGTCCAGCTCCCGGTGCGTGAGCTCCGCGAGGGGGCGGTCATGGCCCCAGAGCCGCTTCGGCGAGGAGTCGTGCAGCAGGACGGGCACCCCGTCGCGGGTGAGCCGTACGTCGATCTCGACGGCATGGGCCCCCCGCTCCAGCGCGGAGCGCACCGAGGGGAGGGTGTTCTCACGGATCCGGTAGGGATCGCCCCGGTGGCCCACGGCGACCACGGTACGCGCGGTCTCCTCGCCGTCGCCGGTCATCGTCGCTACCGCGCGAGCCACTTGGCGGTGTACGTGTCGATCTCCGCGGCGAGCCGCTCCTTGCCCGGCGTGTCGAGGAAGGACGCCTCCACCCCGTTCTTCGCGAGAGCGGCGACTCCCCGCTCGTCCAGTCCGAGCAGCCGGGCGGCGACCGCGTACTCCTGGTTGAGGTCCGTGCCGAACATCGGCGGATCGTCGCTGTTGACCGTCACCAGCACTCCGGCCGCGACCATCGCCTTGATCGGGTGCTCGTCGAGATCGGCGACCGCGCGGGTGGCGATGTTGGAGGTGGGGCACACCTCCAGCGGGATGCGGTGCTCGGCGAGATACGCGAGCAGCTCCGGGTCCTGGACGGAGCTGGTGCCATGGCCGATGCGCTCCGCGCGCAGATCGCGCAGCGCGTCCCAGACGGTCTCGGGCCCGGTGGTCTCACCGGCGTGGGGTACGGAGTGGAGCCCGGCGTCGATGGCACGGTCGAAGTACGGCTTGAACTGGGGCCGGGGAACCCCGATCTCGGGGCCGCCGAGCCCGAAGGCGACCAGGCCCTCGGGGCGCAGATCGACCGCGAGCCGGGCGGTCTCCTCGGCCGCCTTCAGCCCGGCCTCGCCGGGGATGTCGAAGCACCAGCGCAGGACGACGTCCAGCTCGCTCTCGGCGGCCTTCCTGGCGTCCTCGATGGCCTCCATGAAGGCCACCTCGGGAATGCCGCGGCTGGTCGAGCTGAACGGTGTGACGGTCAGCTCGGCGTAGCGGATGTTCTGCCGGGCCATGTCACGGGCGACCTCGAAGGTCAGCAGCCGGACGTCCTCGGGCGTACGGATCAGATCCACGACGGAGAGATAGACGTCGATGAAGTGCGCGAAGTCGGTGAAGGTGAAGTACTCGACGAGCGCCTCGGGGTCGGCGGGCACCGTGGAGTCCGGGTGCCGGGCGGCCAGTTCGGCCACGATACGGGGCGAGGCGGAGCCGACATGGTGGACATGCAGCTCGGCCTTGGGCAGCCCCGCGATGAAGGGGCGCAGATCGGTCATCGGGATCCTCCGGATGGTGGGGCGGGTGCCCGTGGTGAGGCTGGTGCGGTGTTTCGCGGGGCGGGGGTTGCCCGCCCCCTGCCCGGGGCCGCCCGGGTCAGGGGCCATCGTAGGCCGGGCCCGTTCCGCCCAGGGCGGAGGCCGTAGCATGACGGAACACGATGGGGGAGGCACATGTCTGACAAGAGCGAGCGGCCGTCCGGCGGCTACGAGCCGAGCGATCCCTGGGCTCCGCCGGAGCACAAGGCGCCGCTGGACGGTCCGGCGACGCACCAGGAACCGCCGCCGCACGGCGGAACGGTGCATGAGCAGCCCACGATCCTCGGGATACCCGGAGGCGAGCCCGGCGCCGTACCGCCGCCGCCGACCGCCCCCGGCGGACCGGCCCAGCCGGCCCCCGGCCCGTACGGCTACGGCTACCCCGGCGTCCCGCCGCAGCCGGCACCGGGCGCCCAGCAGTCGGCGGCTCCCTACGGCGCCACGCCGGGCTATGGCTACCCCGCCGCCGGATACCCGGGTTACGGCAGCACCGGCTGGCAGCCGGGTCCGTCGAACGGCATGGGTGTCACCGCGCTGGTGCTGGGCATCATCGCCGTCGTCGCCTTCTGCTTCTGGGGCCTTGGCATCGTTGTCGGTGTCCTCGCGCTGATCTTCGGGATCGTCGGCCGCCGCAAGGCACGGCGGGGCGAGGCGACCAACGGCGGGATGGCGCTCGCGGGTATCGTCCTCGGCTCGATCGGCGCCCTGATCAGCGCCGCCTTCCTCGCCTTCCTGATCTGGGCGATCGCGAACGACGACAGCTTCGACACGACGGACACCGATCCGTTCGCCACCTCGCTCGTGGCCGGCACCCGCCACTGACCTCTGCCGGGCCCGGCCCGGTCGCTCCCGTCACCAGGCGTTCCTCACGCCGACCGGAGCCGCTCGCGCGCCTCCATCAGCGCGAACCCCAGCAGATTGAGCCCGCGCCAGCGGCCGGGATCCTGGGCGCGCTCATCGTCCGAGGCCAGCCCGATGCCCCAGATCCGGTCCATCGGGCTGGCCTCGACGAGTATCCGCTCGCCCGTGCCCAGCAGAAACGCCCGCAGCCCGGCATCCTGTCCGAACTTGTGGACGCTGCCCGCCACCACGATGCCGAAGCGCTCGCGCTGCCAGACGGCCTCGTCGAAGGCGCGCACCAGCCGCCCCGCCTTCTTGGCGAGCGCCGGATTCGCCGCGCCGACGGCCGCGCGCTCCGCCTGCTCGTCCCCGAAGAGCCGGGCCTTGCCCGCCATCATCCAGTGCTCCGCCGTCGCGTACTCCACCCCGTCGACCGTGAAGGGCGAGGGCCACCACTGGCTGAGACAGCTCGCGCCCAGCGTGCCGTCCGCCCGCGGGGTGTGTCCCCAGAAGCGCAGATATCTGACCCTCTCGCCGCGCTCCACCCGCTCGACCAGCTCGGCCGCCGTACGGACCACGCTCCCCCGCTGACTCACCATGCACGCGAGTCTGGCAGCCACCACTGACAGTCCGTATGCCTCCGAGCACGCCGACCCGACACATGGTCGACCGATTCCGTCGCGTAACCAAAAGGCAACAACGGAATCCCTTGTTGAGCGGCATGTGCTCTGTCAGGATCGGCACTCAATTGAAGCCGGAGCTACAACTGGGCCAATGGAGAGCGTCATGACCAACCGCTTCCAGGTGCGGGACCGCTTCGCGGACGGTGCGCAGTTCATCGGCGGGCGGCTCCGGCCGGGCACGTCGGGACGTACGCACGCCGTCGTGAACCCGGCGACGGGCGAGGAGATTCTCACCTACGAGCTGGCGGGACCGGCCGATGTCGACGCCGCCGTCGCCGCCGCGCTCGGCGCGTTCCCCGGCTGGGCGGGCGCCACCCCCGGCGCGCGCTCCGACGCCCTCCACCGCTTCGCCGGGGTCCTCGCGGAACAGGCCGCGGACTTCGCCCACGCCGAGACGCTCCAGTGCGGCAAACCGATCAGGCTCTCCACCGAGTTCGATGTGCCGGGAACCGTCGACAACACCGTCTTCTTCGCGGGCGCGGCCCGCCATCTCGACGGCGTCTCGGCCGGTGAGTACAGCGGCGACCACACCTCCTACGTCCGCCGCGAGCCGATCGGTGTCATCGGCTCCATCGCGCCCTGGAACTATCCGCTCCAGATGGCCGCCTGGAAGATCCTCCCGGCCGTCGCCGCGGGCAACACCATCGTGCTGAAGCCCGCCGAGACCACCCCGTTCACCTCGCTGATGTTCGCGCAGGCCGCCCAGCGGGCCGGACTCCCCGACGGTGTGATCAATGTCGTCACCGGCGCGGGCCCCGACGCCGGTGAACATCTCGTCGGCCACCCCGATGTCGTGATGACCTCCTTCACCGGCTCCACCGCCGTCGGCCGGCGCGTCGCCGAGATCGCCACCGCCACCGTCAAGCGACTGCATCTGGAACTCGGCGGCAAGGCCCCCTTCCTCGTCTTCGACGACGCGGACCTGGAAGCGGCGGTGCACGGCGCGGTCGCCGGATCGCTCATCAACGGCGGCCAGGACTGCACGGCCGCCACCCGCGCCTATGTCCAGCGTCCCCTCTACGACGCCTTTGTCGCCGGGGTCGCCGCGCTGATGGAGACCGTACGCATGGGCGACCCCCTCGACCCGGAGACCGATCTCGGCCCGCTGATCTCCCACGCCCACCGGGACCGGGTCGCCGGCTTCGTCGACCGGGCCCGCGGCCACGCGCGAGTCGTCACCGGCGGCGAGGCGCCCGGAGGGGAGCTCATGGAGGGCGCGTACTACCGTCCCACGCTCATCGTGGACGCCGCCCAGGAGAGCGAGATCGTCCAGTCCGAGATCTTCGGACCGGTCCTCGTCGTCCTCCCCTTCGACTCCGACGACGAGGGCATCCGTCTCGCCAACGACACCCCGTACGGTCTCGCCGCCTCCGCCTGGAGCCGCGACGTCTACCGCACCGGTCGCGCGACCCGGGAGATCAAGGCCGGCTGTGTCTGGGTCAACGACCACATTCCGATCATCAGCGAGATGCCCCACGGCGGCTACAAGGCCAGCGGGTTCGGCAAGGACATGTCCGTGTACTCCTTCGAGGAGTACACCCAGGTCAAGCATGTGATGTACGACAACACCGCGGTGGCCAGGAAGGACTGGCACCGCACGATCTTCGGCGACCGCTGACAGGGCCTAGGACCTGGACCGGTCGGTCACCGGTCTTCCCACCCACCCGAAAGGGCACAGCGCATGGAGCAGTACGAGCCCGACCGTCTCTCCGCGGCCCAGCTGGCCGCCGTGCGGCGCACCGTGACCAGCGGCCGGGGCGCCCTCACCCGCCGCTCGATGCTGCGCGCCACCGGCGTCGGCGCGCTCGCGATCGGCGGGCTCGCCGGTCTGGGCGGCTGCGGGATCCCGCCCGCGAAGCGTGAGGACGACGGACCCGCGTCCACCGACCACTCGGCCGGGGAGAAGCGGATCGTCTTCTCCAACTGGACCGAGTACATGGACGTCAGCGAGGACGAGAAGCACTACCCCACGCTGGACGCGTTCACCGCACGCACGGGGATCACGGTCAAGTACACCGCGGACATCAACGACAACGTCGAGTTCTTCGGCAAGATCCGGCCGCAGCTCGCGGCCGGCCAGGACACCGGCCGTGACCTCATATGCGTCACCGACTGGCTCGCCGCCAGGATCATCCGGCTCGGCTGGGCGCAGAAGCTCGACCCGTCGAACCTGCCGCACGCGTACGCGAACCTCTCCCAGCAGTTCCGCTCGCCCGACTGGGATCCAGGCCGTGCCTACAGCTATCCGTGGACCGGAATCCCCACCGTCATCGCCTACAACTCCAGGGCGACCGGCGGACGCGAGATCGAATCGGTCTCCCAGCTCCTGGACGACCCGCAGCTCAAGGGCCGGGTCGCCTTTCTCTCCGAGATGCGGGACACCGTCGGGATGACCCTGCTCGACCTGGGCAAGGACCCGGGGAGCTTCACCGACGACGACTTCGACGCGGCGATCGCCCGGCTCCAGGGCGCCGTCGACAAGAAGCAGATCCGCCGCTTCACCGGCAACGACTACACCGCGGACCTCGACAAGGGCGACATCGCCGCCTGTGTCGCCTGGGCCGGGGACATCGTCCAGCTCCAGAACGACAACCCGGACGTCAAGTTCGCGATCCCCGAGACCGGTTACATCATCTCCAGCGACAATCTGCTGGTCCCGGCCAAGGCACGGCACAAGACCAACGCCGAGCGGCTCATCGACCACTACTACCGGCCGCCGATCGCCGCCCAGCTCGCCGCGTACATCAACTACGTCTGCCCGGTGGACGGGGTACGCGCCGAACTCACCAAGATCGACAAGTCGATGGCCGACAACACGCTGATCCTCCCGGACGCGGCGATGGCCGCCTCCTCGCACGCCTTCCGCTCGCTGAGCAGCAAGGAAGAGACGACGTACGAGGAGAAGTTCGCCAAGCTCATCGGCGCGTAGCCGCGCGCCCGCCGCCCGCCCGTCCACCTCTCATCCCCGGGACCGTACCCATGACAGAGACCGCATCCACCAGCCGGGGCGGCGGCGACGTCCGCCTGACCGGGATCAGCAAGACATACGGCTCCTTCCGCGCCGTCGAGCCGCTCGACCTCACCGTGCCCCAGGGCTCCTTCTTCGCCCTCCTCGGAGCGTCGGGCTGCGGCAAGACCACCACGCTGCGGATGATCGCCGGCCTGGAGGAACCGACCACCGGCACGGTCTTCCTCGGGGACACGGATGTCACGGGACTGCCGCCGTACAAGCGCCCGGTCAACACCGTCTTCCAGAGCTACGCGCTCTTCCCGCACCTCGACATCTACGAGAACGTCGCCTTCGGACTGCGCCGCCGCGGGATCAAGTCCGTACGGAAGCAGGTCGGAGAGATGCTCGATCTGGTCCAGCTCGGGGAGTACGCCAAGCGCAAGCCGCACCAGCTCTCCGGCGGCCAGCAGCAGCGCGTCGCCGTCGCCCGCGCGCTGATCAACCACCCGCGGGTCCTGCTGCTCGACGAGCCGCTCGGCGCCCTCGACCTCAAGCTGCGCCGTCAGATGCAGCTCGAACTCAAGCGCATCCAGACCGAGGTCGGCATCACCTTCATCCATGTCACCCATGACCAGGAGGAGGCCATGACCATGGCCGACACGGTCGCGGTGATGAACGCGGGCCGGGTCGAGCAGCTCGGCAGCCCCGCCGATCTCTACGAGAACCCGGACACCACCTTCGTCGCCAACTTCCTCGGCACCTCCAATCTCATCGAGGCCGAGATCTCCGGGACCAGCGGCGGTGAGGTGGTGGTCACGGCGGGCGGCGCCAAGCTGCGGCTGCCCGCGGACCGGTGCTCCGCGCCCACCACGAGCGGCGGCAGACTGCTCGTCGGCGTACGGCCAGAGAAGATCTCCCTGGCACACGCGGACGACACGGGGACCGTCCCCGACGGCCGCAACCGGATCACCGGGCGGATCGCCGACTCCAGCTTCATCGGTGTCTCCACGCAGTATGTGATCGACAGTCCGGTCTGTCCCGGCTTCGAGGTCTACGCGCAGAACATCGAGCGGGACGCCCGTCTCGGTCCCGGCGCCGAGGTCGTACTGCACTGGAACCCGGCGCACAGCTTCGGGCTGGACGCCGCCATGGACATCGACGCGGGCACCGGAACCGTGGCCGAGGAGGCCTCGTGACCACCACACAGGCCCCTCCCGCCGCGCCCACCCCGTCCGCCGCCGGGTCCGAGCCGCCGCCGCGCAGGACCTCCACCCGCAAGCGGCTCGTCCCGTACTGGCTGCTGCTGCCCGGCATCCTCTGGCTGCTGGTCTTCTTCGCGCTGCCGATGGTCTACCAGGCCTCGACCTCCGTACAGACCGGCTCCCTGGAGCAGGGCTTCGAGGTCACCTGGCACTTCCAGACCTACTGGGACGCGCTCCAGGAGTACTACCCGCAGTTCGTGCGCTCCCTGCTGTACGCGGGCACCGCCACGGTCCTGTGTCTGCTGCTCGGCTATCCGCTCGCCTATCTCATCGCCTTCAAGGCGGGCCGCTGGCGCAATCTGCTGCTGGTCCTGGTCATCGCGCCGTTCTTCACCAGCTTTCTGATCCGTACGCTCGCCTGGAAGACGATCCTCGCGGACGGCGGCACGGTCGTCGGCCTCCTGGACACCCTGCATGTGCTCGATGTGACGAGCTGGCTCGGCTGGACCGAGGGCAACCGCGTCCTGGCCACACCCATGGCGGTCGTCTGCGGTCTGACGTACAACTTCCTGCCGTTCATGATCCTGCCGCTGTACACCTCGCTGGAGCGTATCGACGGCCGGCTCCACGAGGCGGCGGGCGATCTCTACGCCAGACCGCTGACCACCTTCCGCAAGGTGACGTTCCCGCTCTCCATGCCGGGTGTCGTCTCCGGCACGCTGCTCACCTTCATCCCGGCGAGCGGCGACTACGTCAACGCCGAACTGCTCGGCTCCACCGACACCAAGATGGTCGGCAGCGTCATCCAGACACAGTTCCTGCGGGTCCTCGACTATCCGACGGCCGCCGCGCTCTCCTTCATCCTCATGGCGGTCGTCCTGCTGATGGTCACCGTCTATATCCGCCGCGCAGGGACGGAGGACCTGGTCTGATGGGTGTTCTGACGGATATGACACGCTGGATCCGGCGCAATCTGGTGGTCCTCGCGGGCCTGCTGACGCTCGGCTACATGATCGTCCCCAATCTGGTGGTGATGGTCTTCTCCTTCAACAAGCCGAACGGGCGGTTCAACTACTCCTGGCAGCGTTTCTCCCTGGACGCCTGGAAGGACCCCTGCGGTGTCGCCGATCTGTGCGGCTCGCTGACCCTCTCGCTCCAGATCGCCGCCTGGGCGACGCTCGGTGCCACCGTGCTCGGCACGATGATCGCCTTCGCGCTGGTGCGCTACCGGTTCCGGGCGCGCGGCCCGATCAACTCGCTGATCTTTCTGCCGATGGCGATGCCCGAGGTCGTGATGGCCGCCTCGCTGCTGACGCTCTTCCTCAACCTCGGCGCACAGCTCGGCTTCTGGACCGTTCTCATCGCCCACATCATGTTCTGTCTCAGCTTCGTGGTGACGGCCGTCAAGGCGCGGGTCATGTCCATGGACCCGCGGCTGGAGGAGGCGGCGCGCGATCTCTACGCGGGGCCCGTGCAGACCTTCGTACGCGTCACCCTGCCGATAGCCGCCCCCGGGATCGCGGCGGGCGCGCTGCTCGCCTTCGCGCTCTCCTTCGACGACTTCATCATCACCAACTTCAACGCCGGGTCGACCGTGACCTTCCCCATGTTCGTCTGGGGCTCGGCACAGCGCGGCACACCGGTGCAGATCAATGTCATCGGCACGGCGATGTTCGTCATCGCGGTACTGATGGTGGTCACCGGCCAGCTCGTCAGCAACCGGCGGAGGAAGACCGCCGCCGTGTGACATCCCGTGGCGCCCCGGGACTCCCGGGCGGGAGCGGCGGCCGGGGGCGCCACGACCAGGTTACGAAGGAGTTGGAAGACATGGCCCCAGGTGCCATGCGTACTGCCCTGACCTCACTCTCCGACGCGCGGCCGGTCCCGTACTGGCTGGACGATCCCGGCAGGCCCGGGGCGCTGCCCGCCCTCACCGGCGACGAACACTGCGATCTCCTTGTCATCGGCGGCGGCTACAGCGGACTGTGGACCGCGCTGCTCGCCAAGGAGCGCGATCCCGGCCGTGATGTCGTACTGATCGAGGGCCACGAGGTGGGCTGGGCCGCCTCGGGCCGCAACGGCGGCTTCTGCGCCGCCTCCCTGACCCATGGCTTCTCCAACGGACTCGCCCGCTGGCCCGGCGAGCTGCGCGGACTGGAGGAGCTCGGCGAGCGCAATCTCGACGCCATCGAGGCGACGGTCGCCCGCTACGGGATCGACTGCGCCTTCGAGCGCACCGGTGAGATCGATGTCGCCACCGAGCCGTACCAGCTCGACGATCTGCGCGCGCTGTACGAGGAGGCGACCGGGCTCGGCTTCACCGGGCTCGAACTGCTCGACAGGGACGCGGTACGGGCCGAAGTCGACTCACCGACCTTTCTCGGCGGGCTGTGGGACCGGCGCGGGGTCGCCATGCTGCATCCGGCCAAGCTCGTCTGGGGTCTCAAGCAGGCGTGTCTGGACCTCGGCGTACGGCTCTACGAGAACACTCGCGGACTGGAGCTGGCCCGTGTCCGGCGGCGCGCGGGGACGGCGGGTGCGGGGACGGCGGGGGCCGGAGCGGCCGGGGCCGGGATGGCGGTCCGTACCCCGTACGGCAGGGTCTTCGCACGGCGCGTCGCCCTCGGCACCAATGTCTTCCCGTCGCTGGTCAGACGGGTCCGTCCGTACACCGTCCCGGTCTACGACTACGCCCTGATGACCGAGCCGCTGACGGACGGACAGCTCAGCGCCATCGGCTGGAAGAACCGTCAGGGGCTCGGCGACAGCGCCAATCAGTTCCACTACTTCCGGATCACCCCCGACCACCGGATCCTGTGGGGCGGCTACGACGCGGTCTATCCGTACGGCGGACGGCTCAGTGCCGAGCTCGACCACCGTCCGGAGACCTATCTCAAGCTCGCCACCCACTTCTTCGACTGCTTCCCGCAGTTGGCGGGGGTGCGCTTCAGCCATGCCTGGGGCGGTGCGATCGACACCTGCTCGCGGTTCTCGGCCTTCTTCGGCACGGCGTACGACGGTCAGGTCGCGTACGCGGCGGGATACACCGGTCTCGGTGTCGGGGCGACCCGGTTCGGCGGTGAGGTGATGCTCGACCTCCTGGCGGGTGAGCGCACCGAGCGTACGGAGCTGGAGATGGTACGGAGCAAGCCGCTGCCGTTCCCGCCCGAGCCGGCCGCCTGGGCGGGGATCGGCCTCACCAAGTGGTCGCTGGCGCGCGCGGACGCCCGGGGCGGCCGGCGCAATGCCTGGCTGCGCACGATGGACCGGCTGGGACTCGGCTTCGACAGCTAGCGCCTGTCCGGTCACCTGGTCACGTGCAGGAGAGCGATCCCGAATCACCCCGCGCACCGGCGGCCGGTGCCCGGCAGCAGTCCGGGTTCGTGGTGTGAGTCAGATCACTGACAAGTAGTCGTCCGAACCCGCGTCATCCACCGGCACCATCCGTGTCTCGCCTCCTATGGACACACTGTCCAACAATACGGATGGGAGGCCGGGTTGATGACTGGCTCGGGGGCACAAGGCGCGGTGGAGTGGCTGGCATCGGTGGCACCGGATCCCGAGGCCTGCCGGTGGGAGTGGGAGCGCAACCCGCTCGGGATCGCTCTCCTGCCCGCCGGCCGGCGCTGGGACGTACTGATCCTCCCCGGCGATCTCGGCTATCCGACGCTCGATGTGCTGACCAGGCTCGTCGACCGTCCCGGACCGGTTCTCGCCGACTTCGGCGACTCCCGGATGGGCTTCTTCGTACCGCCGGGGACGGCCGCGCGCTGGCTCGGTACGGGTGTACGGGGCGCAGGGCGCGGCACCTGGATCGTCGTCCCGTACCCGGGGCGGGCGAGCGGCGGGATGCGCTGGCTGATCCCGCCGGACGGCGCGGGCACCCTCACCGACCCGTCGCTGCTCGAACTGGCGATGCACGAGGCGGCGGCCGGGATGGCGGGCAGGCCCGGTGACGCGGCCGAGGGGGACCGGGAGGACGACGGGCGGTGAGCGGGCGGGGCGTGGGCCGGGTGCGGTGGTGTCAGAGGTCTTGACCAAACAATTGGTCTGGACCATGCTGTGCGCGCTCCGCCACGTCAACTCCCCCCATGCCCGGAGGCATTTGTGGAACGATCCAGACGTCCGGCTCTGTACCCCAGACTGGTGGGGGCCCTCGTGGCCGCCGTCCTCACCGCGACCGGTCTCGTCGCCGCCGCGCAGACGGCGCGCGCCGCCGACGCGGACATCGCCCGTAACGGAAACTTCGAGTCCGGTCTCAGCGGCTGGAGCTGTACGGCCGGCAGCGGCGCCGTCGTCTCCACGCCCGTGCACGGCGGCGGCGGCGCCCTCAAGGGGACCCCGGCGGGCAGCGACAACGCCAAGTGCTCCCAGACGGTCGCGGTCCAGCCGAACTCCGCGTACACGCTGAGCGCGTGGGTCCAGGGCAGCTATGTCTACCTCGGCGCGTCCGGGACCGGTACGACCGATGTCTCGACCTGGACGCCGTCCGCGCCGGGCTGGCAGCAGCTCACCACCAGTTTCCGCACCGGGCCGAGCACCAGCTCGGTGACCGTCTACACGCACGGCTGGTACGGCACCCCCGCCTACTACGCCGACGATCTCACCCTGGTGGGCCCCGGCGGCACCCCCGCCCAGCCTCCGGCCGTCCCCACCGGCCTGAGGGCGGGCTCGGTCACCTCCTCCTCCGTCGCCCTCTCCTGGTCGCCCGTCACCGGCGCCACCGGCTACACCGTCTACCGGGGCGGCACCAAGGCCCTCGACGTCAGCGGCACCTCGGCGACCGTCACCGGGCTCAGCCCGTCCACGGCGTACAGCTTCCAGGTCGCCGCGACCAACGCCGCCGGGGCGTCGGCCCTCTCACCGGCCGTCAGCGCCACCACGTCCGCCACCGGCGGCGGGGGAGACGGAGGCGGCGGGGGCCTGCCCGCCCATGCCCTCGTCGGCTATCTGCACTCCAGCTTCGCCAACGGCTCCGGCTATACGCGGATGGCCGATGTGCCGGCCTCGTGGGACGTCATCAACCTCGCCTTCGGCGAGCCCACGTCGGTCACCTCCGGCGACATCAGGTTCAGCCTCTGCCCGGCCGCCGAGTGCCCGAACGTCGAGTCGGCGGCCGAGTTCAAGGCCGCCATCAAGGCCAAGCAGGCCGCCGGCAAGAAGGTCCTGATCTCCATCGGCGGTGCCAACGGCCAGGTCCAGCTCGCCACCACCGCCGCGCGTGACACCTTCGTCTCCTCGGTCTCCAGGATCATCGACGAGTACGGTTTGAACGGTCTGGACATCGACTTCGAGGGCCACTCGCTCTCGCTGAACACCGGTGACACCGACTTCCGCAGCCCCACCACCCCGGTCATCGTCAATCTGATCTCCGCGATCAAGACCCTCAAGGCCAAGTACGGCGCGGGCTTCATCCTGACGATGGCGCCCGAGACCTTCTTCGTACAGCTCGGGTACCAGTACTACGGATCCGGCCCCTGGGGCGGCCAGGACCCGCGCGCCGGGGCCTACCTCCCGGTGATCCACGCCCTCCGGGACGATCTCACCCTGCTCCATGTCCAGGACTACAACTCGGGCTCGATCATGGGGCTGGACAACCAGTACCACTCGATGGGCGGCGCCGACTTCCATATCGCCATGACCGACATGCTGCTCACCGGCTTCCCGGTGGCCGGTGACACCTCGAAGTTCTTCCCGGCGCTGCGCCCCGACCAGGTGGCCATCGGCCTCCCGGCCTCGACCCAGGCGGGCAACGGCCACACCTCGCCCGCCGAGGTCAACAAGGCGCTGAACTGTCTGACGAAGAAGACCGACTGCGGTTCCTACCAGACCCATGGCACCTGGCCCGCGCTGCGCGGACTGATGACCTGGTCGATCAACTGGGACCGCTTCAACCAGTGGGAGTTCTCCCGGAACTTCGACGCGTACTTCGGCTGAGGGCGGACGACCGCCCGCCGAGACCGGGCGGTCCGACCGCGCGGAACGTCCGCTCCAGAGCCAGGAGCGGCATTCCGCACAGCGCCAGGCTGCCGAGGACGTCCAGCGGCCAGTGGTAGCCGCGCAGTACGAGACCGATGCCCGTCGCCAGGGTGAGCACGACGGCGACGGGCATCGGCCAGTTCCGCCGGGCGTACGGTGCGAGAAGCAGCGCCGCGCCGCCGTACGCCACCATCGCCGTCGCCGTGTGCCCGGAGGGGTAGTAGCCGGTCGCGTCGGTCAGCGGTCCCTGCCGGTCGGTCAGGATCTTGAGCGGTACGACCAGCGCGGGGACGGCGGCCATGGCGATCCCGGCGGCCAGGGCCCGTGCGCGCTGCCCGCGCCACCCGGCGTATCCGATCGCCAGGGCCAGTACGGGGAGGGCCACCGGCATGGCGCCGAGGTCCGCGAGGAGTTCCGTCAGAGGTGTGGGCCCTTGGCGGGCGAGCGCCCGGCCGAGCCGTTCATCGGCGTCACGCAGCGGTCCGCCGGCGGCGGCCTGCCAGGTCAGCAGCGGGAAGAGGAGCGCGCAGAGCGCGAAGGCCAGGACCCTGGGGGACCGGAGGAACCTGAAGGGTCCGGGAGATTCGGGAGCGCTGGGGGATCCGGGAGCGTCGGGGGCTCCGGGAGATCCGGGGAGAAAAGCCGGCCGCCCCGGAACAGGGGGGGTAGTTCCGGGGCGGCCGTCCGTATCGGTGTACCGCACGCCCCGGGGGGTTTGGGGCGGGCGGCCGTCCGATCGGCGAGGAGTTCCAGAGCCTGAATCTCCAGTGGTGTGCGCGAAGGCACGACCAAAGCGGGGCTGGGGACGCTCCGCTCCGGTGTCGCCCGCAGTCCCCTGCGAGCGGGGTGTTTCTCTCATCTGCGGAAACCGTACGGCAGGGCGGCGAGGACCGACAGCCGGAAACGGGTCCCGCCATCGCCCTCGCACACCTTCTTCACAGGCTCTCACCGATGGCCCCGGCGCTTTCCCCGGATGCCCGGCCGGGCTCCTCGCAGGCCCCGCGCGGGTTCCTCCGTGTGGTCCTCAGAGGGCGGAGAAGGCCTGCTCGACGATGTCCAGGCCCTCGTTCAGCAGATCCTCGCCGATCACCAGGGGCGGCAGGAAGCGCAGCACATTGCCGTAGGTGCCACAGGTCAGGACCACCAGTCCCGCCAGATGGCAGGCCTTGGCGAGCGCGGCGGTCGACTCGGGGTCCGGCTCCTTGGTGGCGCGGTCCTTGACCAGCTCGACCGCGATCATCGCGCCCCGGCCCCGGATGTCGCCGATGATGTCGTACTTCTCGCTCAGGGCGGAGAGCCGGCCCTTCATGACGGACTCGATGTGCCGGGCCTTCGAGACGAGGTCCAGCTCCCTCATCGTCTCGATGGCGCCGAGCGCGGCGGCGCAGGCCACCGGGTTGCCGCCGTACGTACCGCCGAGGCCGCCCGAGTGCGCGGCGTCCATGATCTCGGCGCGGCCGGTCACGGCGGCGAGCGGGAGACCGCCCGCGATGCCCTTGGCGGTGGTGATCAGATCCGGGACGACGCCCTCGTCCTCGCAGGCGAACCACTGCCCGGTACGGCAGAAGCCGGACTGGATCTCATCGGCCACGAACACGATCCCGTTGTCCTTGGCGAACTTCGCCAGCGCGGGGAGGAAGCCCTTGGCGGGCTCGATGAAACCGCCCTCGCCGAGCAGCGGCTCGATGACGATCGCGGCGACGTTATCGGCCCCGACCTGCTTGCTGATCTGGTCGATGGCCTGGGCGGACGCCTCGGGGCCGCAGTTCTCGGGGCCGGTGGGCCAGCGGTAGCCATAGGCGACCGGCACCCGGTAGATCTCCGGCGCGAACGGTCCGAAGCCGTTCTTGTACGGCATGTTCTTCGCCGTCAGGGCCATCGTGAGGTTCGTACGGCCGTGGTAGCCGTGGTCGAAGACCACGACCGCCTGGCGCCCGGTGTACGAACGGGCGATCTTGACGGCGTTCTCGACGGCTTCCGCGCCCGAGTTGAACAGGGCGGACTTCTTCGCGTGGTTGCCGGGGGTCAGCTCGGCGAGCCGTTCACAGACCTCGACGTACCCCTCGTACGGCGTGACCATGAAACAGGTGTGGGTGAAGTCCGCGAGCTGGGCGGAGGCACGGCGTACGACGGCCTCGGCGGAGGCGCCCACGGAGGTCACGGCGATACCGGAACCGAAGTCGATCAGCCGGTTGCCGTCCACGTCCTCGACGATTCCACCGCCGGCGCGGGCGGCGAAGACGGGCAGCACGGACCCCACACCGCCGGCGACCGAGGCGGTACGGCGGGCCTGGAGCTCCCGCGACTTCGGCCCGGGAATGGCGGTGACGAGGCGGCGCTCCTGCGGGATGGCGGTCATGAGGGGCTCCTGGGGGTGTTTCGGGGTCTTTCTTCGCAGGCTAGGGGCGGGGGAGGGGTGCGGGCACGCGCCGTTCGGTAGTAGTGGGGGCGTGTCGTTGTCCGGGACGGACAGAGAGCGGCCGGAGAGGGATCCGGGGAGAGGTCCGGAGAGAGATCCGGGGAGAGGTACGGGGAGGTACGGAAAGCTCCCGGGGAGAGACGGACACGGAGGCGGGCGCGGCCGGGGCGGGGAGCGCGCCAACACCCCTGCGTACACGGGACGGTGGGCCAGCCGCCGAATAGGCGGCGGTGGCAATACATTGAGCGGACACAGCACGGCGGACGGCGGACTGCACAGGGGGCAGGGGTACGGATGGACACCGACGGCACGCACGACTCACGGGGCACACGCGCCAACCCCGTGCCGCGCCCGGCGGGGCCGGTGCCCCTGCCACCGGCCACGCCACCGCCCATGCCGCCCCCGCCGTCCTCGGCGCCCTTCGAGACGGCCCCGCCGCCCGCGCCCGGCCACGCGCCCGACGCCGGGCCGACCCTGCGCGAGTGGCTGCTCGTGCCGCGTACGCCGGACGCCCCGGGGACCTGGGCCTATGGGCACCGGCCGCGCCCCCCGGAGGAGCCGGAGCGCACGCCGGTACGGCAGCTCGTCAGCGGAGCGCTGATCTCGCTGCTTGCGGGGATGCTGCTCTGGTCGCTGCTGTGGAACGGCTACCTCGGCGGGTTCTGGCTCTGGCCGCTCTACATGTTCACGCCGGACTCCTGGCGCGGGACGATGACCTCCGTCGTCGCCTCGTACGTCTGGTACGCGCTGGTCATCGGCGGTCTCCTCTTCGTCTTCGGACGCCTCGGCCGCTGGCCCGAGCTGGCCCGCCGTGTGCTGGGCCGCGGTCCCGGGGCCGGGCCCGCCATGGCCGCCCCCGCGCCCCCCGGGCCCGAGGACGATCTCGCCGAGTGGCCCGAGCTGAGAGCGGCCGGACTGGGCGAGATCGCCGTGCGCCTCGCGTCCGAGGCGCGCGACGGGCGCATGAGCGATGTCGACTACGCCCGTATCCGCCGCGCCTGGCACTCCGTACGGGCCGATCCCTCACGGCTCACCGCGTTCGCCGAGGCCGTGCGCGGGAAGGGGGCGGGCGCCTGTGTCCACCCCTCGGGCAAGCGCGATCTGCCCATACGCGCCGCCCGCCACGATCTGCTCGTACGGCAGGTCAGGATCGGTACGGTCCACGACGGGGAGCGGAATCCGTATCCCCGGCGGGGGACCGGTCTCGCGCTCGACCCGGTGCTCCTCGGGACCTCGCTGCTCGCCGTCGGTCCGCCCGGGGCGGGCAAGACGCACGCGCTCGTCCGGCCCGTCGTCGAGTCGCTCTCGCTCCAGGCGCTCGCGGGCCAGGCCGCCGTCATCGTCGTCTGCGCCTCCGGCACCCAGCTCGGCCCCGACGCCGCCTATGACGTCGTGGTCCGGCTCGGTGATCCCGAGTCGGTGTACGACCTCGATCTGTACGGGGGCACCACCGACCCGGACGAGGCCGCCGTCGTGCTCGCCGAGGGTCTCGTCGGCGATCTGACGGACACCGACAGCCGACGGGCCACCACCGCGCTCGCGCAGCTTCTCGGCCCCTTCCGGGCCGCGCACGGCCGGCTGCCCGCCGTACCGGAACTGCGTGAGCTGCTCGACGGCTCGCCCGCCGCGGTGGCCGGCCTGCGGGAGCGGCTCGACGCCGAGGGGCAGCACGCCATGCGGCGCGAGCTGGAGGCGCGCGAGCGGCAATCGGGCGCGCCCGGCGACCCGGGGCGCGCGCTCGCCGACCGGGTCGCGCTGCTCGACCGGCCCGCCTTCGCGGGCTTCTTCGACACCACCGGCAGGACCAGGCCGTTCTCGCTGCGCACCCTCGAGCATCCGCTGCGGGTCCGTATCGAGCTGCCCGAGCGCGGGCACGCCGAGGCCTCGCGGATGCTGGCCCGGCTGATACTGGCCCAGTTCACCGCCAACGCGGCGGTCCGTGGCGACCGTTCCCTCTTCGCCTGCCTCGTCCTGGACGACGCGACCCGCACCCTCACCGCCGAGACCCTGCGGGGCGTACAGCGCCTGCGCTCGGCGAACGCGGGCGCGGTGCTCACCCTGCGCACACTCGACGACGTGCCCGAGGCGCTGCACACCGCGCTGCTCGGGGCCGTCGGCTGCCGGATGGCCTTCTCCGGGATCACCACCTGGGACGGCAAGCGCTTCGCCGAGGCGTGGGGTACGGAGTGGGTGGAGACCCGCGATGTCACCCAGCGCACGGTCTTCGCCGATCAGCCGCTGACCCGGGCCATCCACGCGTTCCGGAAGCTGGTGACCGGCAAGGCCGTGACGACGGACGCGGTGACCGTGCGGAAGGTCGAGCGGGAGCGCTGGTCCGCCTCGGAGCTGGCGCACTCGGTACCGGCCGGGCACGCGGTGCTGTCGCTGCGCACGGTGGGCGGCGAGTACGCGCCGCCGCTGCTGGTGGACCTGAGGAGCTGAAGGAGCCGAGCCGAGAAGCCGAGGAACTGAGAAGCCGAGGAGCGTATATGCGGGCGCATCTACGGGCGCATCTACGAACCAGATGGTCGCGCGGTGGGACAACCTGGCAGAATCGAGGCACGCCGTTCATACAGGACGTCGTAGACGCCGTCGTCGTCCAGGGTGGCCGGTCATATGCCAGGCGCCCTGCCCGTCCGCAGCCGAAGGCCCTACGGTTCCACCATGCCGCCCACCCTCGCCTCGCTCCTCCAGCATTCGGCGCTCAACCTCACCGTGCTCGCGGGGGAGGACCGGCTCCAGACGCCCGTGCGCTGGGTCCATGCCAGTGAGCTGGCCGATCCCGTCCCGTACATGGAGGGCGGCGAACTCCTCCTCATCACCGCGACGACGCTGGACGCCGAGGACCCCGGGGCGATGCGGCGCTATGTGCGGCGGCTGGTGGACGCCGGGGTCGTCGGCCTCGGGTTCGCCCTCGGTGTGCACTACGAGGACATCCCCGAGGCACTCCTCGCCGCCGCCCGCGAGGCGGGGCTGCCCCTGCTGGGGGTGCCCCGCCGTACGCCGTTCCTCGCCATCAGCAAGGCCGTGTCGGCGGCGATCGCGGCCGATCAGTACCGCGCGGTCACGGAGGGATTCGAGGCACAGCGGGAGCTGACGCGCGCCGCGCTCACCGAGGGGCCCGCCGCGCTGCTGGCGCGGCTCGCGGGGTATGTGGACGGCTGGGCGGCGCTGTACGACACGTCGGGAGCGGTCGTCGCCGCCGCGCCCGAATGGGCCGCGCGGCGGGCCGCCCGGCTCTCGGCCGATGTGGAACGGCTGCGGGAGCGGCCCGCGCCCGCCAGCGCGGTGCTCGGCGACCCGGCGGGCGCGAACGCCGGCGACCGGGTCGAACTCCAGTCCCTGGGGACGGGACGGCGCGTACGGGGCGCGCTCGCCGTCGGGACGGAAGGGGCGCTGGGCACGGCGGAGCGGTACGCGGTGCACTCGGCGATCGCCCTGCTGACGCTGACGACGGAGCGTTCGAGCGGTCTTCGGGCGGCGGAGCAGCGGCTCGGGTCCGCAGTCCTGCGCATGCTGCTGTCCGGACAGCCCGACCACGCGCGCGCGGTGGCGGGCGATCTGTACGGAGGACTCCTGGACGCGCCGTTCCGGCTGCTGATCGCGGAGTCGGTGGAGACCGCGGCCGACGATCCGCTGCCCTCGGTCGCCGAGACGCTGGAGGCCGCGGCCGCGCGGGCCCGGGAGGCGGTGCTGGCGGTCCCCGACGGCGAGGGGCCCCGGCTGGTGGTGCTCGCCGTGGACGGCGGGACGGTGGTCACGGCGGCCGAGGAGTACGCCGCAGGGGAGGCGGAGGAGGCGGGCGTCTTCATAGGCCTGTCCGCGCCGACGGGCCCGATCGCCGCGGCGGGTGCGTACAAACAGGCCGAACAGGCGCTGTCGGTGGCCCGCCGCAGGGGCCGCGCCCTCGTCGAGCACGAGGAACTGGCGGCCGGCTCGATCCTCCCCCTGCTGGCGGACGACGCGGTACGGGCCTTCGCGGACGGCATGCTCCGCGCGCTGTACGAGCACGACACCAAGGGCCGGGGCGACCTGGTCGCCTCGCTCCGCGCCTGGCTCTCCCGGCACGGCCAGTGGGACGCGGCGGCGGCGGACCTGGGTGTCCACCGCCATACGCTGCGCTACCGGATGCGGCGGGTCGAGGAGATCCTGGGCCGCTCGCTGGACGACCCGGACGTCCGGATGGAGCTGTGGCTGGCGCTGAAGACGACAACACGCGCGGAGACGGCGCAGCCGCCCGAGTGACCCGGCCGCCCGAGTGACGCGGTCGGCGAAGTGAGGGCCATCGGAGTGACGGGCGGCATCGGAGTGGTGCACCGGAGTGACGGGTGCACGGGAGTGACGGGCGTACGGGAGCGACGGGCGTACCGGAGCACGTACGTCACCTGCGCGCGCGTACGCCCGCCGCGTAACCCTTCCAGGACCGCGTAGCACTTCCGGGACCGGGAAGGAGCCGGACGGGCGAGGCTTTCCGCCGCACCCGGCCGCACCCCGCCGCGTCCGCCGTACCCGACAAAGCGGCGTACGCGCCGCGCCCCATCACTCCACCCCGGACAACCCGTCTCCCGCCGTCGCACCCCTACCGTGGAGACGGACACCGCCGTGCTCCATCCCCACCCACCCCCACCCACGCGGACCATCTACTCGGAAGGGCCCGGACTCGCAATGACTTCCACCCACGCCTTCTGGCTCGCCGGCCGCCAGGCCACCGGCGAGGACACCCTCGATGTCACCTCCCCCTGGGACGGCCGGCTCGTCGGCACCGTCTCCGTGCCGACCGAGGCCCAGGTCGAGGAGGCCGTCGCCGCCGCGCACTCCGTGCTCCACGAGTTCGCCGCGACACCCGCGCATGTACGCGCCGCCGCCCTCGACCATGTCTCCCGCAGGCTCGTGGAGCGCACCGAGGAGATCGCCCGGCTGATCTCCGCCGAGAACGGCAAGCCCCTCAAGTGGGCCCGGGGTGAGGTCGGCCGCGCCGTCTCCGTCTTCCGGTTCGCCGCCGAGGAGGCCCGCCGGTTCAACGGCGGCGAGGCCCAGCGCCTCGACACCGACGCGGGCGGCGCCGGCCGTCTCGCGCTGACCCGCCGCTTCCCGCGCGGCGCCGTCCTCGGTATCGCGCCGTTCAACTTCCCGCTCAACCTCTGCGCCCACAAGATCGCCCCCGCCATCGCCGTCGGCGCGCCGATCATTCTCAAGCCCGCCCCGGCGACGCCCCTCTCCGGACTCCTGATCGGCGAGCTGCTCGCCGAGACCGAGCTGCCGGCCGGCGCCTGGTCCGTGCTGCCCGTGCCGAACGACCGGATGGCCGCCCTCGTCCAGGACGAGCGGCTGCCGGTGATCTCGTTCACCGGCTCCGACAAGGTCGGTTTCGCGATCATGGACTCCGTCCCGCGCAAGCACTGCACACTCGAACTCGGCGGCAACGGCGCGGCCGTCGTCCTCGCCGACTACGCGAGCGAGCGGGACCTGGACTGGGCGGCGACCAGGATCGCGGCCTTCGCCAACTACCAGGGCGGCCAGTCCTGCATCTCCGTCCAGCGCGTGATCGCGGACGCCTCGGTGTACGAGCGGCTCGTGCCCAGGATCGTCGCCGCCGTCGAGGCCCAGGTCACGGGTGATCCCGCCGACGAGACCACCGATGTGGGGCCGCTCGTCAGCGAGGATGCCGCCAAGCGCGTCGAGGCCTGGGTCGACGAGGCGGTACAGGCCGGTGCGCAGGTGCTCGCGGGCGGTAAGCGGGACGGCGCGTCCTACGCGCCCACGGTCCTCTCCGAGGTCCCCGCGGACGCCACGGTCGCCCGTGAGGAGGTCTTCGGTCCCGTGCTGACGCTCCGCCGGGTCGAGAGCGAGAGCGAGGCGTTCGAGACGGTCAACGACTCGAAGTACGGTCTCCAGGCCGGGGTGTTCACCCATGACCTCCAGGCCGCGTTCCGCGCCCACCGCGCCCTTGAGGTGGGCGGTGTGATCATCGGCGACGTTCCCTCGTACCGCGCCGACCAGATGCCGTACGGCGGTGTCAAGCAGTCCGGCGTGGGCCGCGAGGGCGTGCGTTTCGCGATGGACGACTACACCTACGAGCGCGTCATGGTGCTCACCGGTCTCGCCCTCTAGGCACTTCCAGCCCTCCGGGCCCTGTGGGGCCGCACGCCGGGCGAACGGCCGGAGTCCGCGGTACGGGACTCCGGCCGTTCGCGTTCCCCCGCTCCGGGGCCGGTCCTCCGTCCACGACTGGTGGGCGCGGCATTAATCGGGTAGATACGGACGAGTAGCACCAGCCGGTAAAACCCCCATTGGACCCGACTCCGCGGCGAGGTGAGTTCCTCATGTCCGCCCCATCCGCACCCTCAGCAGCATCCGCCCCGCAGGAACCGCAGGGCAAGCCCAAGGTCTCCGAGCGGGAGGCGCGCCAGGTCGCCGAGGCCGCCCGGGAACAGGGCTGGCGCAAGCCGAGCTTCGCCAAGGAGATGTTCCTCGGCCGCTTCCGGCTCGATCTCATCCATCCGCACCCCCTGCCCGCCCCGGAGGATGTCAGGCGCGGCGAGGAGTTCCTGACGAAGGTGCGCGCGTTCTGCGAGACGGAGATCGACGGCGCGCTCATCGAACGCGAGGCCCGTATCCCCGACCGGGTGATCAACCGGCTCAGGGAGCTGGGCGCGCTCGGTATGAAGATCGACACCCAGTACGGCGGTCTCGGCCTCACCCAGGTGTACTACAACAGGGCGCTGGCCCTGATCGGCTCCGCGAGCCCCGCGATCGGCGCGCTCCTCTCCGCGCATCAGTCGATCGGCGTACCGCAGCCGCTCAAAATCTTCGGCACCCAGGAGCAGAAGGACACGTTCCTGCCCCGGCTGGCCCGTACGGACATCTCGGCCTTCCTGCTCACCGAGCCGGATGTGGGCTCCGACCCCGCCCGGCTCGCGACGACGGCCGTGCCGGACGGCGACGCGTACGTCCTCGACGGTGTGAAGCTCTGGACGACCAACGGCGTCGTCGCCGATCTGCTCGTGGTGATGGCCCGGGTCCCGGCCTCCGAGGGCCACAAGGGCGGTATCACCGCGTTCGTCGTCGAGGCGGACTCCCCGGGCATCACGGTCGAGAACCGCAACGCCTTCATGGGGCTGCGCGGTCTGGAGAACGGGGTGACCCGCTTCCACCAGGTCCGCGTCCCCGCGGCGAACCGTATCGGCCCCGAGGGCGCCGGTCTCAAGATCGCTCTCACCACACTCAACACCGGTCGCCTCTCGTTGCCCGCGATGTGCGTGGGCGCGGGCAAGTGGTGTCTGAAGATCGCCCGCGAGTGGTCGGCGGCCCGTGAGCAGTGGGGCAGGCCCGTCGGCCGCCACGAGGCCGTGGGCGGGAAGATCGCCTTCATGGCCGCGACCACGTTCGCGCTGGAGGCGATGGTCGATCTCGCGTCCCAGATGGCCGACGAGGACCGCAACGACATCCGGATCGAGGCCGCCCTGGCCAAGCTGTACGGCTCGGAGATGAGCTGTCTGATGGCCGACGAACTGGTCCAGATCCGCGGTGGCCGGGGCTTCGAGACGGCGGAGTCCCTGGCCGCCCGGGGCGAACGCGCCGTACCCGCCGAGCAGATGCTCCGCGATCTGCGGATCAACCGGATCTTCGAGGGCTCCACGGAGATCATGCATCTGCTGATCGCCCGCGAGGCCGTCGACGCCCATCTCTCCGTCGCCGGCGACATCATCGATCCGGACAAGTCCCTCTCCGACAAGGCCAGGGCGGGTGCGCAGGCGGGGAAGTTCTATGCGCGCTGGCTGCCGAAGCTGGTCGCAGGACCGGGCCAGCTGCCCGGCTCGTACGGTGAGTTCCACCGGCCGGGCTACCCGGACCTGTCGGTGCATCTGCGCTATGCCGAGCGGACCGCGCGCAAACTCGCCCGCTCCACCTTCTACGCGATGTCGCGCTGGCAGGGCCGGATGGAGACCAAGCAGGGCTTCCTCGGCCGGATCGTCGACATCGGCGCGGAGCTGTTCGCGATGAGCGCGGCCTGTGTACGGGCCGAACTGCTCCGTACGAAGGGGGAGCACGGACGCGAGGCGTACCAACTGGCCGACGCCTTCTGCCGGCAGGCGCGTATCCGGGTGGAGGAGCTCTTCGGCCGGCTGTGGTCCAACACCGACGAACTCGACCGCAAGGTCGTGAGCGGTGTTCTCGCCGGCCGGTACACCTGGCTGGAGGACGGCATCATCGACCCGAGCGGGGACGGCCCCTGGATCGCCGACGCCACCCCGGGCCCCTCCAGCCGCCCCGACGTCCACCGTCACATCCCCTGACCCCTCGCATTCCCTGACCCCTCACATCTCCTGAACTCCCCCGAGCCGCCGCGTCGGCGACCGGAAGCGGCCCGGAGGCCGTGCCCTTCGAAGGCACGGCTCCCGGGCCGTCGGCCTGTTCGGATCGGCTTAGCTGAACGGGTCGAGGGTGATGAACGCCTGCTGCGGGTTGCCGTCGTGCACCAGGGACTCATGGGCGCCGACATCGTCGAAGGCGAACGCGTACGCCTTGCCGTCGGCCATCCGGGCGTGGATCTGCCGGGCGTAGTGATTGGTCACCGCGTCCTGGTAGAAGCCGGCCGCGCTCGTGTCGGGCTGGTTGGGGTTGGTCAGCAGCGTGGAGCGGTTGAACCCGGCGCAGAGCGTGCGCGAGATCGGCCCGCGTACGAGGTCGTTGGGCGCGTCCAGCAGCTTGTAGCAGCCGAAGACGCTGTCGGCGTCCGGCTTCTGGAACGAGGTGACGACCGCACCCGCCGTATTGGTGAAGTTCATGACGTTGCCCGAGACCCGGCCGACGTACTTGGTGTTCGGCTGGTCCGTGAAGGGCGTCACGGTCAGGGGGGACGTGGCGTACTTGCTCCACACCCGGTTGATGTAGTCGTCCATCACCGAGGCGGGCAGAACGCCGGCCCCGATCCCGTGGCCGGGTGAGAGCGCGCGCAGGACGGTGCCGTCGGAACGGGTCTGGATCAGATTGGCCCAGCCGCCCGGCTGGCTCCTGAGGGCGTCGTAGAAGCCGTTGTAGCCGCCCGCCTTGAGATGGCCGGTGGACTTGGTGGTGCCGTCGGGGAGCTTGACACCCACGGCGTACGGCGCCGAGAACATGTCGACCTGGGTGCTGTTGATCCACAGCCCGGCGTCGTTGAGCGTGTACTCGGTCCAGTTGAAGAGGATGTTCCGGTTGGGGTCGGCCGGGTTCTGCACGGCGGGCTGCACCAGTCCGCCCGTGGTCAGCCTGAAGTCCAGTTTCTGACCGTACGAGAAGTAGACCCGGCCGGAGAACTTCGGCATCCGGATCGTGAGCGACTGCCCGTTGGCCGGGCCCGCGATCGACGCGTCGGGCGCGGGGGTCGGCGGATTGCCTCCGACGGGCCAGGCGTGGAACGTGCCGTTCGCGTCGGCCCAGCCCTGCTGGCCCGTCGAGAGGTTGGTCCCGAGGTTGTAGACGTAGACCCGGTCCGTACGGCCGGAGCTGTTCGAGATCGTCAGAGGGATGGTCGCGGGGACCGCGGCCTCGGCGGCCTCGGCGGCCACGGCGGGTGTTCCGGGGCCCGCGGCCGTGAACCCCGTGGTGAGGATCACCGCGGCGGCCAGTGACGCGAGCAGTTTTGTTGTGCCCAACACGCTCTGCCTCCTGCGTTGTGGGGGGTTTGAGAGCGCTCTCAAGAATCGGCGCACGGATGGGAGGTGTCAATGAGCGCGGCCAACTCGCCCTCAGGGACGCTCCCGCCGAAAACCGTTGGAACCAGCGGGAATTGACGGCACAGCATCCGCCGCGTGATGACCGCGGACACCGTACTGGCCGTCCTCGCCCTGCTGCACCGCGCAGAACAGGAGCCACTCGTCATCGAGGCGCTGTCCCGAGGGGTACGAACCCTCCGACCGGGACCGCCACGACATGGCTCGGCTCCGCGAGACCTTCGGGATCGCCACGCATCTCTGAGTACGGGCCCGGCCGTCCGTTCCATGCAGCACAATCGGGCCTCGGGACGATCCATCCAGCGGATCGACCACACGGCGGATCAACTCACGACGGGGGCAGCCATGTTCGGGGCCGGAAGAAGGCGGACGCGGCGGACGCGGCCGGCGCCGCGGACATGGCGCGGCGGCGCGGCGGCCCTGACCGCCGGTCTCGTACTCGTCGGGGCGACCGCGTGCGGCGGTGGCGAGCGCGCCGATGGCGGTGGCGACGGAGCCAAGGGCGCGAGTCCGGCCGGTGGCACCTCCGCCCCGGCCACGGGCGCCGCCCCCGGCCCCGCGCCCCTCACCGAGCGGCAGCTCACCGCCGCCTCCCTCACCGACGGCGAGCGGATCGGCGAGTACATCGCCTCCGAGTACGCGCTCGGCGCCCCGCTCGGCGAGGACTACACCGCGGACCCGGCCGGCTGCCAGCCGCTGGTCAGCCTCGCCCGGGGCGCCACCGCGTTCGATCCCGCCGCCGAGGTCCACCGCAAGGTCGACATCCCGGACGAGATGCTCGGGCTCACCGTCTCCGTACAGCTCCGCTCGTACGCCGCGCAGGGCGCGACCGGCGTGCTGAAGGCCCTGCGTACGGCGGGCCGCGACTGCGCGGGCGGCTTCACCGAGGACCGGGCGCTGGCGCGGGCGAAGTATCTGAAGGCGGAACCGGCCAAGGCGCCCGATGTGGGGGACGAGGCCGTCGCGTACCGCTTCACGATTCTCGATGTGAAGGGAGAGCTGAAGCTGTACGAGTATCTGACCGTCGTACGGTCCGGCTCCACCACACTCTCCTTCCGCGCCGAGATCACCGGTACCGAGGACGTCGGGGGAGTGCCCGACGAGATCGTCGAGACCCAGTGGCGGAAGTTCCGGTCCACCGGAAAAGCCTGAAGGATCCGAAGGCCGCCAAGCCCGCGAGGACCGGCGCGCGGAACGACCGAGGACCGGCACACGGAACAACTGAGGACCGGCGCGCGGAACGGCGGAGGACCGGCGCACGGAACAAGCGCGGGGGCGCGCTGTCCAACCCGCGCACGGATGGGGCAAGAATGGGGGGCATGAGCGACAGCCCAGCCCCTCTCGCCGATCCGCACATCGCCTTCGACCCGACCGAAGGCCGCCGGGACATCGTCGTCCTCGGCTCCACCGGATCCATCGGCACCCAGGCCATCGACCTGGTCCTGCGCAATCCCGACCGCTTCCGTGTCACCGCGCTCTCCGCCGCGGGCGGGCGCCCCGCGCTCCTCGCCGAGCAGGCCCGGAAGCTACGCGTCCGTACCGTGGCGGTCGCGCGCGAGGACGCCGTGCCCGCGCTGCGGGAGGCGCTCGGGGCGCGGTACGGTACGGGCGAGCCGCTCCCGGAGATTCTCGCGGGGCCGGACGCCGCCACCGAGCTGGCGGGTTCCGACTGCCACACCGTCCTCAACGGCATCACCGGCTCCATCGGGCTCGCCCCCACGCTCGCCGCCCTCACCGCGGGCCGCACCCTCGCTCTCGCCAACAAGGAATCGCTGATCGTCGGCGGTCCCCTGGTCAAGGCCGTGGCCCAGCCCGGCCAGATCATCCCCGTCGACTCCGAGCACGCCGCGCTCTTCCAGGCGCTGGCCGCCGGTACCCGCGCCGATGTGCGCAAACTCGTGGTGACGGCCTCCGGCGGGCCCTTCCGCGGCCGTACGCGCGCCGAACTGGCCGATGTCACCCCCCGGGACGCCCTCGCGCATCCCACCTGGGCGATGGGCCCGGTGATCACGATCAATTCGGCGACCCTCGTCAACAAGGGGCTCGAAGTGATCGAGGCGCATCTTCTGTACGACATTCCCTTCGAACGCATCGAGGTGGTCGTGCACCCTCAGTCGTATGTCCACTCGATGGTGGAATTCAGCGACGGCTCGACCCTGGCCCAGGCGACCCCGCCGGATATGCGCGGGCCGATCGCCATCGGTCTCGGCTGGCCGGGGAGGGTCCCCGACGCCGCTCCCGCGTTCGACTGGACCAAGGCCTCGACCTGGGAGTTCTTCCCGCTCGACACGGAGGCCTTCCCCTCCGTGGGACTCGCCAGACAGGTGGGGGCCCTGGGCGGCACGGCCCCGGCGGTGTTCAATGCCGCGAACGAGGAGTGCGTCGACGCGTTCCTCGCGGGCAGGCTGCCGTTCAACGGCATCATGGATACGGTCACCGAGGTCGTCGCGGAACACGACACGGTGCACGGTGTGGCGCGCGGTGACGCACGTACGGGAACCTCGCTCACCCTGGCGGACGTCCTCGAAGCGGAGACCTGGGCACGTGCCAGGGCCCGTGAGAAGGCGGCGGCATTGGCAGACGAACTGGCAGACACAATCGGCGAAGAACAGCCGGCGGAGGCTCGCGCATGACGATTCTGTTGACGGTCCTCGGCATTCTGGTCTTTGTCGCCGGGCTGCTCTTCTCCATCGCCTGGCACGAACTCGGCCATCTCTCGACGGCCAAGTTCTTCGGTATCCGCGTGCCCCAGTACATGGTCGGCTTCGGGCCGACCATCTGGTCGCGGAAGAAGGGCGACACGGAGTACGGCATCAAGGCGATCCCGCTCGGCGGCTATATCCGCATGATCGGAATGTTCCCGCCGGGCCCCGACGGCAGGATCGAGGCGCGGTCCACCTCGCCCTGGCGCGGGATGATAGAGGACGCCCGCTCGGCGGCCTTCGAGGAGCTGCAACCGGGCGACGAGAAGCGCCTGTTCTACACGCGCAAGCCGTGGAAGCGCGTGATCGTGATGTTCGCGGGCCCGTTCATGAATCTGGTGCTCGCCGCCGTGATCTTCATCGGTGTGGCGATGAGCTTCGGCTTCCAGACGCAGACCACCCAGGTCGCGGGCGTCCAGAAGTGCGTGATCCCGCAGAGCGAGAAGCGGGACACCTGTGAGAAGGGCGACAAGATCTCACCCGCCCAGGCGGCCGGTCTCAAGGAGGGCGACAGGATCGTCGCCCTCAACGGACAGCGGGTCGAGGACTGGACCACGCTCTCCAATCTCATCCGTAAGACCATCGGTCCGGCCACCGTCACCGTGGAGCGCGACGGCACCCGGCAGGATCTGCACGCCACGCTCGCCAGGAACATGGTGGCCGAGAAGGACTCCGACGGAGAGATCGTCCCGGGCGAGTACGTCCCGGCCGGCTATCTCGGCTTCGCCGCCGCCACCGAGATCGTCCCCCTCTCCTTCCCCCAGTCCGTGGACCGGATGGGCACCATGATCGCGGACGGCGCCGAGTCGATCGTCGCCCTGCCGTCCAAGATCCCGGACCTCTGGAGCGCCGCCTTCGGGGACGGCCCCCGCAAGGACGACTCACCGGTCGGTGTGGTCGGCGCGGCCCGTATCGGCGGCGAGGTGATGACGCTGGACATCCCGGCGCAGAACCAGATCGCGATGATGCTGTTCCTGCTCGCGGGCTTCAACCTCTCGCTCTTCCTCTTCAACATGCTGCCGCTGCTGCCCCTCGACGGCGGGCATATCGCGGGCGCGCTCTGGGAGTCCCTGCGGCGCAGGCTCGCACGTCTCTTCAAGCGGCCCGACCCGGGCCCGTTCGATGTCGCGAAGCTGATGCCGTTCGCCTATGTCGTGGCGGGCATCTTCATCTGCTTCACGCTGCTCGTGCTGGTCGCCGACGTCTTCAATCCCGTCAAGATCTCCTGACTCCCGCAGCACACCGGGATCGGCTGTTTGCGTGTGTTTCCGGCGGCCGGACACCTTTCGTGTCCGGCCGCTTACCTTTGGGTGGAGTTTCGGCGGCGATGTGCTCGGGCGCCGTGCGGTGGCGTAATCTCGGGGCGGAGCCCGCCCATCTCGGGACCTTGATCCACACCTTGGGGTTGCACAGCAGATGACTGCAATTTCTCTCGGAATGCCGTCCGTTCCGACGAAGCTCGCCGACCGCAGGATCAGCCGCCAGATCCAGGTCGGGTCGGTGGCGGTCGGTGGGGATGCGCCGGTGTCGGTGCAGTCGATGACGACGACGCGTACGTCGGATGTGGGTGCGACGTTGC
>NZ_JBSGVS010000025.1:0-116745 GCF_053608565.1 Streptomyces sp. NPDC055025
GCCCAGGGGCCCTTGCGACTGGCGGGAGTTCAGCCGGTGCCAGTCGGTGTCAGCCGGTGCAGTCGGTGTCAGTCGGTTTCGGACGAGGGGATGTAGGCGCCGGGTACGTCGTTGGGCGCGTGGATCTTGTTCTCGCCCGGGTAGGGCTTGGCCCAGTTGTGCGTCTCGTACCAGGTGAGATGGTCCATCTGCGCGGGGGGCGCGTAGTCGGGCACGGCATGGGGCCCGGTCAGCCGCTGGTGCGACTTCCAGTCGTTCCACTCGTTCGCGAGCGCCGTCATGCCCGCCGGGACCTTCGCCGCCGGCACGGCCGCGGCCTGGGAGTTCTGCGGGGCCGGGGTGTCCACGCCGCACGAAGGCGTGGTCTTCACGCCGTCGGTCAGCGAGACGCGGTTGGGCAGCGCGGTGAACGGGGTGAGGTCGGGCTTCTTGGTGAACGCCGAGGCCATCGGGGTGGCCGCGCTGTCCTTCTGGTTCATCGGGCGGATCCCGAGGATCTGCTCGATGGTCCGGATCATGGTGATCTGGGTGTAGTAGCGGCTGTCGACGACGCCGTGCCGGGCGTACGGGCTGATGATCTGGACCGGGGCGCGGTGACCGTCGACATGGTCGAGGCCGGCCTGGGAGTCGTCCTCGGTGACGAAGATCGCCGAGTCCTTCCAGTACTTGCTGTGCGAGATCTCGTCGACGATCCGGCCGACCGCGAGGTCGTTGTCCGCGACCTGGGCGGCCGGGCTGACCGGGCCGCCGGTGTGGTCGCTGGAGAGCCAGAACATGTTCAGGTTCGCCGGCCCGTTCTTCTTGAAGTCCTGCTTCCAGATCTCGGACCGGTAGACGTCCGGGACGCTGGTGTCGTACTTCGGGAAGGCGGGCACCGACACGTCGTTGAGCGACGGTATCGGCGAGGTCGAGGTGAGCGTGTAGGCGGACTGCTTGCCGGACGCCTTCATGTCCTTGGCGTCGCAGTACAGGTTCTGCCAGCTCGCGTCGGCGGGCTTGGACAGGAACTGGTGGAACTCGCCGAAGTTGCGCACCGACCTGCCGGCGGCCTGCGCGCCGGTCCAGATGAAGCCGGACTTCTGGTGGCCCAGCGCGTCGTCCTCGGTGTCGTAGCTGCGCAGGTACTCACCGGCCGAGGACTCGGTGTACTCGGGGTTGTCGGCCTGCATCAGCCAGTTGTGGCCCTCCGCGGAGTTCGTGCCGACGTCGTAGGTGTTGTCGTACAGGCCGAACTGCCCGGCCAGCGCGTGCTGGTTCGGGGTGACGTTCTCACCGAACTGGGCCAGCGACGCGTCGCCGTCGCCCTCGGGGATGTCGCCGAAGACCTGGTCGTAGGTCCGGTTCTCCTTGACGATCAGGAACACGTGCTTGATCGTCGAAGGGTCGCCGATCTTCACCGGCACCGGTACCGGCTTGGCCTTGCTCTTGCCGTTGGCCAGCCGGACGGAGTTGTCGGTCCAGCCGTTCTGCTTGAAGACCTTCTTCGTCTGGGACCTGATGGTCTTGTCGTCCGGGAGTGTGAAGTGCGTCAGGCTGGAGGTGGTGTCGTGGGTACCACGTCCGGCGGCGGTGGTGGGACGGCGCGCGTCGATACCGCGCGTGTTGGAGACGACGATCTCCTTGCCGACGGTCGCGATCTCCGCCGGGAAGTAGTCGGTCGGCAGCAGGCCCACGTAACTGACCGGCTCCTGAGCGGACTTGTACTTGTAGACGGCGACCGCGTTGGCGCGGCCGAGCGTCACCAGCAGGTGGTTGTCGCTGGTGAGCGTCACCGCGTTGGGCTCGTACCCGACCGACGCCTGGGGCCACGGCTGGGTGGAGATGGTCTGGACGACCTTGTCCTTGGCGGTGTCGATGACCGAGACACTGTTGTCGGCGGTGTTGGTGACGAACACCGTCTTCTTCGTGGCGTACACCGCGGTGGGGTGCAGACCCACACTGATGCTCCTGGCCGCGGCGGACGGGTCGGTCAGGTCGACGACACTGACCGTGCCGGTGGTGGTGGCACCCGTCACCGGGCTGGCCGGCACCTGCGTGCCGTAGGAGTTGATCGTGTCCTCACCGGGACCCGCCGGACGCCCGCCCTCGTTGCTGATGTAGAGCTTGTCGCCGACCCGGACCATGCCGCGTGGGGCGTTGCCCGTGTTCCAGCTCTGCTCGATGGCGCCGGTCGCCGCGTCGATGGCGACCACCCGGTTCTGCCCGTTGACCGCGGAGTAGACCGTGGAGCCGTCGGCGGAGAACACCGCGGCGGACGCCAGGGAGCGCTTGGAGCCCTGTGCCGGGATGGAGACGGTGGTCGGATTGGACAGACTGCCGTCCGGGTTCACCGTGAACTTGGTGTAGCCGTCGGCCCGGCCCAGCCACAACTGCTTGCCGTCGGGCGAGTAGGTCGGGCCTTCCTGGCCCACGTCACTACCGCTGATCTTCAGATCGGCCCCGGCGCCACTGCCGATGACCTGCTGAAGCCTGTAGTTCTTCAGGTCGATGATGTTCAGCACCATGCCGCCGTCGGTGACGGTGGCGGCCATGTGCTTGCCGTCGGGGCTGATGGTGGACGACATGATCTTGCCGTTGTTGACGACCAGACGCTTGCCGTAGGGGGCGAGGTACTGGTCGCTGGAGATCAGCTGCCCGTTGGTGGTGGTCTGCCCGACGTGCACCGTCCCGAAGGAGTCGGTCGCGGCGAACGCGGTACCGGCGGCCGCGACGGCCAGAACGGTGACCCCGGCGGTCATGAGCGGGACCCGGCGCCCGATCCGTCTGTTACCGAGATAGACGGCGTCGTCCTTCTCCGTCGGAATGCGGCGGCGTGCTACCTGCATCAAACTTTTCCTTTCGAGGTGGAAAGCAGTTCGACGTTGCTGTCGAACTGCCACAGCGGGTTCGGCGTGTCCCCGTAAGGGGTCCGCACCAGGAAGTAGCCATTGACTTCCTTCGGTCCGTCGCCGTCGGCGACGAACCGCCCGTCCGCGGTGAGGTCGAGTTGATAGATGGCCTGGCCGGTGGCCTCGCTGCCGGGCAGGTGCCACGACACGACGCAGCGCCAGTCGTTGCCCGCGCCCTCGGCGTCGTGGTCGACATTGCCCTTGGTGCACGCGGCGCTGGACTTCAGCTGCGCCTCGGTGACGGCGGGACGGTGGAGCTCGTCGGCCTGCATCCGGTAGAGATGCGCGAACGCCGTGGCCAGCGAGTGCTCCACCTTGGCCTGCTGGATGCCCGAGCTCGAGTAGCTCGCGGTCGTCACCGCGGGAAGGACCGCGATCGTCACGGCGAGCAGCCCGGCCAGCGGCAGGACTCCCGCGGTGAGCGCGCGGCGCGCCAGGCCGTCATCGGTCACATTGGTGAAGTCGCGCCGCAGGAAGAGCAGATAGGCCAGCGCCGTGGCGATCACGGCCCACACCAGGCTCACCACGATGCCGATCAGGAGCGGGCCGAGCTGCGCCGGGCTGGTGAACAGACCGTTCCACGCGATGAAGGCGTAGCCGGGCAGGGCCAGGCGCACGGCCGCGGGCAGCGGCAGCATCTGGGCCAGTTGCATCGCGAGCGCGACGAGCGCGGGCAGCAGCAGTCCCATCGGGGAGCGGCCCAGTGTGACGGACCCGAGGAGTCCGATCCCGGCGAGGGCCAGCGTCGGGGCGAGCACACACGCCCAGGCGAGCAGCACGGTGCCCGCGGCGCCGCCGGGCGTCATGAGGTGGTCGTCGAGGCCGACCAGCGGATGGTTGCCCACCGCCGCGAGCCCGCCGACGGTGCTGGACGTGACCAGGCCGACGACCAGCAGCAGGATGACGGTCAGGCTGGCCAGTACCTTCGCCGCGAAGATCCGCTGAGGCGACCGCACGGTCACGAGCAGATGGCGCCAGGTGCCGAGGCGGTCCTCGGCGGCGAAGACGTCGCCCGCGACCACCGACGTCAGCAGCGGAAGGGCCCAGGTGCCCGCGAAACCGAGCGTCACCAGCGGGCCCGCCCAGCCCGTGGCCTGCATCCAGCGGCCGAAGAGGGTGTCGACCGGCAGCGAGGTCTGCTGGCTCACCGCGACGACGAACAGCGCCGGTGCGATCCAGCAGGCGAGGACCAGCAGGCGGATCCGCCATTGCGAGACCAGCTTGACCAGTTCGAAGCGGTAGGCGCGGAACACCGGGACGCGGCGGGCACCGCCGTACGGGTGGTCCACGAGGGCTGCGGGCGCAGGCGCAGGTGCAGGTGCAGGCGTAGGCGCGGTCGCGGTCATCGGGAGTCCTCCTGCTGCTCGGTGAGGGCGAGGAACGCGGCCTCCAGCGGCGATACGACGGGTGCGAGCTCGCGCAGCGCGACGCCCGCCTCGACGAGCCGCACCACCAGTTCGTCGACGGCCGGCACCAGCGCCCGTACGACGAGTGCCTCGGCGTCGTAGCGCGGCTGGGCGTCGTGGACGATCAGAATCCCGGCGGTCTCGACGGCGACACGGCGGGCGGCTTGGGCGTCGGAGGTGATCAGCCGGTAGTCGAGTTCACGGTTCTCGGCCGCCAGCTTGCTCAGCGGGCCGGAGAAGACGACCTGCCCGGTGGCGAGGATGGTGACCTCCGAGCAGAGCTCCTCCAGGTCGTCCATACGGTGGCTCGACAGCACGACGCTCACTCCCTCCGCCGCGAGCCGGGTGAGCACCCGGTGCACATGTCTCTTGCCGGCGGGGTCCAGACCGTTGGACGGCTCGTCGAGCACGAGCAGCCGGGGCCTGGTGAGCAGGGCCGCCGCGAGACCGAGCCGCTGACGCATGCCGAGCGAGAAACCGCGGGTCTTGTCGTCGGCGACAGCGGTGAGCCCGACCTGATCGAGGGCGTCGTCGACCCCCGCCGCCCGTGCCTCGTGACCGCGGAGCGCGGCCAGCGCGGCCAGGTTCTGTCTTGCGGTGAGCGACGGGTACAGACCTGGTCCATCCACGAAACCGGCGACACCGTCAGGAGCGGCGAGCGCCCGCCCGACGGGCGTACCCAGGATCTCCAGCCGGCCCGCGTCGGCGACGGCCAGGCCCAGCAGAAGGCCGAGCAGCGTTGTCTTCCCGGCACCGTTCGGGCCCACCAGGCCGTGAATCTGACCTGAGGTCACGTCCAGATCGACGCCGTCGAGTGCGACGACATCGTCGAATGTCTTGGTGATCCCACGAGCCCGGATCGCGTTGAGTGTCTCCATGAGTCCCTTCCTTCACGGCCCTCACGGACGCTAGGTGGGCGGCGGAGCATTCAGACGGAAACCGAGTTGAACAGACGAAGAACGATTAACCGCCGTTCCGTCGCTGGATGGTGGTGAGAGCGTCGCCGGGCAATTCGACGCGCCGTGTATCACCGACCTGCCGACCTGCGCGACATGGTGCTCGGTCATCCTGAAAAACTACATCTTGCGGTTGAATCAAGGCGATTGTGTCGGATGTCCCAGTGGGGCGGGTTGGTCCATCCGCCGTCAGGTCACCGATGCGGCGGTCGACGATCTCCGTGCCGAAGCGCTGGACCCTGCCGCGTGGTTCGTGGAAAGTGGTCAGCGCGGATTGCGCCTAGACTCTCCGCCTGCCGATGACCGCCGACGCATGACGATCAGCCGCCCGCCGCTTGGCCCGAGAGTGTTGTGCCGGAGTTCCACCGCGGCGCATCACCTCATCCTCCAGCGACTCCGACGTACCGATTGAGCCATGCCCGAACTCACCTGTCCCCGCTGCCGGCACCAGGGGCAACAGCACCGCTGGTGGGCACACCGCCACGACGGCGTGATATGCCCGCGTTGCCATCTCACCGAACGGATCACCGAGGTCCTCGACGACGGCACCGGCCAGGTCTCCCCTGCCCTGCTGCCCCTGCACGAGGCCATCCGCACCCAGCCCCGTCCGGACGCCGGGCTGGTCTGGCTCGTCGGCAACCGGCACATCGCCCCCTTGCTGGCCGATCTGGCGACCGGCCGGCTGCCCCTCAGCCATGAATCCCTCAACGACCATCCCTCCCCGCAGTCCGCGGCACACCTGCGCGATCTGCTCGTCCAGCACAGGATCCTCGAACAGCGCGACCGCTATCTGGTCCAGTTCGAAGCCTGGCTCTCCCGGACCCTCGCCTCCATCGAGCTGGCGGAAGACCGGCAACTCATCGGCCGATTCGCCACCGGACACGCCCTGCGCCTGCGGGAACGCGCCACTCGGGAGCCCCTCACGCCGGGCCTGGTCGACCGTCCGCAGCACGAGATCAACTCCGCGAAGTCCTTCCTGGCCTGGCTGCGGGACCACGACACCACCCCGGCCACATGCACCCAGGCCCATATCGACACCTGGATCAGCACGGGCAGTACGAGCCGCCAAGGCACCCGGGCCTTGATCACATGGGGCGCCGGGGACGGAGCGTTCCCCCGCCACCTCAGCGTGCCGTACAACCTTCAGGTCACCCGCCGGCGGAAACCCGCACGCGGCACGTTCAGCCATGAGCAACGCCTGCGACTGCTGCGCGACATACTCGATCCCGCGACCGACTACATCCTCCGCGACCGCGCGGCCTTCATCATCCTGATCCTGTTCGCCCAGCCCCTGGCTCACATCACCGCGCTCACCATCGACGACATGGCCCTGAGCAACCACGAAGTCCGGATCAGCATCGACCGACCGCACGAACCGCGCCTGGTGCCCGATCCCTTCGCACCGGTCCTGCGCGACCACGCCCTCAACCGGGGTCCCCGCAACGTCGAGGCCAACCGCAGCAGTCCCTGGCTCTTCCCGGGCAACCGCCCCGGCCAGCACATCCATGCCAAGCACCTGAAGAACCACCTGAGCCGCTACGGCATCGAGGTCACCAGAACCCACCTCGCCGTCCTCCGGGCGCTGGCCCAGGAAATGCCACCCGCCGCCACCGCGTCGAGCCTCGCGGGCGACACTCACTGAAGCGGGTTCGCCCCCCGTTCAATCCCCGGGACGGCGTTCCGGATCGACCCGACCGGAAGCGCGGACCGGAAGTACGGACCGGAAGCACGGACCGTACTCACCGGGCTTGATGAGGGACAGGCCGTCGAGGTACCGATTCGGGCTGCCGCGTCGGTCACGCGCTCAAAGACGCTGTCTGTAGTCCGCCTCTTCTCTCCAGCGTCGCGGAGAGGACGGCCGGACGTACCGGGCGCGGCCTTACGAGGTCCTCGCCGACGGGGCGGAGCCGGCGCTCATCCCAGGACCTCGTCCTGAGCACGCGCCCGGTCCCGTGTGACCGGGCGGAGGCGGGTGAGCAGGTCCCGTCGGCCGGTGGTGGTGAGGCCGAGTTGGACAGCTCGTTCGAGGTCGATCACGCCACTGAGCAGGCCGAGGACGGCGCGGGGCGGGCCGTCCAGGACGAGGTCCGGGTCGGTGGCGCGGCCGAGGCGGGTGAGGACCTGGCCGTTACGCAACTCGATGACGGCCAGTTCGCCGGCCGCGATGAGCTGGATGACCGCGGGCGGGGCGTCCTGCTCGGCGTCGGTGGTGAACCACGCCGGGGCGTAGGCCAGCCACTGCGCCTGGAACGCGTCGTCCGGCCGTTCCTCCGCCATGAACCGGAGCCCCCACAGGCCGAGCGCCTTCAGGACCGGTTCCAGTTCCAGACCGGACTCGGTCAGCCGGTAGAGGACGGTGGCGATCGGCGGCGGTGCGTCCTCGCGGCTTATCAGCCCGGCGGCCTCAAGTTCCTTCAGGCGCGTCGACAACAGATTCGCCGCGACACCCGGCAGCCCGTTCTTGAGGTCCGTGAACCGGCACGGGCCCTGCAACAGCAGCTCCCGGGCGATCAGCAGCGTCCAGCGGTCACCCACCACGTCCAGGGCGCGGGCGATCGAACAGTACTGACCATAGCTCCGCATGCGCCCAGCCTACTACGAGAGGTAAAGTGGTTGGTAGAAAAAGTAAACTAGCTAGGTGTAATCTTCCACCATGACTCGTACGTCATCGAAACCACTGATGCTTGTCGCCCTCCTCACGGCGTCGTTCGTGATCAATCTCGACACCACGCTCGTCAATGTGGCGCTGCCGACCCTGTCGCTCGAACTGGACACCTCCACCGCCGAGTTGCAGTGGGTCGTGGACGCCTACAACCTGGTGTTCGCCGCCCTGCTGCTGACCTCGGGGAGCCTGTCCGACCGCTTCGGCCGCAAGGGCATGCTCATGGCCGGTCTGCTGGTGTTCGGCGTGGCCGGCTTCGTGGGCGGGTACGCCGGCTCACCGGAGGAGCTGATCGCGGCACGGGCCGTGATGGGCCTGGGGGCCGCGATGACCTTCCCGGGCACACTCGCCCTGCTCACCGGCGTCTTCACCAGCCGCAAGGAACGGGCGCTGTCCATCGGCCTGTGGGGCGCCACGGCCGGCGTCGCCATCGCGCTGGGGCCGATCGTGGGCGGCTTCCTGCTCCAGCACTACAGCTGGGCCAGCACCTTCTACGTTCTCGGCCCGATCTCTGCGGCCGTCATCGCCCTGGTGGCCCTGTTCGTCCCCAAGGAGCGGGATCGCGCACCGAACCGCCTGGACTACCCGGGCCTTGTCCTGTCCGGCGGCTTCATGGGACTGCTCGTCTACACCATCATCGAGGCCCCGAACCACGGCTGGTCATCCCCGGCGTCACTCGTCGGCTTCGCCGGCTCCGCGATCCTGCTGACCGCGTTCATCGTGAGCGAGCGCCGCGCCGACGAACCGATGCTCGACGTACGGCTCTTCAAGGACATGCGCTTCAGCGCCGCCAGCGCCGCGGTCACCATCGCGTTCTTCACCCTGCTCGGATTCATCTTCCTGATCACGCAGTACTTCCAGTTCATCCGCGGCTACAGCGCCCTGTCCACCGGGGTCCACCTGCTGCCGGTCGCGATCTCCGTCGCCGTGGGATCGACCCTCGGCACGCGGCTGGCGGTCCGTGCCGGCACCAAGGCGATCGTCACGGCAGGGCTGACCCTCCAGGCGGTCTTCTACTTCTGGGCCGCCGGCACCCTCAGCCCGACACTCGACTACGGGATCATCGCCGTCCAGATGGTCGTCTACGGCCTGGGCATGGGACTGACCTCCGCACCCGCGACCGAGTCCATCATGGGAGCCGTCGCGGCCGACAAGGCCGGCGTCGGCTCCGCCATCAACGACTCCACCCGCCTGCTCGGCGGAACCCTCGGTGTCGCCGTCATCGGCAGCGCCTACGCCACCCTGTACGACTCACGCCTCACCAGTACCCTTCCGCCACTGCCCTCCGGACTCACGGACCTCGCCCATCAGTCCGTCGGAGCGGCGTTCGGGGTCTCCGGCCGGTTCGCCGCCCTCGGCCAGTCCTCCACGGCCCAGGCCGTACATCGCGCCGCGAGTGACGCCTTCCACGACGGCCTCATTCTCGGCTGCGTCGTAGCCGGACTCGCCGCAGTCGCCGGCGCACTGCTCGCCGCGGCCTTCCTTCCCGCCCAGCCCCCGCAGCGGCCCGCACCGGACGACGCGGCCGACCCGTACGACACCGCCGACGCTGCCGACACCGCGGACCTGGCCGACGCGGCCGACCCGTACGACGCGGACGGCCCGGCCGACACCGCCGGCCACCGAGAGGCCCCGGTCCGATGAAACGAGCGACACCCGGCGTCTCCGCCGACCGCCGGAACGGTGTCTTCGCCGGCACCGAGATGAGATGACCGTGATGAATGAGGTGACCGTGATGATCGATGTGCCCGTCCAGGTCTGGATACTCACCCTCGTCGGCACCGCCGGGCTGGTCGGGTCGGTCGGCCTCGTGCTCTACCGGGGCGCGGAGCTCGCGGGTCTCGGCCGCCGCCGTGCGGTCGGGCTCGGTGTGGGCGCGGTGGTGCTGCTCGGCGGCTGGTTCACGACCAGCGGGGTGATCGCCGCGAACGGCTGGTACCTCAACAGGCCCGGACGGCTTCCCGGGCTGCCGATCGCTTTTGCCGCCGCGCTGGTCGTGCTGCTGGCCGCCACCCAGATCCCCGTGGTGGCCCGTGCTCTCGCCGCCCCGGGGATGCTCAGCCGTCTTGAACTGCCGCACACGTTCCGGGTGGTCGGGGTGGTGTTCCTGATCATGATGGCCCTCGGGCATCTGCCCGCGCTGTTCGCCCTGCCCGCCGGACTGGGCGACATCGCGACCGGGCTCGCCGCACCCTTCATCGCGCGCCGAATCGCGAAGGGCACCGGTCGCCGGACCGCCGTGCGGTTCAACGTGCTGGGCATGGTGGATCTCGTCGTGGCGCTGACCCTGGCGATCCTCATCGGCAATCACGTCCTCGACGTGACACCTTCCACACAGGCGATCACCCAACTACCGCTCGCCCTGATCCCCACGGCCGCCGTCCCGCTGCTGTTCACACTGCACATCACATCCCTGCGGCGACTGGCCGCCCTTGGACGGACGCGGCAAGGAACGACGAGCGGCGTCGGTGCTGGTCTCACACCGACGCGTTGACCTGCGAGGACGCCAGGGTGCCGTGTGTTTCCGCCACTTCGGCGCGGGCGGGCGCACGGTGCCCGCGTCCGCACGGTGTGGCCGCGATGACCGGAGCCGGCGACGACGAGACGATGAACTGCCCGCGCCTCCGTGACGAGCCGCCCTCGTAGGGCCGTACCGACCTGATCACGGCGCGCGCAGTCCCCTCACGGCGCGCACAGTCCCCGCGCGGGCCACGCGGAACGGGGTGGTCGAGCCCCGGCGCGGGACGGCCCTCGGCACTCAGCCGGTGTGCGATACCAAGGCATCGACGATCTCCGGCCAGAGCTGGCGTGGGCGGTCATGGCCCATGTCGGGAATCAACAGGAGTTCCGAGCCTCGCACCAGCTCCGCGGTGCGTCGCCCACCGCTGGGATCGATGAGTGTGTCGTCGAGGCCGTGGACCACCAGGGTCGGGATCCGGAGCCGCCGAAGAGCGTCGGCGCGTGAGCCGGCGAGGGTCATCGCCGCGAGTTGGCGTGCGAGACCGGCCGGGTAGTAGGCGCGATCGTAGCTTCTGGCGGCCAGTTCGCGAACGGCTTTGGGGTCGCCGTAACGCTTGGAGGCCCACACCAGCTCCCGTTCCGCCGCTGTGATGTATCCCTCGCGGTCCGACGGCTTCGGGCTGGAGAGCACCGCTCGGGCCTCGGGGCTGGACCGGCCGTATTCGGTCTCGCCGGTCGAGGACATCATCGACGTCAAGGACAGCAACCGCTCGGGCTGTGTGACCGCCATCGTCTGGGCGATCATGCCCCCCATCGAGGTTCCGACCACATGCGCCCGTTCGATGCCGAGCGCCGTGAGCAGACCGAGGCCGTCGTCGGCCATGTCCCGGAGGGTGTACACGAGCATCCCCAGGGCGGAGGGAATATCGCCCGAACTCACCTTGGCGATGAACTGGCCCATGTCGACGGGGCGATCGTCGAACTTCGTGGACAGCCCGCAGTCACGGTTGTCGTAGCGGATCACGTAGCGGCCACGCTGAGCCAGCGCACGGCAGAAGTCGTCGTGCCAGGCGATCATCTGGGCACCGAAGCCCATCACCAGCAGGACAGGCGCGTGGGAGGGGTCACCGAAGGTCTCGTACTCGACGGACACCTTGGGCGAGACTTCAACGTTTGGCATGGCTCGGAGTGTCCCCCATCGCCTGCCGGAACGCACACCGTTATGGGAGCCACCGAAGCCCCACGGATGCGCGTCGTGCCGGCCGGGATCGACGGCGCCGGGGTCAGAGGCTGGAGAGCAGGCGGTCGAGTGGGGCTGGGACCTGGTCGGGGTCGAGGGCCTCGACGAGTACCCGGCCGTAGTGGATCTTGCGCCCCTTCTTCGTTCCGAGGAAGCGCCTGAACTGCTGCCGCGGGGCGCGGCCCTGCTGCGCGGGCTGACGCAGGAAGGTCTGGAGGGCACGCAGGTCGCCTTCCGCCCGGACGAGCTCCGCCACCCGTGTCACGCCCAGCACGCGGATCAGCTCGTCTTCCAGATCTGCCGCGCAGACGAAGAAGCCTTGCTGTGGCGCACCGACCCGTTCGAAGCCGCGTGCGTAGTAGGGACGCTCCGCCTCGTCGCACAGTCCCGTGAGGCGGAGGTCCAGACCGGGGGAACCGAGGAGCCGGGCGTAGCGCCCGACGCTCATCGCACCGCCGATCGGCAGAACGCAGACCCCTTCGGCCGCCAGGTTCCGGCCGCGGCTCTTCGCCAGTGTGTCGACCGCCGCGACGTCGCTCGGCCCTTCGAGCAGGACGGCCGCCCGGACGGGCAGCCGCGCGGCCAGCTCGTGCGCGGGCTCGCCGGGGCCGCCCGCCGCCCACGCGGTGACCGCGTCCCGGAACGCCCCCATGTCAGCCATGTGACGAGTCTCAGCCCGTTCCGGCCGGAGCGCGAGGGAATTTCCGCGGGTGCGGCGGCGTCGGCCCGTACGACCAGGGCGAAGCCCCCGTGCCCCAGGAAGGAGACCGCTGTGCGAGGTGCCGGGGCGTCACCGGACCCCGGTGTACTGCGGAAGGAATCCGTTCAGCGGTCCCGCTCGGGCACCGGGCGGTCGTCCTCGGCGGGTCGGCCCTCGGCACAACGGGAGGCTCACAGCCGCTCCGGCAGACATGTCCTGTGCAGATCTCCGGCGAGGGCGTTGTGCGCGTGTGCGCGCATTCGGGAGGCGTATGTTCCGTCATCGATGAGCGAGGAGTAGCTGTCTTCCCGGCGAGAGATGATGCCGGCCGTGTCCGCGAGGTAGACGTCCAGGCCGGGATACATCAACTCGACGCACGGCAGGTCGTCCACGTCGAGGGCGAAGACCGGATACTCGCCGTATTCATCGGGCTCGCCTGTGGCCAGGACCCGCCGGGAATCGGATCCTCCTGGGAGGAGGAAGCACTCGTCGAGGCGGGCCGACAGCGCTTCGAATCCCTCTCCCCAGCCGTCGCCGAACTCGTCGCGAGCGAGCCGTCCGACGGTCCGTGGCGTGAAACGCAGGTCCGAGTCGAACCAGCCGAACCGGCGCAGGAGGCTGGAGTCGAACGTCAGCCAGCGGCGCAGGCTGGGCGGCAACGGCCGCCCGCTGGGGAACACCATTGAGGCGAGCTCGTCGCCGGGCACCGGGTCCGCCGCCGCGGCGAGCCACGGCCCCGCCCGCGTGTCGTAGTCCAGGACCAGCCGGTGCGGGTCCGCTTCGACGGAGGCGATGACGCGGTCGGTGAGTTCGACGCCGTGGGCGTCGGAGGGAAGGACCATGCTCTGAACGTCCTGTTCGCAAGGTGCTCGCGGATGCTCGGCCGACGCGAGGCTACTGCCGGGCACTGACATCTGCCGGGCACTGACATCGATGCTGACAGTCAGGTTCCGGCGGTGGCGGCCGGGGCACCGGCTGCCGTCCTGCTGGGCTGTCTTCCGACTGCTTGGGGGACTCACCGTTCGCGTGGCCACGCCGCACCCCGGGTCCCGCCCTTGTTCGTGAGCGTCTGTGGACGGCCTTGGCGCAGGGGCTTCGTAGCCGCACGCGGTCGGACACTCAGGCCGTGCCTCTAGTAGGGCTTGGTCAGGTTGGTATCGGTTCTGGCGTGTTGCGGTGGCAGGTGGGGCAGGCGCCGGTCCAGACCGCGAGGAGCAACTGCAGTTCGCGGGTGACCTGGTAGAGGCTCAGGCCGGCGCCGTCTCTTTTGGGGACCGGGTGATGCGCTGGAGGGTGCGGAAGGCGTGGGCGGCGGAGACGAGGGTGACGTGGTGGTGCCAGCCTGGCCAGGTGCGGCCTTCGAAGTGGGCCAGGCCCAGGGCCTGTTTCATCTCGCGGTAGTCGTTTTCGATGCGCCAGCGTAGTTTCGCGGTGCGCACGAGGGTGGCCGGTGGGGTGTCGGCGGGAAGACTGGACAGCCGGAACTGCACGGGTTCGCGCTCGGTGGCGGGCCATTCGGCCAGCAGCCAGCGCACGGGCAGTTCGGGCCCGTCGGCGTTCTTGCGGATCTCTCGGCCGGCGGGCCTGATCCGCAGAGCCACGAACCGTGAGTACATGCGCTTGAGACCGCTGCGGCCGCTGCCCGGCCGGGAGCCTTCCCGCCACTGCACCGGCCGGGCGGCTTGCCTGCCGGCCGCGATGACCAGCTCCTTCACCGTCCGGGCCGGCTCGGGGTAGACGGGCCGGGGCCTTGGGCCGCGTCCGCCGTAAGGCACGGTACGGGGCCGTGCCGCTTCCGGGTGGGCGGTGGTCGTGGTGGAAATGCCGACCGCGTAACTCAGGCCGCGTTCTTCCAGGCCCAGCCGGAAGACCGCCGTATCGCCGTAGCCCCCGTCGGCGACGACGAGCGGGACATCGACGCCCCATGACCTGGTCTCGTCGATCATGTCCAGGGCCAGCTGCCACTTCTCCACATGGCCGACATCGGCGGGGATACCGCACCGGATGCGGCGGGCCACCCTGGCCGGATCGGCCTTCGGTGAGGCGGGATCCCAGCTCTCGGGCAGGAACAGACGCCAGTCGACAGCTGCCGACGCATCGTCGGATGCCAGGTGCAGGGACACCCCGGCCTGGCAGTTGGTGACCTTGCCCGCGGTGCCTGTGTACTGCCGGGCCACACACGCCGAGGCGTCACCGTCCTTGAGGAACCCGGTGTCGTCCACGATCAGCGCGGTCGGCTTGATCACGTGCTGCATCCGCCAGGCCAGACGGGCGCGGACATGCGCCGCGTCCCACGGGCTGGTGGTGATGAAATGTGCCAGGGCCTGCCGGTTGCCGTCCTCGCCCAGGCGGGCGGCCATCGGCTCCACCGACTTGCGCCGCCCCTCCAGCAACAACCCCCGCAGATAGACCGTTCCCCACCGGCGTTGATCCGCCCGCGCGAACGGCTCGAACACCTCCGCCGCGAAGTCCTCCAGATCACACCGGACCGCAGCCAGCTCCCCACCCATCACAACAGGTCAACGGAGCAAGCAATCAAACGGACACGCCACCGGCGAGTGAACCTGACCAGGCACTACTAGAGGCCACGTAGCGCCTCATACAGATCGCCGTAGGGAGTCCAGCAGTCGACGCTTCCGTCGTCGTACAGGCTGCCCATGTACCAATTGTCGTCGTGGACGGGCTTCACGAGGCACAGGTCGTGGAAGCCGAGAACGATCTCCGGCTGCATCGCCTCGTCGGCTCCGGTGACGTCGACCCACTTCACCGTTCGGTCGGGATCCAGGGCGACGGCCTCGTAGTCGCCGGACACTTCGCGGATCCGGTCGAGAGTCCACCCCTCGGGGAGCTGCGCGTTCGCCATCCGGGGATGATCTCACCCACCGGGTGAACCCGCTCAGGAACTTTCGCCAGGGCCCCGGACGCCGCCGAATTGCGGCTACCGCCGGAACTATCCGTGTGCGGGGTGCCGCGGAGCGGTCTGCGTCGCCAGGACGGCTGCCTGGACGCGCCGCTCCACGCCGAGTTTGGCGAGGAGCCGGGAGATGTTGTTCTTGACCGTCTTCTCCGACAGGAAGAGACGTTTGCCGATCGCGGCGTTGGTCAAGCCTTCGCCGATCAGGTCCAGGATCTCCCGCTCCCGTGGGGTGAGACCGGCCAGTGCCGACGCCTTGTCTCCCTGAGCGGGCTCCTTCCCGCGCAGGCTGCTCATCAGGCGGGTCGTGGTGGCCGGGTCGAGCATCGACTGGCCGGAGGCGACGGTACGGATCGCGGCGACCAGGTCGTTGCCCTTGATCTCCTTGAGGACGTAGCCCGAGGCCCCGGCCATGATCGCGTCGAGGAGGGCATCGTCGTCGTCGAAGGACGTCAGCATCAGGCAGGCGAGCCGGGGCATTCTCGACCGCAACTCCCGGCAGACCGTGATGCCGTCGCCGTCGGGCAGCCGTATGTCCAGCACGGCGACATCGGGGCGGAGCGCCGGCCCCCGCGCCAGGGCCTGTTCCGCCGTCCCCGCCTCGCCGACCACCTCGATGCCGGCCTCCGCGTCCAGCAGGTCGTGCACACCTCGCCGGACCACCTCGTGGTCGTCGAGCAGGAAGACCCGGATCGGCTCCTGCGGTGGAGAGTCCTGACTGTCTGTCATCGTGGCCCTTCGCGGTCTCGGGAGTACGTTCCCCGGCACTGCCCATAGTGGACCGTCCCGCGGCGGCCGACCAGGGCGTCCGTCCACGGCAGTCCGTCATCGGCGGTTCCGCGGGTGCGTGAAGGCGTCGGGTGCGTGAAGGCGTCGGCGACGGCCTCTCCGTCGGTGGCGGCTCCTCCGCCGGTGACGATTCCTTTGTCGGCGACGGCTCCTCCGTCGGTGGCGACCCCTCGGTCGGTGACGGCCCGTCGGGGTCCATCCACCGACGGGCCGTCGCCGAAGACCTCAGCCGTGTGGAACCACCGCCACCGGGCACGCGGCGTGAGCGATCACCGAATGGGCCACATGGCCGAGACGGGCCCCGAGGCGGGACGTGCGCTCCCGCCGGCCGAGTACGAGCAGAGCCGTGCCCGAAGCCGCCTTCACCAGCTGGTCCGCGGACCGGGCCATGACCGCGTCGGCCATGACGGGGACATCCGGGTACTTCTCCTGCCACGGCCGCAGTACGGCCGCCAGGTCATCGGCACGCTGCGCGGCCAACAAGTCCTGGGACAGCGGCATTTGGGCGGCGGCGATCGAGTAGGCCAAGGGCAGACCGTAGCCATGCAGGGCGTAGAGGGACGCGCCGCGGCGGCGGGCCGCTTCGAAGGCGAACCTGATCACCTCGTCACAGGGATGCGCCAGGTCGATTCCGAGGACGACCCGGCCCGGCGAGCCGGCGCCGGGGGGCGGGTCCGCCGTGGTGCCCGGGTGGGGCGCCGGCCGTACGAGAACCACCGGACGCGTGGCGTGGGCCACGACGTCCGAGGCGACGGAGCCGGCGAGAAATCCGGCCGCACCGCTCAGGCCCCGCGACCCGAGCACCAGTGTCTCGGCCTCCTCGGCCGCTTTCAGCAGGGTGGGGACCGGGGGTCCTTGGATCAGCTCACCGGTCGGACGGGTGCCGGGGAACCGTGTCGTGAGGTGTTCCTCGGCCTCCCGCAGGGAGCGGCCCGCCCCGTCCTGCCGGGCGGCCAGGTCAGCCGCGGAGCTCGACGGGTGCGGGCTCGACGGGTACAGGACTCCCTCCCAGGCACGTACCAGCCGCAGGGGAAGGCCGCTCAACGCGGCTTCGGCGGCGGCCCATTCGGCCGCTGCGAGACTCTCCGGGGATGCGTCGACGCCTGCGACTACGGGGCGGAGCATGGTGTACCTCCTGGTGGATTTCACGGTGAACGCGTGCGGTCGGGCCGTCAGACCAGCCAGCGGTGGTCCCGTACGACCGGGAGGTTCTGCCATACACCGCCCAGCCCCCACGTACGGCCCGCCGCGGCGACGGCCAGGGCGATCATGACGACCGCGTACACGAGGTGGTAGTCGACGACCGGGTTCGAGGACATGCTCGGCGCGCCGTCGGACAGGCTCTTGGCGGGGGGCCATTCGGCCGCCCACATCAGTGCCATCATCACCGTGCCGGCGGCGGCGGTCAGGCGCAGGGCGATACCGCTGGTGAGCGCGAGGCCGATGCCCAGGAGCCCCAGCATGAAGAGCCAGTCGGCCCAGGTCGCGCCGGCCCAGGAGTGGAACGTCGACTCGAACGGTCCCGCGGCGACACCGCTCAGGAAGCCCTTCGTCGGGGAACCGCCGTTGATCCAGGCGCCCTTGGGCGGGGTGGCGTACCCCCAGCCGAACGCCTTGTCGAAGAAGGCCCAGAGGAAGACGGACCCGAGCAGGATGCGTGCGGTGGCGGCGATCCGCGCGAACGTTCCGCCGGCGGCCAGGGGCTCGGCGGTGTGGTCCGTCGTGGTGGAGTGTGCGGCCCCCTTCAGCGAGAGGAGGCGGAATCCGGTGTGACGGGGGCTCTGGTGAACGGCCATGTCTGTCATCCCTTTCAGGGGCGAGCGGCGCGGTGAACGGGTGTCCGTCGTGCGTTGGCCTGTCGTGTCCGATCCGGTGCGTGTCCGATCCGGTGCGTGTCCTCAATCTCCCGCGGCGGGCACGGGTGGCGCCGCTGCCGCTCGGGTCGTCTCCGCAGGGCCGAACGTCCCTGCGCCGAGGCCCGGTTGGGCCCGCTGGACCTGGTGCGCCGGTCCGTTGATCCCGGCCGGCACATGAGGGCCGTTCGGCCCTCAGGCCGTACCCGGACAGCCCTGGAAGGGATATGACCGCGGGTCGGAATCTGGTGGGACTCCCACCGTGCCGGGAATCCGCGACAAGGAGACACAAGCGATGACGACGAAGGCCACCACCCTGGTGGGCTCCTTGCCCGCCGCCCATCGTGAGCGGCTCATGCACGTCGCCCGCGAGGTCAACATCCCCCAGGGCACCCGGCTCTTCGAGGAGGGGCACCGTGCCGATCGCTTCTGGGTCGTGCGTACCGGCTGTGTCACCCTCGACATACGTGTGCCGGGCCGTCGCTCCCCCGTGATCGAGACCTTGGGCGCGGGGCAGCTCGTCGGGTGGTCCTGGCTGTTCGCGCCGTTCGTGTGGCATCTGGGCGCGGAGGCCATGACCCCCGTACGCGCCTGGGAGTTCGACGCCGTCGCCGCACGTCTCCTCTGCCAGGACGACCCGGTCCTCGGCGCTGCCGTGGCCCTGTGGGTGGGCCAGGTGGTCTCCCTCCGGCTGCACACCACCAGGACCCGGCTGCTCGACCTGTACGGCCCCTACGGCAGCGGACCCGCCCCCTGAGCCGACGTCCGGCAGGGGCTCGCCGCCGGCCACTCGATGCCGGACCGCCCGGCAGCCGGTCCTGCCGCTCCGAGGGGGACCGTACGGACAGCCCCTGGCACGGACAGCCCCTGGCACAGCTCCTGGCACGGACAGCCCCTGGCACAGCTCCGGAGGACCAGGGACGGCCGAACCGCCCAACCGTCAGCCGGCCGAAGCGTCCCGCAGCGGCACCTGCCACACCAGTCGGGCGCCGCCGGCCGACGGGGTGTCGTGGGTGAAGGTGCCGCCCAGTTCCTTTGCCCGCCGCGCGATGTTCTTCAGTCCGCTGCGCGCCGCCCCCGGCGGGATGCCGATGCCGTCGTCCGCCACGCTCAGCGCCAACCGGCCCTCCCTCACGGCGACATGGACGTCCACCGTGCGCGCCGCAGCGTGGCGCGCTGCGTTGCTGAGGGCCTCCACCAGCACCGCGATCAGGTGATCGGCGATGTGGTGCGGGACCTCGGTGTCGACGAGCCCTTCGATACGCACCGCCGGGCTGAAGCCCAGCGCGGCGGCCGCTCCGTCCACCGCGACGGCCATCCGGGCGCGTACGCCGTCGTCCGCCCCGCCCGACCGCTGGACGCGCAGGCCGAAGATGGTCGAGCGGATGATCTTGATGGTGTCGTCGAGGTCGTTGACGGCGCGCTCGATGCGTTCGGCGGCTCCGGGGTGCTGGTCGAACTTCTGGATGCTCTGGAGGGTCATACCGGTGGCGAACAGCCGTTGGATGGCGAGGTCGTGGAGGTCACGGGCGATACGGTCGCGGTCCTCCAGCAGGGCGATCTGCTCGGCGTCGCTGCGGCGTTCGGCCAGTTCCATGGCGAGCGCGGCCTGTCCGGCAAAGCCGAGCAGCGGTGCCGACTGCGTACGCGCGAACGGTTCGCGCCCCGTGGTGCGGGCCAGCAGCAGCACCCCGCGTACCCGGTTCCCGGTGCCCAGCGGGACCGCCACGGCCGGCCCCATGCCCGCCCAGCGGGACTCGGAGCCGATGACCCGCTCGTCCGTGGCGATGTTCATGCTGAGGACGGGTTCCGCACTGGTGAAAGCCGCGCTGATGAAACCGTCCTGGACCTCTGGCGCGGGGCCCCTGTGGATCCGGGCGTCCTGCCCGACCACCAGGGCGGTGCGGAGGTCGCCGGTGCCCGCGAGGGGTTCGGCCACCAGCCCCAGGTCGGCGGAGAGTATCTGTCCGGCGCGTTCGACGATCAGCTCCAGCACCTGCGCACGCGGGGCACCGGAGAGCAGGCTGTTGGTGACCTCGGCGCTGGCTGTCAGCCACTGTTCCCGATTGCGTCCCTCCTCGTAGAGGCGCGCGTTCTCGATCGCCACACCGGCCGCGACCGCCAGGGTCGACAGGACCGACTGGTCCTCCGCGTCGAACTCGCGGGCGCTGCGCTTCTCCGTCAGGTACAGATTCCCGAACACCTCGTCCCGCACCCGGATGGGCACACCGAGGAACGAGCGCATCGGCGGATGGTTGGCGGGAAGGCCGGAGGACGACTCGTGGTCGCCCAGCTCCGCCAGGCGCAACGGCTGCGGGTGGCGGATCAGCTCACCCAGCAGGCCGTGCCCGCTGGGCAACTCGCCGATCCGGGAGCGCAGTTCGTCGTCGATGCCCACGGTGATGAACGCCGACAACCGCTGCTCGCCGCCGATCACCCCGAGCGCGCCGTACTCGGCGTCCACGAGTACCACGGCCGCCTCGACTATGCCCTTCAGCACCTGCGGGAGGTCCAGCTCGCGGCCGACCGAGAGCACCGCTTCGAGGAGGCTGTGCACACGGTCACGCGTGCCGCGTACGGCTTCGATCCGGACCTGGAGCTCCTCCAGCAACTCGTCCAGCCGCAACCGCGGAAGCCCTTGACCCGTCGTGCCGTCCCCGTCCGTCCGCACAGATCCTCCAGCCACTCGCCATCGCCCGGTGGAACACGACACGCGCCACGATAGACCGCCCCCGGGGGACCAACGCGGCCCGCCATATGGCCACCGCGCCGCCCACCCCCACCCCGCTCACCCTCGACGTGCGGCGTGCGGCGTGCGGAGGACGCCGGCCCCTGACCATGAGCGCACCCGTCCGCCCTCACGTGCCGACCAATGGCGCTTGCGGCGGCCCGTCGGCCGATCGGGCCGCGCGCACCCCGATCGGGTGGGTCGCGGACCACCGCCGCCCTGATGCCGCGTCAGTTGACCAGACTCGAAGCAGCGGCCAAGCGCACCAGGGCAAATGGAGAAGCACAACTGGAGTACCAGGTGTTCATGGTTCTGGGAGGACTACGCGGTCCAACCCGAGCCGGCAGAACCCGGCGATCTCGCCGACGCCGGGCTCAGGACGGGCTCACTCGGGGCCTCGGAGGCATTTCGCCGTCGTGGGGGCGTGCTGAGTCCGACGCCCGGTCGCCCGCTATGGGCACGCCGGACTGGCGGCTTGATCCGGTAGATACTCCGACCGTTCCTGGGCCGTGAGTTCCCGGTTGACGGCCTGGCAGATCTTCTCGATCGCCTCGTCGGGCCTGGGGAGGGCCACGTCCCACACCCGGACCGTGGCATCCACACTGCCGGTGGCCAAGGTGGAACCGTCGGGACTGAACGCCAACGCGTTCACCCCGCCGGCGTGGCCGGTGAGAACATCACGAGCGCGGCTGGTGGCGACATCCCACATCTGCACGCTGGCGCTCGTCGAACTGGCTGTCGCCAGGGTGGCGCCGTCCGGGCTGAATTTCAGGGCCGTCACGCCATACTGGCTGTGCAGAATGCTCTTGATCTCTTTCGAGGCGACATCCCACAACCGCACCATGCCGCCTTCGGAGCCGCCGACGGCGAGCGTGTCGCCATCCGGGCTGAAGGCCACGGACTCCACGCTTCCCGAGTGTCCGGGCAGACTGCCCTGGGGTTCGCCGGTGGCTGCCTCCCACAGCCGCACCGCACCGTCCTGGTCGGCCCCGCCAGTGGCCAGTGTTTTGCCATCGGGGCTGAACGCCATGGAATTCAGGACGTCATGAGCTTCGATGGTCTTCCATGTCTTGCCATCGACCGCGTCCCGCAGTTTCACCGTGCCGTCCAGGCCTACGCTGCTGGCGAGCACCTCGCCGTTCGGACTGAACGCGACCGCGTCCACGGAGTCGTCGTACTTGGAGTCGCTGGTCAGGGGCTTGGTCTTGGCCTTGCCCGTGGCGGAGTCCCACAGCTGTAGTTTCCCGTCCAGAGTGCCGGTGACCACAGTGGCGTCGGTCGGGCTGAACGCCACGGACGTCACGGTGCTGGTGTGGCGGGGCAGGCTGACGGGCCGGGGTTCACCACTCGCCGCATCCCACAAGCGCACCGTCTCGTCGCTGCTCCCGCTGGCAATGGTGCGGCCGTCCGAGCTGAACGCCACAGACCGGACATTGCCCGTGTGACCGGTAAGGGTGTCCCGGTTCTTACCGGACGCGGTGTCCCACACCCGGACCGTACCGTCCCAGCTGCCGGTGATGAGAGTGGCACCGTCCGAGGAGTAGATCATCTCGTCGAGGTCACCGGTGTGACCGATCAGGATGGATTGGATTTCCCGGGTGTATCCGTCCCACAGCCGCACCGTTCCGCCTGTCGTGCCGGTGGCGATGGTGGTGCCGTCAGGGGCGAACGCCACTTCGTACACGGCGTCAGGATGGTTGAAGACACCCATGGGAGCGCCTGTGTCCCCGTTCCATACGCGCACCGATCTGTCACCGCTGCCCGTGGCGAGGAAGTCGCCGTTGGGGCTGAACGCCACCGCGTTCACACCACCGGTGTGGCCGGTCAGGGTGTCCTTGACCTTGCGAGTGGCCACATCCCACAGCCGCACGGCGCCGTCGTTGCTGTGCCCGGTGGCGAGGGTCTCACCGTCCGGGCTGAACGCCATCGCCTGCATGAAATCGAGAGGGCCGACTTGACCAGCGATGTTGATCGTGCCTTTGTCCGCGCCATCGGCCGTGTTCCACAAACGCACCGTGCCGTCGCCGTCGCCGACGATCACCGGTCTGGAGGAGCCGGTCTCCAGGGACGTATTGGTGGCGGTGGCGAGCATGTCGCCGTCCGGGCTGAACGCGATCGCGCTCACCCTGGCGCTGTGCCCGGTGAGTGTCTCCTTCAGCGTGCGGCTGGCTACGTCCCACAGCTGGACCGTGTCGTCGTAGCTGCCGCCGATGGCAAGGATGTCTCCCTCCGGGCTGAACGCCATCACCCGTCCGCTCTGGATCTCGTCCTTGATGGCGCCTCGCGATGCCCCCGTCGTCGCGTCGAGGAGTTCCACGGTGCCCTCGTCGTTGCCGGTGGCGATGGTTTTGCCGTCGGCGGTGAAGGCCACGGCATACGCGGCATCGGCTTTGCCGGCGAGGCGACTGCGCAGCGGAAGAGCGGCAGCCGCGTAGAGACTGGCCGTAGCCTCTTCGGTGTGTTCGGTCTGATACGACTTCACGGCGAGCAGTGAGGCCAGGTCGGGGTTGGTGTCCAGCAACGCCGTCGATTCGGCCGCAAGCTGCCGGGACTGAGCCAACCGCTCCGCCGCCACGGCGATCCGCTGTTGCCAGAGCGCCACGCCACCGGCAACAAGGGCCAGGGCGAGCAGGCAGGCGAGACCGACGTTGATGCGTCTGGCACGTCGCGTCCGCGCCCGCTGCCGTGACTGGCTCGCCTCCAGGAACACGGTGACGTTCCCGGGGAGGCCGCGCTGCTCCGCCCATGCCGTGCCTTCGGCCAGATCGGTGCCGTCGAGCAGATCCCCCGAGTCCTGGCTGGTGCTCCAGCGGGCGTGGCGGTCGCCGACGCGGCGCAGCCAGTCCTGGAACCGGTGGTCTTCCACGGCCCAGTCGCGGAGTTCGGCCCAGTCGCGGATGAGCGCGTCATGGATGAGTTCGGCCGTCGGTTCGCCCAGGGCCTGCTCGGGCCGGCCCGCGACGGCGGTGGTGCGGGTGGTGATGATCCGGTGGTGGGCCAGTGCGGCCAGAACCTCGTCGATGGACGAGGAATCGGGGGCCCTTTCGGCATCGGTGTCGGCAGCGAGGGCCCGCAGGGCGGTCAGCGGTACCTGCTGGCGGGTGGCGGGGACAGCGTGGGCCTCGTCGGCCGGCCGTATCAACGCGGTGAGGATCCGCTGGGCGGTGGGCCGGTGATGGGCGGGCAGTTGGCCGAGGGCGGTGTTGCACCAGGTGGCAAGGGCACCCGTGACCTCGCCGATCTGCTGATACGCCTGGTGGGTGAGGTAGCCGTCGCGGCGGCGCTCCCACAGCTGGCTCAGTGCCAGCTCCAAGGGGGCGAGCAGGGTGACGGGGGCTCGTCGGGCGGTGGCCCCGGCGGGGTCGGCGGCCAGCACATCGGTGATGATCCGCTCCGGCAACCCGTCTTCGAATCGAGCGCCCACCGCCTGGGCGGGCTGGGTGATGATGGCGTTCAGATCCGGCGTGCTCAGGGTGGCGGGCACATTGAGCAGGCCGGGCGAGGCGGCTTCCAGCAGCGTGGGGGCGAGGGCCGCCAGCCGTGGATAGAAATCGTCCCGCATGACCAGGATCAGGCTGACATCGGCCGGTGAACCGATGAGGGCCGCGAGTTGATCCGCGGCGGTGAGGTGGGCATGGCCGGGGGGCGGGTCGCCGGGGGGCCGCTGGGTGAACAGTTCCTCGAACTGGTCGATGACCAGAACCATGCGCCGGCCGCCGGGCCCGGCGGCCAGTCTGCGTTCGACCGCCGCCGTGATCCCCTCGGTCGCTGCCCCGGGCAGTCCGGCGGACTCCAGTTCCGCCGGCAGGTCCTGCCCGGGGCGGGCGAGCACCGGCTGCCACTGGTCACTGCCCGGCAGCGCGCCCGCGGCCAAGGCGGGCAGGACGCCCGCCATGACGAGGGAGGACTTACCGGCCCCGGAGGGCCCGAGCAGCAGTACCACCCGGCGCCGACCGCTCAGGGCGGCCAGCACCTGTTCCACCGCGGCCCCGCGGCCGTGAAACCATCCGGCGTGGTCCGTGGTGAACGGCTCCAGACCGCGGTAGGGGCTCACCTGGTGCTCGACGAGAGCCGGCCACACCTCGCGGAGAAGCTGGGTGGGTGTGGCGTAGGCGATGCCCAGTCCCCTGCGGTGCCGGTCCGGAGCGCTGATCGCGGTGATCATGCCGATCACCAGGCCGGTCACCTCGTCCACGACGGGCCCGCCGCTGAACCCGGTGGTCAGATCATTCGCACCGGTCAGCTGGAGCAGCGGGCCCTGGCCGCCCGTGGCCGGGAGCAGATCGCCGGCCGTGCCGTAGCCGAAGTGGCCGCCCGGCGGCGCCTGGTCGGGGAATCCGTAGGAGGACACCCGGTGCCCCTGGCAGCCTTCGGCGGAACCCAGTGCCAGCGGCCAGGCCCCGGTGGGGGTACTACTCAATCGCAGCACGGCGATGTCCTGGTCCTCGGGAGCACGCCATTCCTCGGCGAGCACCAGTGCCCGGACCCGCGGCACGTCCGGTACGTGGGGAAAGGCGAGCTGCACGAGGTCACCGGGCCCCCGTTCCGCGCCGCGCACGACGTGCGCGCAGGTGACGGCTGTACTCTCGCCGACCATGAATCCGGCCCCGGCGACACTGCCGTCAGGGGCGAGGACCTGGACGATCGCGGCGGGCACGCTACTGCGAAGCGCCCCGCCGGTGATTAAAGGAACAGGATTCTCCCCTGTCATGGCTCCCCCTCAGATTCCATTCTGCTCAGGCTCGTCCCTTTTCCAAAGGACTCGGACTTTCAGGTGGGTGGACGCTTCGCCCTTGGTGATGACGGCTCCGGCCTGTGCCGCGAGGTTCACCCCGAACTCGACTTCGACCTCGTCGGGGCCGGCCTGCCGCAAGTGGTCCAGCACCGTTCGGGCGGCGTCCCTGACCGGGATCAAGGTTGTCTGGAGGCTGGCGGGCAGGTCCTGGACGGCCTCGGCGAAGCGTCCCGCCTTCACCGGCCCGTCCACAGCCGGCGATGCCTCCACCAGGATCGTGCCCCCGCCCTCCAGCGGAATCCGTGCAAGGTCCTGCATGTACGTCGCTCCTTGTGTCCCCCGCTCGCCGCCGGTACGGCGGCAGTTGAGTGAGGAGGCTACTGTCCATCGGATCACCCGAGGCCCCTTTCACCAGATCCTCATGAGTACGCGCGTCAAACCCGTGCCGGATGAGGGGCCCCGGGCAAGGAGGTGGCCACGCACTCGCTGATGCGATCGGCCCCCGCTGGCGACTGATGGTCTACCTCGGCGCGTACGGCCCGATCGGAAGGCCCTCTGAGCTGCTGAAACAGTCGGTCCGAGAGCAGCTTGGGGTTGCCTTGTGGGTACTGCTGGTGACCGCTGTTTACCGCTCTGACTGGCACGTTGGCACGGTCGGGTTGACTGCCGCGGACGAAGTTGACCCGGTGAAAGCCGCATTGACGGGTTGCTCAATCTGGGCGAGGGGCCGCGGCAAGGTGTCCGCCGTGATCGGACTTCCCCGATGACTCGCCGCGTAACTGATTTGGGGGCATGAGAGGCGTCCGGAACGGGGTCGTACGCGGCTTTGGCGGGCCTGTTGACACGTTTTGGGCGTGGTGCGCGACGGCTGGGCCGCCTGCTGCCGGGCACGTCCTGACCCGCCGGGCTGTAACTTTGGCGAAGTGGCCCTGACCTGGTGTTTTCTTTGATTCCTCCTAGGCTGGGGAGGTCTACTGGACGCGATGGGAGGGGTCTTTGTGAGTGGGGACGGCACAGGGCACGACGCTGCCCGGATCGAGGTGCTTCAGGGGCGGGAAGCCGTTCGGAAGCGGCCCGGGATGTGGATCGGCTCGACCGGCGAACGCGGACTGCACGGCTTGGTGTTCGAGGTCGTCGGCCGGGCGGTGAACCAGGTTCTGTCAGGGGGCGGAGGCCGCGTCGACGTCACGCTCACGCTCGACGGCTGCGTGCGGGTGGCCGACGACGGGCCGGGGGTCCCCTTCGACGCCACCGGGGACGCCGACCGCCCGGATCTCGAAGCGCTGCTGACCCGCATGCCTGCCGGGCCCCAGCCCGCAGGCTGGTACATCGGGGCCGTAAGTCACTTCAGTGCGGGGCTTTTCGTCGCCAACGCCCTGTCGAGCCGGCTGACGGCCGAGGCGCAGGGCGCGGGGGCCGGCCGGGTGGTCCAGGAATACGCGCGCGGAGTCCCGGTCGCCCCGCCCACCGCCGTGGGGTTGGCCACCCGTAGCGGTACGACCATCGCGTTCTGGCCCGACACCGAGATCTTCACGACGACGCGATGCTCGTTCGCTGTCCTGGCGGAGCGCTTCCGGCAGGTTGCCTTCCTCAACCGGGGCCTTGAGATCTCGCTGACCGATGAACGCCCCGTGGCCGGGCCGAGGGCGGTGAGCTTCCGGTTCCCGGACGGGGTACGGGATTTCGTGGCCGCCCTCAACGCCGAGACCGGGCCGTTCCTCCATCCGGACGTCATCGGATTCGAGCGGCAGGACCCGCGCATCGCGGGGACGATGGAGGTGGCCCTGCTGTGGAACGACGCTCACGAGGAGCGGCTGCGCAGTTTCGCCAACAGTCTGGCCACCTCCCAGGGCGGCACGCACGTGGATGGCTTCCGCGACGGAGTGGCAACCGCGGTCATCGGGTACGCGCGGGAGCAGGGACTGCTGGCAGCGGCGGACCCCGATCCCCGCGCCGACCAGATCAGCGAAGGTCTCACGGCAGTCGTGTCCGTGACACTCGACCAACCCGAATTCCTCGGCTCCACACGCGAGCAGCTGGGCAACACCGACGTGCGGGACTGCGTCGAGGAGGCCGTGCGGGAACACCTCGGCAACTGGCTCAAGGAACACCCGGAACAGGCCGCTGAGATCGTCCACCGAATCCTCGGGGTGGCTGCATAGGTCACAAGCGGGAACGGTTGTTGGCGGATTGGGGATCGAGTCCGTAGGTGTAGCCCTGGAAGTGTTGCTGAGAAGCAGGAACGATGGGCTGCTCGTGTCGCGCGCTGGAGGTCAGTCGGCCTTGCGGTGGGAGAGATGACCTGGAGGGCTTGGGAGGCTGAGTGGCCCCAGCCTCTGGAGACCGACAGGGCTCGGGTGAATGATCCCGATTCGCTCGGATTGATCATCTCCGGTTCGGCGGAGGCTTCGCTGTCAGTGGTTCTGTTTCGTGGTGGCTGGGCCGATGTGGACTTCTTCAATGGCCTCGACGCTGGGGTTTGTATGTGAAGCGGGTGACGAGAATCGAACTCGCGCTCTGAGCTTGGGAATCACCTGTACTGCGTAGGCTTGCCCGCCTCTGACCTGGGGAAACGCGTCCCTGGGAGCGTGCCGCAGTGGCTTCGTTCGGGCCCCTGCTGACCGCTGTTCACCGTCCTGACCGGCAGGTAGTGGCACGCCCGTCCTTGGGTGGTCGGGTGAGACGCTGGTGGTCGGCCGAGAGCTGAGCGGGAGTGGCCGCGTTCGGTACGGCCGCAGACCCGGTACGGCGGGGCCTGGACCGTGCGTCGCGGCCCTGGCCCTGCCCCGTGCGGTGCCGCCCTGCGACAGTGGTGCGTCAGCTCTGTTCGGTGTCGTCGCCCGTCTGCCCGGCGTCCTCGGCTGCGCCTGCCTTCTCGCGGATCTTGCGTACCAGCTCCGCCTTCCGGTCGGCGGCGTTCTTGCGGTCGAGGTTGCGGTGCGGACCGTTGTTCTGCCGTTCGGCGCGGGACAGCCTCTTGCGCTGGCCGCCGCCCATGCCCACAGGGTTGTTGATGTTCTTGCTCACGGTCATAGGTTCTCCCGGAATGATGTGAAGTGATCTACGGATTCATCGGTGGGGACGAGCGCAGCGGCGCCGAGGGGTGTCAGCAGGGGCCCATCACGCTCTCACTCGTCAATCGGCGTCCTGGCCTTCGGCCGAGTATGCGCCGTGCACGGACATGCTGGTCACGTATCAGTGCAAGCGCGAGACATCGATTCCGAATTCCCCGATCGCCCGCGCCTGCCCGCGCCTGCCCGCGCCTGCCCGCGCCCGCCATGGTCTCCAGCCGCGGGGCGATCGCGTCCAGCGCCGGGCCACCTACGGCAGGAACCCTTGTGCCGCTCGGCAAGAGCATCCCGGATGTCGAGGGGCTTACCGGCCTTCAGCGCGTGACGATCCCCGGGGGCGGGTGCCGGGGCGGTTGCCCGGCCGGGGAGCGGGACGGCCGGCGCGAGGCCCGCGCTGGTAAGGTCGGGTCACGCTTGCAGAGAGCCTGGGCCCGTGCCGGACAAGGTACGGGCCCAGGTCCGTTCAGGGCGCCGAAACGAGGAACCCCCATGAAGGCGCAGCAGCCGGCCTCCGGTCGCTCCGGAGCCGGCAGGTCCGACCAGGGGAGGGCCCCGCGGGGCGAGCTCTCGGTGCCGGGGACACTGGCGCCTGGCCTCCCGCCGGCCGGTTCCTTCGCGGAGCTGGAACTGCCGGTCGAGCTGATGGGGGTGCTGGCGGGGCTCGGGATACGGGAGCCGTTCCCGATCCAGGCGGCCACCCTGCCGAGCGCGCTGGCCGGCCGGGATGTCCTCGGCCGCGCGCGGACCGGCTCGGGAAAGACCCTCGCCTTCGGGCTTGCGCTCCTCGCACGTACGGCGGGCCGGCGCGCCGAACCGAAGCGCCCTCTCGCGCTGGTCCTGGTGCCGACAAGGGAACTCGCGCAGCAGGTGAGCGAGGCGCTGGCTCCCTACGCGGAGGCGCTCGGACTACGCTCGGTGACTGTGGTCGGCGGGCTGGCGATCGGCCGGCAGGTGGCGGCGCTCCGGGCGGGTGCCGAGGTCGCGGTGGCGACGCCGGGACGGCTGGTCGATCTCGTCGCCCGGCGGGACTGTCACCTGGACCGGGTGCGGATCGCGGTGCTGGACGAGGCGGACCAGATGTGCGACATGGGTTTCCTGCCGCAGGTCTCGGAGACCCTGGACCGGATGCCCCCCGGCGGGCAGCGGATGCTGTTCTCCGCGACGCTCGACCGCAACGTCGATCAACTGGTCAGGCAATATCTGAGTGAGCCGGTGCTCGCCGCGGTCGACCGGGCGGAGGGCTCGGTCGCGACGATGGACCACCACGTACTGAACGTCCATCCCGAAGACACGTACGCGACAGCCACCGAGATCGCGGCTCGGGACGGGCGGGCGCTGATGTTCCTGGACACCAAGCACGGTGTGGACCAGTTCACCCGCCACTTGCGGAGCAGCGGCATACAGGCGGGTGCTCCGCACAGCGGGAAGTCGCAGCCGCAGCGCACGCACACGCTGGCCCAGTTCAAGGACGGCGGGATCACGGTGCTGGTGGCCACCGACGTCGCTGCCCGTGGCATCCACGTCGAGCACCTGGACCTCGTCGTCAACGTGGATCCGCCCTCCGACCCCAAGGACTACCTCCACCGCGGCGGGCGCACCGCGCGTGCCGGGGAGTCCGGCAGCGTAGTCACACTGGTCACGCCCGGCCAGCGCCGGGACGTGAACCGGATGATGTCGGACACCGGGATCCGGCCCACGGTCGCTCAGGTTCGCTCCGGCGAGGAGAGGCTGACCAGCATCACAGGCGCGAAGCGCCCGCCGGTGCAGGACGGGGCGAAGACCGGCAACGCGGCGTTCCGGGGTCTGGGTACCCGCGCGGGCCGCCCGCCGAAGGAATCCCGCAAGGCCGCGGAGGCACGCACGATGGCGGAGGCCCGCGAGGCCGCCCGAGCGCGCAGGGCCCACTGACGGGCGGTACGGCCGTCGCGGTCGGGAGACACAAGGAGGCACCCACTGCCTCGCATCGAGTCGAGCGTCAAGGAGTACCGATGGCAAACAGGGTCCAACAACCCCATGAGGACGCCGAGTTCGATTTCATCCTGGCGAGGGTGGACGTGCCGGTGCTCGCGTACTTCCACGGGGTGTGGCCCAAGGCCGCGGCAGCATGCAAGGAAGTGGATCCCCTGGTGCGGGAGGTGGCCGACGCCTACGAGGGCCGACTGATCGTCGTGCGGGCCGACATCGCAAGGTGCCCCGGCCCCGTACGGCGGTACGGCGTCACCGGCGCGCCCTCCTTCGTGCTGATCGATCGGGGCGAGCCGATGGCGGACAGGAGCGGTCCGATGTCCAGGACCGCGCTCGGGGAGTTCCTGGACGCCCACCTGTGAGCAGGCCGCATACCGGCCCGCGAGGTTGTGCCCGCAGCGACCGGCCCGCGCACCATCGTGGCCGCAGATGTACAACTCTTCACCGAAACCGGCGAGTGCCCTGGTGAGGTCCTGGCGCTCGCGCAAGGCGGCTACCCGTCGTGGCTGGAAGTCTGCTCATCGAACGACGAGATCGAAGTGAACCTGGGCGCCGCGCGTCGGTGGCCCAGCCAGCCCCGTGATCACGGAACGCCGGCGTCCAGCTCTCTCGAATCAGGACCTCACCGCGATTCAACCGACATCACGAGTTCAAGTTCAGTGGCGGACGGGCCTGAGTGACCGCAACTTTCGGGTCTCGCGCGGAAGTCGGCCTGCCTGAGGGCTTCCGCTTCTACGACCTCCGCCACACCGGGAACACCCTCGTCACCCAGTCGGGCGGCACGTTGAAGGACGCCATGGTCCGCGCCGGCCAGTCCTCGGAGAAGGCGGCCCTGATCTAGCAGCACTCGACGCTGGAGCGGCAGAAGGAGGTCGCGGCCGGGTTGGACGCCCGCGTGCGCGCGGAACGGCATGACGTGGCCGACGGCGAGGCAAGTGGTGCACAAGTGGTGCGCCGGGCCCGACGCTGGATTGACCGACCGTTCGGGGGCTGACGTGACACGGCGTCAGCCCTCCGAAACGGCGTATCGTCACGTAGGGTGCTCGATCCTGTCCGCTCAGCGGGGGTCTGGCGTGGCGCCAAAACGGTTTCCCAGCAGCAGTGTTTGCTGCATGCCGATGCTTGTGCAGCGATCAACAGTAGCGACGGTCAGTAGTTTCGGGACGGCCAGGGCTATGGCGCGCGTCACGCAAACTCGGTCTCAGGATTCGAGAACGCGTCCGAATGAATATTCGACAGGTCTCCGAAGTGTGGTTCGTTGCACCGATTGACCATCAGATGTGGTGCGCCAGTGGTGCGCGGTCCTCGAATTGGACTAGACAACAAGTAACCCCCGGGTCATTGACCTGGGGGTTTGTCATGGAGCGGGTGACGAGAATCGAACTCGCGCTCTGAGCTTGGGAATCACCCCGAACTTTCGGCTAGACAACGGCCTCTGGCCTGGGGTGATGTTTGTTTGTGGCCGTTCATTCGAGGCTTCGGTGAAGCCCCTGGTGGCCGCTGTGTACCGACGGTACTGGCACGTTGTGGCACGGCCCCGTTGGGCTGGGTCTTGGGAGACGGTCAGTCTGGTCGGGGAACTGGGCGCTGGCCCACCTGGATGCGGCGGCTCCTCGGAGTGAGAGGGGGGAGGGTAGGTCCGCTGAGGCTGATGTGCTTTCCCGGCCGGTCGGGCGGGCGGATCAGCGTAGTCCGGCGAAGAGATCGTTCTCGGGTACGGCCGCCTCGGTGGTGTCCTGGACGCGTACGAAGGTCTCCAGGCCCATCAGCTCGCCGAACCTCTCCTTGCCCATCTTGAGGAAGAAGATGTTCTCGCCCTGACTGGCGTGCGCGGCCAGCGCGTCGAACTTCTGACCGCTGAACGCGGTGGTGTCCACCCACGTGGTGACCTCATCGTCGGGGAGGCCGATCTTGGCCATCGCGGCGGCCTCGGCAGGATCCGGCTCCGGCATGTCCGGATGAAACTCGCGCATTGTCTCCCCGAACCGCTGCATCATCGAGCGGGGCATCGTCGTCCAGTACACCTTCGGAGTCAGCGCGGTCATCTCCAGCGCCGCCATGGTGATGCGGTGCGCCTGGATGTGGTCGGGGTGACCGTAGAAGCCGTTCTCGTCGTAGGTGACGACCACATCGGGTCGGTAATGCCGCATGAGGTCCGCAAGCCGGGCGGCGCCTTTCTCCACGGGGGTCTGCCAGAAGGATCCGGGGGCGTCGTTGCTCGGCCAACCCATCATCCCGGAGTCGGCATAGTCCAGCATCTCCAGATCGCTGACCTTCAGGACGTCGCAGCTCGCCTCGAGTTCTTGGCGGCGCAGCAAGGCGACGGCTGCCGGATCGTGACCGGGATCGCCCGGCTTGACACCTCCCGGTCCGTCACCGCAGCTGCCATCGGTACACGTCACGAGAACCGTGCGGATGCCTTCCGCCGCGTACCGCGCGAGGACCCCACCGGTTCCGGTGGCCTCGTCGTCAGGGTGGGCGTGTACTGCCATGAGCGTCAGGGGCCGGTCAGTCATGAAACAAGTCCTCCCGCGGAAATACGTCTTGGTCCGAGTGCGCGGCGGGCGTACCGCGACCCCGAGAACCCGGATCCAGGTGGGGCGGACGACCTCGTGGTCTCCGCGTTCCCCGCCCGTGCGGCGCCGGTCCCTCGGTCGATGCAACCGTGTCGACCGGGCCGGCTGTTCCCGGCGCGGCTACCTCGGCTTTCCAGGCGCCGATGTGTCTACGCGAACCAGGTACAAACACGACCTGCACGTCTCAGCGCCACATCGGGTCCGACTTCCGTCCCGCACCCGCTGTGAGATTCCGACACGAAGTGTGAAACCGTACGGCGGTTCCAGGGGCCAGTTCGCCGGGGCCGACAGGAGAAAAACCACGAAGGGCCGGCCATGGGGGCCGTACGGTCTCGTCGACGTGGGTGAGCGGGGTGCGGCCCTCCGCGGCGCCGGCATCAGCCGGGAGTGGCCTGCTGCCCGCGCCGCGATCGGCATGCCGAAGGAGTTTCGCTTCTACGACCTGCGGCACCCCGGGAATCTCGCCGCCGACAGCGGCGCCAAGCTGAAGGACCTGATGGCTCGCGGGGTCCAGTCGTCCGAGCGGGCTCAGCCGATCTACCGGCACTCCACCGCAGCGCCGACGCAGGCGCCGGCGCCAATGACGCAGCCTTCCGCTGCGCCGCATGCCAGCAGGCGCGCGTTCGGCACGGGCTCGGCCGGCGCCGCCCGCCGACTCGTGCTCCCCACCCGGCTCCCGACGCGCTGCCCAGCGGCCAACCTGGCTCCCCCGAAGGGCACTTATGGCGGGCGGAACGACGCGCAGGTTTTTGAGAGATCTGGCCAAAAAACCGAACCCCAGGTCTCTGACCTGGGGCTTCTTCGGAGCGGGTGACGAGAATCGAACTCGCGTTCTGAGCTTGGGAATCACCCGATACTGAAATGCGTGTACAGCCGCTGACCTGTGAGGATGTGCGTCAACGTTCAGCCTGACTGGGCGCGTGGGCTCCTTTGGTGACCGCTGTTTACCGCCCCTACCGGCACGCTGTGGCACAGCCTCCTGCGAGGGGGCAGGGTGAGACGGTTGATCAGAGGCTCGAATGCGGTGATGGTGCTGGCGTCGAGGGGCCGCCGTCGCCCGCCGAGAATGCGTGGCCCACTGCACTTGGGAAGGCTCAAGTGCAGAGCGCGGCCTTGACCATGGGGGAGGCCGGCCCGAGACGCGGCGACGACCTCCCACGGTGGCCGCTCCGGGCGCCCTCGCCTGACCCCCTCGGGTGAGCGCGCCTTCTCCGCGCGGGAAACTCCCCCCTCATCTGTCACTTGCATGTCATACGCTGCCCGGTAGCAGCCGCGCACCCCGCGTCACCCGCTCCGGGGATACATCCGGGTGCTGCGCGGTGCTCTCATCTCCCGGTCATCCACCGGGGTTTCTCGTGGGGGTAAAACGACTGTGCGTACGCGCAGCATCTCGACCGCGACAGCGCTAGCGGTCTTCTTCAGCTCGGTGGTACTGAGTGTCGCCGCGGCCGGTCCCGCGTCGGCGGTCACCGCGACCATCGGCTCGCCCGCAGGCATCGTCGTCGACGGCATCGGACAACGGGTCTTCGTCGGCGACGACACGAACGACAGGATCATCGCCGCCGACTACAGCGGCAAACTTCTCGACTCGGTGAGCGGCATCGACGGGATCTTCGACCTGGCTCTTTCCGACGACGGCACCACCCTGTACGCGGCGGCGCGGGTCAGCCACGAGATCGTGGCACTCGACGCGGCCACCCTCGACATCAAGGCCCGATACCCGGTGGCCACCAGTATCGGCCCGCTGTACGTCGAATTCACGGGGGGCAAGGCCTGGTTCACCTACGAAGACCAGTTGAACGGCCACGGCAACCTGGGCTCGGTCGACCCGGCCGATGGGACGGATCCGGTGACGCTCGGACAGCTCTCCCGTGATTCCGGAGTCGGGGGCGGGCCGTTCCTCGACTCCGACCTGTCCGCACCCGGACTGCTGGCCGTCGGCGCGACCGACTTCTTCGACATGACCAAGGACCTGATGGCCGTCGTCGACGTCTCCGGCGCCACGCCCCAGGTGACCGCCTGGCACAACGGCGACTACTCGCTGAACTACGTCAGCGACATCGACCTCGTGCCCGGTTCCCCGCAGGTGTTGGTCGACGGCACGGACCGGCACGCCTATGCAGACGAGAAGTTCACCGCTGCCGGCGCTTACCCGGCCGGGCAGCGCGCGGACATTGCTCCGAACGGTCTGGTTGCCCAGATCAGCGACGCGAAGGTGTCGGTCTACCGGCCCGGCGCGACCAAGCCGATCCGCACATACGCCGCCGACACCTCCGTCCTCGCCTGGGCCCCGGACGCCTCCCGGATCTTCGCGCTCGTGAGCTCGCCCGGCGGCTACACCCTCAAGGCGCTCACCGACCCCACGCTCAACGTCCCGAGCCTGACGGTGAACGCACCGTCGACCGCCACACGCGGCAGTAAGCTCACCGTGACCGGGAAGCTGTCGGCGACAGTGCCGCTGCCGAGTGGCGCCAAACTGCAGCTCACCCGCTCCGACCTGGAGAGCCCCCAGGGCAAGTCGCTGCCCGCTCTCACGCCGAAGGCGGACGGCTCGTACACCTTCACGGACACCCCGCTGGCCGGCGGCACGGTCACGTACAAGGTCGCCTACGCGGGCGACGCCGCGCACATGGCGGTCAGCGCGTCCGACAAGGTCACGGTTCCTCTCACAAAGCCGACGCTGACCCTGAACAAGAACGGCAGCGTCTACAACTACGGCACCGATGTCTCCTTTACCGCGCACCTCGGTTCGACGTACAAGAACCGCACGGTCGAGATCTGGGCGAACCCTTTCGGCGGCGACAAGCCCAACAAGCTGCTGAAGACCGGGACGGTCAACTCCAGCGGCAACATCTCCGCGACGGTGGACATGACGCGGGACACGGAAGTCACCGCGGTCTTCAAGGGGGACACCCGCATCGCGCCCAGGACGGTCAAGTCCACGGCGTACGCCCGGGTCAATGCCTCCACCGCCGTTTCCAAGCACTACAAGACGGCCAAGATCGGCTCGACGTCGTACTACTGGTTCCACAAGAGCACCGATCCGCTGCTGACTACGACCATGTCTTACTACAAGGGGCGTAAGCAACGTTTCGACCTGCAGGTCTACTCGGGCGGAAAAGTGGTATTCCGCCGCCTCGGAGTACTTCGCGCTCGGCACGAACGGAAAGTCGGCCGTGTCCCTTGAAGCGCCGGGGAAGTCCGGGATCAAGGCGCGGATGCGGTCGGTGTACGTCAACGGGTCGTCCGGCGACACCGTGAACTCCACGACGTATGGCTCTTGGAAATACCTGTACTTCTCCAACTAGGCCGTTCCGTCCGGATCACTTCACGGAGCCGATGTTTGGTGAAGGGCTCTACCGCTCGCGGTGGGGCCCTTCGAGGTTCGTTGCACGGCGCGGCGCGCACCCGGTCGCCGGGGGCTTCACCATGTCATCGATACTCGAGGCGGGCATGGCGACCAGCGACGCTGCCGCATCCCGAGACGATGCAGCCCAAGGTGCGAATTCCGATGGCTTCACAGCTGTCCGGAAGACGCGTGGCCCCTCAGTCGTTGCGTGAGCATCCACTGCTTTGCTCTTGGACGGTTACTTCGGTGCGGAAGAGTCGGGCTGGGGATGCCACCCGAGCCTGTTTGGCGCCCGCTCCCTCGTGGAGGGCAGGCGGTTGCCTGGTCCAGTGGACTGGCGCGGATGCCGCGAGGCGCGCTCTGGTCCTTTCCGTGGAGCCCCATCGCGCGACTGGGGCACGTGGAGGGCACGCGGTACCTCAAGAGGTCTAGACAACAAGAAAGGCCCCGATCGCTGACCTGGGCCTTTGTCGTGGAGCGGGTGACGAGAATCGAACTCGCGCTCTGAGCGTGGGAATCAACGGCGCCTAGAAGCACCGCAGTGCTCTGACCAGGGATTACTCGGGTCTGCGAGGGGTGCTGGAGCCGGTTGCGTTGACCGTTTCTGACCCTGGTGTACCGCTCTGAAGGGCTGGGATGGGGCTGGCCTGCGAGGGGGCGACTACGAGGACCGGCTTGGGTGGCCCTGGGCCGGCACGACGACGGGCTCCGGGCTCGGCAGCACGGGGCGGTGAGTTCTCGCGATGGACCAGAGCCTCGTCTGCTCCCGCGCGCACCAGTCAGGAGGGCGGAGTACGCCTGAGTCGTTATTGCACTCGGCGCCGGATTGCGAGCCTTCTTCGGTTGATGAGGGGCGGCGGCACACCACCTCCGGGTCGGTGTGCGGCTTCCCAATGAGAGGCTGGACGGCATGGGCGGTATGTCGGACGGTCAGGCTTCCCGGGAGTTTCTGGCAGCGATCCGTGTCGGTGACGTCTGCGGTGGGACCGTAACCGAGGTCACGCGATCCCTGGTGATGGTGACCTTGGACGGGTTCTCCGCGCGGCCGCTTGGGGCGGTCGGACGGTTGGATTTGTCCTGGGTTCAGTTTTCGGCTGCGGCTGTGGAGGTCGGCCGGCGGATTACCACGGAGGTGACCGCCATTGATCTTGATGAGGGAAGGGTTTGGCTGTCGATGGCCGCCACTGAGAATCGAAATCGAGCTACGCAGGAGGTACGACGTGGACCGCCGCGACTTCCTACGCTCCTCCGCCTACACCAGTGCCGCAGTCATGGCCGCCAGCGGCCGCTGGCTCGACCAGCACCCCGACGCACCGGCCACCACAGCCGCGGCAAGGCGCGTAGGAGCCACGGACGTCACCCGGGTGCGCGACACCCTCACCGCGCTGCAGAACCTGGATGTCACCCACGGCGGCGGCCACACCCGGCCACTGGCCGTGCACTACCTCAGCGACGTCCTTGACCTGCTCAACGGTAGCTACAGCGAGAGGGTCGGACGCACCCTGCGCCAGACCAGCGCCGAACTCCTTCTCTCCATCGGCCCGATGTCCTACGACATCGGCCACCACCAAGCAGCCCAGAGCTACATGATCCAAAGCGCCCGCATGGCCCAAGCCGCCCACGACCAGCCACTGGGCGCCCGCGCCTTCACCATGCTCAGCCACCAGGCCCTCCACCTCGGCCACCCCACCCAAGCCATCGATCTCGCACGCCGCGCCCGCCACGGAGCCCCCCAAGCCACCCCCGCAGCCACCGCGATCTTCCACGTCTTCGAAGCCCGCGCCCACTCCGGCACCGGAGACACCACCTCCGCCGAAACCGCGATCCGCCAGGCCGAGAAGCACTTCGCCCGCGCCCGGCCCGACGACGAACCCACCTGGTCACGCAACTACACCCGGGCCGAACTCGCCGGCGAGATCGCCTGGACCTACCGCGACCTCGGCATGTCCCGCCAGACCCGCCGCTACGCCACAGAAGCCGCCACCCACCCGGCCACCATGCTCCGCGTCCACGGCTTCAACCACTCACTCCTGGCCACCACGGCACTCCAGGAAAACGACGTCGAACTCGCCTGTGACCACGGCCGCAAAGCACTGCACTGCGCCGCCCAGGTCATGTCCGAACGCGTCAGCGACAGCGTCAACGACGTTCTTACACGGCTCCAGCCGTACGCCGCCCACCCCCGGGTCAAAGACCTCGCCGACGAGTTCGCCACTGCGTTCCCCCACCGCTGAGACTCAAGCCGCCGCCGAGCTGCCAGAATCCCGAGCACGGGTCTCCCCGCTGGACACTGACCTGCACCTCGCCACCGTCCAGGCATGTGATCTGGACGCCGCGTGCATCGGGAACCACCTGGTCGAGCCGGCCTGAACTGCCACACTGGACAGCATGACGGTCCCACCGCTGCGGGAAGCCGCCCGCGTCATCGCCCTGGACGACGATGAGCGCGTACTCCTGCTGCACTACGACGAGAGCGGCGGCTCCTCAACCCCGGAGAGGGGCCGTCAGCGAACTGACGACCCCTCGCGAAGTTCGAGGCAAGGCGAACGTTTCCCGCTTGCCGCTTGCTCATGTTGCTTCTTGCAACTCTATTTGGACTGCTTTCTCCGGGACGACCCGTCCCAATATCTGGCTGTCCAGTTCAGCATGGAACTTCGTGTACACCGAGACTCTGCTACTCGCAACCGATCATAACGGTTGATTTATTCAGCAAGGCATTTTGCCCCCAAGCTCCTGTACTTTCTCGCGCAGTCCCGCACCCCATGATCGACCAACAGAGGGAGCGCGAACCCCTACGGCAGCGGAAACCTGTACTCTTTCGGCAGCGTCTTCCGGGGTAGCGCTGAGCTGGGTCCAGTCCACTCTGATCCCAGCGCGTTCTGCGAGTACTAGCACGGTGGCAGTGAAGCCTTCCGAGAGCGCAACCAGCACAGTATGGCTCGTCCGTCGGTGCACCAGTAGGGCGTTGACGAATGTTTCGAAGGTGGCCGGGTCGATCTGACACTCGTCATTCCTCATCGGCTCGATACCCGATGAGAGTTTCAACTCCGCCTCGAAAATTTCTACCTGTCGTTGAAATAGATGCGAGACTCCGCTGGATGGGTTCCACAGGGTTTTTTCACCTATGTCGAAGTACTGGCTCATCTCGGTACCTTTTAGTCGATCTTGTTTTACTTCTTACTTACCCACACCAGGTCCACCTGCGGCGACGGCCGTAACATCGCCGTAGCCGACATCAGAAATGACAGGGGTGCTTCATGCGCTGTCTTCCGATGCCTTCGTGGGATGTCTCGGTGCGATTCGCGCTGGATTCGAGGTCAGCTTAATCAGCGATCTCCAGCCTGAAGTCGAGGCCCGGGTGCTCCCGCCTGAGCTCTTCGAACCGTTCATGCAGCGCCGCCCGGAACCTTGGGTCCATTCCAGACTTGGTAAACCGGAACCCGATCGGCGCGTTCTCATAGCCTGGCAACAGTTCCCGGCACTTCAGATAGTTGGCCAGTTTTTTGTCGATGTGCTTACCGATCCAGTCGGTATCGCCATAAATGGCGGTTTTCTCCTCCCACATCACACCATACTCGAAGAGATCGATGTCAGTAATGATGTTGCCGGTGACAGGATCATGGACAACATGGTTTTGCTTGCCTTCCAGGCAACCGTAGTCGGAGGCACCCGCCGCCGAGGCTGTGAACGCCGCAGTCGATGCAACCGAAGTCCCGCCAATGATCTTACAGCCTCGCTTAAGAAGCTTCAGGCCGTCAAAGGCTTTGTCCAGTGCTTTGAGTTTGGCGCCGATGAGGGCGTCGGCTGCGAGGCTGCCGCAGTTCTCGAAGTCCTTCTTGTCGAGGCATGCTTCGAGGTTGCTGAGGCCTAGCAGCTCTTTTTCGAAGTCCCATATCTGTTTCATGGCCGCTTCGAACGCGGGTCCCTCGGCGAGGATTTCGCAATAGATTTCGTTGTGCGTGCACCAGCGGGCGAATTCTCCCGAGCCGCAAGGGACTCCGAATTGCAGGGTTGGGCAGCGGTAGAGGGCGCGGGCGCGTGCCCCCGGGTCGTTCATCGCTTCCTGTTTTGCCTTGACCGCGGCCTGGCGTCTGGCTTCCTCCTCCTCTCGATATTTCTTGACCGCGATGGTGAATGCTTCGGTGGCGGCGGTGAGAGCTGCCTCTTTGTCCTTGCCCGCGGCGATGGCCGACTGGCGTGCCTGGTCGGCGGCGACCCATGCGGTGGATGCCGCCGCCTGGGCAGTCTCCGAGGAGAGGGTGGCGTCCGAGGCGGACAGGGCCGCGTCTTCGGCGGCAAGGTTGGCCTGGTTCGCAGCGTTGCGTGCGGTGGTGGCGGATGCTGCCGCGCTGGCCGCCGATTCCTGGGCGTCCTGGGCGTGCTGGGCTGCCTGGTCGGCGTACTGCTGTGCCTCTGCGGCCGAGGCGTTGGCCTTTTGTGCCCACTGGTTGGCTTCGGCGGCGGCCTTGCGGGCGGTCGCGGCGACCTTTTGTGCGGTGGCGGCGTTCTGCTGGGCGGTGGCCGCGATCTTCGCCGCGTCCGCGATCAGTTTCTGGATCTGGGCCACGTGGGTGGCGGTGAGGTGATCTTTGCGCTGGGCGATGTACTGGCCGGAGGCGATGAAGGCATGGAGCGTCTGTGGGGGGCCCGCCAACGCGATGCGGGCCGCCGACTGCACCTCGGGCCCGCCGCTGTCAACGAGCTGCGCTGCCCTGACCCGCTCGTCCTGTGTCCGCGCGGTAACCTGCGTCCTGCCCAGGAACTCGCTGTATTCCTTCGGGTCGCCGGAGTTCAGGGCGTTGCGGCCGGCTTCGGCCAGGATCGGTCCGGCTTCGGAGATGACCTGCGCGATGCCGACCCGCATGATCTCGGAGACGACCTGGTACTGGCCGTTGTCGAGGAATTCGGTGATGGTGGCGGCGTCACCGTCGAGGGCGGCCTCGGCTGCCTCGCGCAGTTCTTCGGTGTCGCTTTCTTCGGCGAGCCGCTCGACGTAGGAGCGGTCGTCCTGTTCCTTCGCGGTGGTCCAGCCGTTGCGCAGGTAGTCGAGGACGACTTCGTCGGGGCCGGCCAGAGCGGCCTCGGCTGCGGCACGTCCCCACGCTGTGCCGTTCTTCATCGTTTCCACGGCCAGCTTGCGGCCCTCGCCGGCGACGGCCGTCAGGTCGGCTCCGGACTCGGCAGCCTGGGCCGCCAGCCGGCTCCGTTCGGCGTCGCGGTCCTTGACCCCCTGCTCCAACTTGGCGACCGCCGCGGTCCTGGCGGTGTCGGCCGCTCTCTGGTCCTTGGCGAGCTCAATACCGGCGTTGGTGCGGCCGAGCAGTTCCTCGGCCTCCACCTCACGGGCGAGGGTGTAGACCTGATGGGCCTTGAGTACGGCGTCGGTGGCCTCGTTCGCGGCTTCGGTGGCCGCGTTGGCGTGCGCGGTGGACCTGTCAGCAGCGGTGGCAGCCTCGCCCGCGTGATCGGCCGCCTCATCGGCCGCGTCGGCCGCGTTGTTGGCGTGCGCCGCGGCTGACCGGGCCGCGTCCCGTGCATCGCCCGCTGCCGTCGCGGCCTTGCGGGCCAGGGCCTCGGCAGCGGCCGCGGCACGATTGGCCTCGGCGGCGTGACGCTGGGTGGCGGCGGCCGCGGCACGTGCCTCGGCGGCTGCCGCGCTGGAGCCGTCCGCGTAGTTGCTGGCCTCGATCGCCGCGTTGGCGGCGAGGGCCGCATTCGCGCCCGCGCTCGCCGCTGAACGGGCTGCCACTCCGGCGGCGGTGGCGGCCTCAAACGCCTGGTCGGCAGCGTCGGCGGCAAGGTTGGCACCCTTGGCGGCGGCACGGGCGTTGACCGCGGCCTCACGCGCGGCAGCCGCGTTCCCCGCATCCACCGCCGCGTCAGCCGCCGCAGAGCGGGCCCGGGACGCGGCCTGCGACGCACCGGCCGCGGCAGCGGCCGCCTGTGAGGCGGCGTTCGCCGCGACACGAGCCGAGTTGTTCGCGGCACGGGACGCGTTGATCGCCTGCCGCGCGGACGCGGCCGCCTGGGACGCCGCCGTGGCCGCACGACCCGCCGCGCGCGCGGCCTCCTCAGTATCGTCCTTGGCCGCCTCAGCCTCGGACGCCGCCTTGAGCGCAGCCTCCTTCGCGAGCTGCGCCGCTTCGACCGCCTTGGCGGACTCCGTTTTGGCGGACTCGGTCTCCTTGGCCGCCTGCCGACCCGCTTCCTTCGCCTGCGCAGCCAGCTGCGCGACCGTGGCGTGTTCCTGGTCCTTGTCACGCGCGACGAACTGACCGATCTCCAGGAACTCCCGGATCTCCTCGGCGCCACCCCTCAGCGCGATACGCCCGGCCGCCTGCACGTTGGGGCCGCCCGCACTGAGGATCTGAACGAGCTGGACCCGCTCATCCTGCTCACGCTGGTCGTACTGCCCGTCCGCGAGGAACTTCCGGATGTCGTCAGCAGTCCCGTTCAACGCCGCACGCCCGGCGTCCTGCACGATCGGCCCGCCCACGGAGATGACCTGAGCCACCCGGACCCGGTCATCCTGCTCCATCGGGTCTTCCCAGCCGTCATCCAGGAAGTCCTCCAACTCTTCCCGTGTTCCACGCAGCGCCTGGCGGGCAGCGGCAATCAGTTCCGTGCCGCCCACACTGGCGAGCTGGGCAGCGCTCACCCGCTCGTCCTGGAACGACAGGTTGTCCACGGTGGCCAGGAATGTCTGTACATCGGCGTCGCTGCCGGTCAGGGCCGCCTCGGCGGCTGCTTTGACGCCAGGGCCGCCCGCCTCCCAGAAGTCGACAACCAAGCCCCGGTCGGTCGGAGTCACCTCCTCAGCGGCAGCGACTCGCAAGGCGTCAGCCCCAACGTCCCCAGCCGATGCAGCCGCAGTTGCCGGTCCTGCCAGCAGCCCCACCAGAAGCGTCAGGGGCAACAGGCCCGAACACAGGCCGAGTATCACAGGAGACGGCCTGCCGACCCTGCCTCTCACACGAGGAAAAGACGAAAGAACGAAGCTCAGCACGCGTACGGCGCGCAAGAACCTCCACAACTTACCCTGCCTATCGATTCTTCGACTCACAGCACTCATCTCACAAATACCGACAATGCCAACTGCCGGTTTTGAATAGGGAGCTGAAACCTTAACTGCCGAATCACCGAATCCGCACTGCGACTTTCGGGAATAAGTCCACATTGAAAAAAATCAAATAAATAATCCCACTTTTTCATTTTTCTACATATTTGACTCGATCTCGAAAAAGCCCGCAGAGGGAATTACCTCCAATTGCCCCAGGTGGCGCCTGGTCGCTTGGTGTCATAAGTCCTAATTTGGGACAACGAAGACGGCTTCGTGACCTTGATCACGTTGACTTTCCGTTGAGGATCAAGTTACTTTCCGTCAGCATCCTTTGCGTTTTCATTATTCTTTGATGGACCTTCAGATGCGTGGGCCATCCATTACCAGGAGGGTGATCCTGTGATTTCCCGTTCCCGCATACTCCTTGCGTTTGGAGCGACTGGCGCACTTGCTGCGCTTATTGGAATTCCGCTTGCATCAGCTTCTGAATCTCCGGCGAAGCTGGCCGATACGGCCCCTTACGCGGTCGAGGACTATTCCTATCCGGATGCCGCGAACATTGAAGCGACAAAGGGCATCAAGCTGATACGAGGAGACGGCCACATCGTGCTGACGGAGTGCGACCAGTCGGCGAGTCAGATCACCGTCATGACGGTGAAGGACGAGACCGCCAACCGGGACGGCATCTACTGCTTCAAGGCGACTGCCAAGACCGGGTATCTCACACTCGAAGTGCCCCGCGTCTTCTACCTGGAGGCAACAGACCACCCCTTCACCGCGGACCTCACCGCGGACGGAAAGACCCAGACCGTCTCAGTTGCCAAAGACGGCTTCGCATCCGTGGGTGAGGGCACCATCGGTGGTGCGCGATCCACGCTCGTCGAGATCCGCGTGACCGGCTGACACCGGCAACCCTCTACGCGCACCTGCCCGTGGACATCACATCAGGCAACCAACAGCCCAGAGGAACCCGTTCAAGACACCGATCTTACGAATGACCAGCTCGGACCCACATAAAGAAAAGTAGGACAAACATGCCCGGAATGGGTTCACGTTCGGCGTGGGCTGCCGCGTTGCTCACCGCAGCCATCTCCGCCGGCACGCTCACCGGTCTCCCAGCGCAAGCTTTGGATGGAGACGCCGCCGCTAGCGGCGCTAGCAACTTCACCGCAAAGATTTGATATCGGCGGAGTGCGTGCGTGTTCTGGCACGCTCATCAACAACCAGTGGATGATCACTGCTGCCAGCTGCTTCGTCGACGACCCGGCTCAGGCCACGTCGCTCGGAGCAGGAGCGCCGGAACTCAAGTCCACCGCGACCATCGGCCGCCCCGATCTCACCACGACCACAGGTCAGGTCCGGGAGATCACGCAGCTTGTCCCCCGGACCGACCGTGACTTGGTGCTGGCCAAACTCGCCGCCCCGGTCTACGGCCTCACTTTCCTGCACCCCGCGACGACAGCGCCCACCGCAGGCGAAGCTCTGAAGGGCGCGGGGTACGGCCGGACTCAGAACACCTGGGTTCCCGACACCCTCCACACAGGCACCTTCACCGTGGGAGGGGTCGAGGCCACCACCGTGGGCATCGACGGCACCCCCATCTGCAAGGGTGACACCGGCGCGCCCGTCTTCCGCGAGACGAACGGCCGCCCCGAACTCGCCGCCATCGCCAGTACGTCCTGGCAGGCAGGCTGTCTCGGGTCGGACGAGACCCGCACCGGCGCAACCGCCGGCCGGGTGGACGACATCCGAGCCTGGATCACGGAGAACACCGCCTCCACCCTGAACGTCTGGAACCTTCAGATGCTCACCAAGACCACCACAGGCCTGTACCACGCCATGCGCAACAGCAACGGCGACTGGACCGGCTTCGGCAACGTGCAGAACGTCGCCGGCACCATCGAGGACATCGAGTTCGCCGCCGACGCCGCCATCAAGGGCAAGAACTACGTCTTCGCCGTCGGCGGCAACGGGCACCTCTACCAGGCCAACCGGCGTGCCACCGGCGGCTGGGAAGCCTTCCGCGACCTGACCGCCGAACTCGGCGACAAGCCCGGCCTCACCCGCGTCGCGGTCACCTCCACCGGTACCGGGCTCGCCCTGATCGGCCTGGCCGACGGGCGGGTCTACCACGCCACCCAGGACGCCGGCGAGGTCTGGTCGAAGTGGGGCGACGTCACCGCCAAGATCGGCTCTCTCGGCAACGCCACCCAGGTCACCGTCGCCCACACCTCCAGCGGCCAGACCCAGGTGGGCGTGGCCGCCGACGGGAAGGCGTACCACGGCATCCGCAACTCCGACGGAACGTGGAGCGACCACTGGGGCTCCGTCAGCGGCCTGGAGACGGGACTCACTGCCAAGGTCAACGGCATGTCCTTCGCCGGCGTCGCAGGCGACCTCCAGATCGTGCTCACCGCCGTCGATGGCAACAAGAAGCACGCCATCCGCAAGGCCGACGGCACCTGGAGCAACTTCGGCGACCTCGGCGACGAACTCGGCCGCGACACCACCGTCGGCGTCGACGCCACCGCGGTCAACGGCGAATTCCAGGCAGCCGTCGTCACCGCCGACGGAAAGATCAAGCACACCCTCCGCCACGCCGACGGCAAGTGGGACGCCACCGAACAGGTCGTCGGCTACCCCGGCACCCCCGAAACCGTGGCGCTGACCGGCAGCACCGTCTGATCCCGGCAGTACCGGCCCCACACCGATCGCGGTATCCCAGCCGAATCATCTGAGAAGGCGATCCGCCATCACTTCGGGCCTGTGCCGTTCCCGTCTGGAACGGCACAGGCCCGCGTGGCGAGAACTCCACCCACCACAGACTGCGTGGTCGAAAGGTTTTCATGGCCCCCCGTCCACCCGACCGAACCACAGCCGCCGTAAGAAGGGGCATTGTCCAGCTCGCCGGAGCTCACGGAACAGCCTTGCGACGGACTTGGCGCGGCCGCGGTGGGCACAGGAACCATCAGCTCGTTCCTCGCAGCCGGGGGCCGCTGGGGCGGGGCCGGCCTGCTCGCAGAGGACCTTGTTCAGGACGTCGTAGAGGTCGTCGCTGATCCCGTCGTCCGCGAGCGAGCGGGTCAGGGTGTCAACGAGCCTGTGCATCGTCGTCTCTTGGGTGGAGACGGGCCCGCAGACCACAGGGGTGATGTCCGCGAGGGTGACCATTACGGCTTCCTTTCGGGGACGCGGAATGTGCACCACGTCGTCGTGCCGTCGTGGCTGACGCCCCAGTCCCGCGCGAAGACGGCGACGAGGAACAGGCCGCGGCCCGTCTCGTCCACGGCGTCCGCGCAGCGCAGCACCGCCCAGGTCGGATTGCCATCGATGACCGGCTCAGAGACGGCGAGCACGATGTTCTCGGCCTGAGGATCGGGGACCTTCCCCAGCCGCAGGTGGGCCGCAGTGATACGGCGCATGCGGGCAACGCGCGTTTTGTCCGGGGGGAACGCCACCGCGAAACCGTCGGAGGTCTGGGACCCCAGTTCCGCAACGACCTTTACGACGGCTGTGGTGGGGCGGTCGACGACCCAGGGCGCGGCCGTACGTGTGTCGTTGGCCGTGGTCCTGCTAATCCAGTGCACGGGCCGGACGTACGCGTTCCCACCGCCGGGAGCCTCGCGCAGCGCGAAACCCTCACACGCGAACCGGGGCTTCACGAGGCCGCCCTCCTGGCGGGGAGTGGCATGGTCGCCCAGACGGTCGTACCGCCCCGGTCGTTGGTTCGCCAGCCGCAGTCCTTGGCGCGGGCTCGCACGATCAGTAGTCCACGGCCGTCTTCATCCTCGGCCTTGGCCTGCCGCTCCGCTGGTTGTCCGGCGGTGCCGTCGGAGACCTCCAGCAGTACGAGATCGTCTTGCGCGACGAGCAGTACTCCCACTCCGAGCCCTGATCCGTGTCGGACGGCGTTGCCGACGAGTTCGCTGACGATCAGCTCCATGTCCTCCGCGAGTATGTCAAGCTCGGCAAGCCCGTCCGTATCCTGGAGAGCGTTCTGGCCGCGTACGTGGAAGAACGCACCGTTGAACCTGTACGCAGCGGCCGTTTCCGGTACGGGAAGGCGGCTTGATGGCAGGCGCGCAGAAGAGGGCGCCTCGCCGCAGCTTCGGTGCGGTCCGCAAGCTGCCCTCCGGGCGGTACCAAGCGCGCTATCCCGGCTCGGACGGGGTGCTGCGTCCGGCTCCGGAGACGTACGAGACGAAACGTGACGCCGAGGTCTTCCTCGCCCAGGTCCAGGCCGACCAGACGCGCGGCGACTGGATTGACCCGACCGCAGGCGAGGTGACGTTCGGTGAGTACGCCACGCGGTGGATCGACGAGCGGGGCGTCGCGCCCACCACGGAGGAGCTGTACCGCAGGCTGCTGCGGCTGCACCTGGAGCCGACGTTCGGGCAGCTGTACGTCAACGTAATCAGCCCGTCCAGGGTGAGGACTTGGCGCGCGGAGCGGCTGAAGGCCACGGGGGCGACGACGGTCGCCAAGTCGTACCGGCTGCTCAAGGCCGTCATGGAGACGGCGGTCGAGGACGACATGATCCGCAAGAACCCGTGCCGGATCCGCGGCGCGGGTTGTGAGGAGGCGGACGAGCGCCCCGTCGCCACGGTCGCGCAGGTCTTCGCCCTGGCCGATGTGATCGGGCTGCGCTGGCGCCTGATGGTGCTGCTCGGCGCTTTCGCCTCGATGCGCCCGGAGGAACTGGCCGAGCTGGGGCAGGGCGACATCGACCTGGACGCCGGATCGGTATGGGTGCGCCGTGCCGCGCCCGAGCTGAACACCGGTCATCGCGTCGTGGGGGACCCCAAGTCCCGTGCGGGTAAGCGGGAGATCGTACTGCCCGCCTTCGTGCACGTCGACGTGCGGCGGCACCTGGACTGGTTCGCCCAGCCCGGCCCCGACGGGCTGGTGTTCGTCGGTGAGAAGGGGGCCGCGTTGCGGGGGACCACCTTCGGCCGCAAGTGGCGCAGGGCGCGCGACAAGGTCGGCCTGCCCGGGGATTTCCGCTTCTACGACCTGCGGCACACAGGCAACACCCTCGCCGCCGCACCGGCACCAAGCTGAAGGACCTGATGGTCCGCGCGGGTCAGTCGTCCGAGAAGGCGCAGTTGATGTACCAGCACTCCACCAAGGAGCACCAGCGCAAGCTCGCCGCCGACATCGACGTACGCCGTCAGCAGGTGAAGGCGGCGGAGGGCACCGGCGAGGGTGCGACTGTGCACCCGTTCGTCCTGCGTCCGCGTGACTCCATGGGGCCAGCCTTGCGGGAGGTGTGACCCTGCACGGAGCGCCGGACCGGCAACCCGCTGGTCCGGCGCTTCAATGCGCCACACCGTCTCGACGACTGGTCGGAGTCAGCCCTCCGATGCGGCAAGCCGTGGTGCGAGGCCGCAGTTGGCGTGCCTGAGCCGCTATCGAGGGCGCTTGTCGCAACTGGAATGCTTTTCGATGCTTGTGGCCGGCCCACCCCTCCCGCGAGGTTAATCCCGCCTTGAGAGAGGGGTGCGCAGTTCGACGCGGAGCCGGATGGACGTGTCGATTGGCAGTCCCATCCGGACGAATCGAAGATCGTTCGAGAAGCGCGCGATGAGGTCGAGATCCTGTAGCTGCCGTTGCAACTCGGAGACCAGTGCCTCATCCGGGTCGACGGGAAGTTCGTCTGTCTCCTGCTCAGCCACATACTGAAGACGCTGGTCGACGGCCTCCACTGCCCGACTGCTGGTCCAGATGGCGAACTCCCGACAGGCGAACAGGTAGGCGTGCGCGGCATGCAACGCTGCCGCAGCAGCCGACTCGTCGGCGTCGTCAGGGCCGTCCTGGCCGTCGTTGTGGCAGTACTCGCTGAGCATGTACTCGGCGACGCCGCGCTTGACGGCGGAGAAAGCCGTCGAGTCGCCAAGAACCCCCTGCCAAACCGAATCAAGCAGCGGCCGCAGGCCCACGGTGAACGGGGCCTGCTCGTCCGCTGGCAGTGCCTCGTGCCAGCCCATCAGGCGCTCCGCGACTCCAGCTGCGAAAACGCCCTGCTCACCGGACGGCGCTGCTGTCAGCCGCTCCTCGACCAGCGCGGAAAGCCTCCGCCATGTATCCATTCGAACCCACCCCTGCTTCGCCATACCAACGTACTCACGTCGGCCAGCGCGATGATCGCAGTCACATGTGACACCCCACGCACGAGCCCCCAGCGCCAGCGCGGAAGTGCCGATGGGGTGGGGGGCGGGACGTCGACAGCATCGCTCCAGGACCTGATTTCCGGCCGACAGGGGTAGCCGTTCTCCGTGAAGACTGGCCCGCTTGGGGCACACTCCGGTCTTCGGCCGTGGCCCTGGACTCTGACCTGATTGCCGTGTGGCGCGCATCACTCGAAATGGATCTCGCTACATGAGATGTGCAGGGGCGAGGTCGTCGTCCAAGGGATCGCGCTTCGCAATTCAGTGCGGTAGTGGGCCTCTTATGGCACGCGAATGGCACGCGGCCTTGAAATGGTCTAGACAACAGATAGCCCCCGGGTCGTTGACCTGGGGGCTTGTCGTGGAGCGGGTGACGAGAATCGAACTCGCGCTCTGAGCTTGGGAATCAACGGCGCCTAGAAGCACCGCAGTGCTCTGACCAGGGATTACTCGGGTCTGCGAGGGGTGCTGGAGCCGGTTGCGTTGACCGTTTCTGACCCTGGTGTACCGCTCTGAAGGGCTGGGATGGGGGTTGGGCCCGCGACTGGGCGATCGCGAAGACGGCTTGGGTGGCTGGATCAGCACGGCGAGGCACTTCACGCACAAAATCACGGGGTCGGTGCGCTTGCGCGAAGGATGTGGAGTACTCCGTCCGCTCGCGCGTGCGCGCGTCGGCACGCTTTCCCTCTGTTGGGTACTCGGCAAACCGAGGAGTCGAGGCAGTGGGACGACGGCGCCGGTCCAGCCGTATAGACCGCCCCGGCGATCGTCATGAACCTCGATTCGTCAGTGGCCGGGTTCGCGGTATGACGGTGCGCGTGCCGCATTTGGCTCGGAGGACCTGTCCTTCGCGGTACGCCCGCCCTTGCCCGCGTCCCTCCACGCTCAACAGTACCCAGTTCCACAGCGGTGGCACGGGGCCCTCATGACTCCCACCTGCGAGCAGCCCGGATACAACCTTCGCGGCCTGTCGCGAGTCAGAGACGCCGCGGTGAAGTGAGGGCCTTCGCACAGCTGGGCCACAGGAAGGGCGTACGATGCGCGTGCCCCTCATAAAGATCACATAAGAGGATGTACGCGTCATGACCATCCGTGCTCCATACCGTTCTCTTCGCGGCATATCTGCCGTTGTCGCCCTACTCGCGATCGGTGCGGTGGGATGCTCGGACGTCTCCGATGCCGTCGACAGCGCCAAGGACGGCGCGAAGAAGGTGGCTCGCCAGCGCTCGGTGTTCTCGCTGGACATCGGCGACTGCTACAACCCGAACAGCAAGGCCGAGGGGATGGCGTACACCGTCGAGATCGTGCCCTGCGACGAGGCGCACGAGGGCCAGGTCATCGGCGAGTTCGCGATCGACAAGGGCAAGGGCACGGAGTACCCCGGCGACGACGGGGTCTCGGCGATCGCGGACAACCGCTGCCCGGGTGAGGCGCAGAGGCACGCCCCGGACACCTGGGCGCTCCCCAAGGGCGTCGCCCTCTTCTACTACACCCCGACCAAGGAGAGCTGGGCGACCGGCGACCGCGCGGTGAGCTGCACCTACACCGCGGAGAAGAGCACGTTCAGCGGCTCGCTGGACACCGCGAAGTCCCTCAAGCTCGAGCAGACCACGTACCTCAAGGGTTCGAACGCGGTCTACGAGGCCCTGTGGGCGACCCAGCCCGAGAAGGACAGCGTCGAGGACGACCTGGCCGGTTACAAGGCGCAGGCCAAGGCCGTCGCGGCTGCCCTCGACGCACACGTCAAGGGCCTGGACGGCATCGAGGGCGCCGAGGTCGGCAAGCTCCGTGCGACGCTGACGAAGGCAGCGGGGAACTGGAAGAAGGCCGCGAACGCCGCCGGCGCCGACGCGTTCTACATCGCCTACGATCCGGCGTTCACCGACATCGACCCGAACAAGTCGGTCGCCGCCCGCAAGGAACTGGGCCTGGCCACCACCGTTCCGGCCGACGAGGCCGCGGTCTGGGCGGGCTGACGCTCCGTCGGATTCAGCGGGGCCGTGTCCGTCAAGGACCCGGCCCCGTTTATTCGTCGTGGAGGGGGTGACGAGAATCGAACTCGCGCCTCTTGGGCGTGACCTGTGGAGCAGCCGCCACGTGCTGCAATTGGCCGTGGTTTACCGCTTCTACTGGTGCGGCAGTGGTGCCAGACAGGTGCCACTTCTCTGTCGCCGCAGCGGAGGTGACAGAGGGCGTCGGTGCCGGGCATGCTCTTTCGGCCGGCGGATCAGTGTTCGTAGCGGCCGTTGGCCGAGGCTGCACGAAGCGGCGCCATCTCGCTCTCGGACCGGTGTGCGACCCTCCTGGGTTGATGAGGACCGAGCCCGAGGCCAAGCCCGCCCGCTTCGCCACTATGTTGCGAACCCTCCTGGGTTGATGAGTGCTCCCTCACCTGCCGACGTGGAGAGGAGACGCCCAGCGCGTCGGAACTCTGCGGTAGGTCTGGCGGAGCCTACGTGGAGCATGGTGCAGTGCGAGCGCGACGTCGTCGGAGTCGGGGGTACCGTCGGGGCGCTGCGGCAAGTGGTCGTACACGTCGACGGCGATGTCGGCGGCAGCGTCGTCAGCTACGGGCCAGAGGGTGCCGATTACATGGCAGTAGCCCGCGATCTGGAAGGCCGAGGTCAGATGGATCGCCTCGGCGACGAACCGGGGTCCGGTCCGGGCGGTCTCGCAGGCGGATAGATAGGCCAGGTCGGCGGTAAGGTCCAGGTGGGCGATGTCCCGCATGCTCAGCGGACGTTCGAGGTGGTCGTGGACGAGGAAGCGGCCGGCCGAGGGGCCGGCAGGGTCGTTCACCGCGTGGCAGGCGAAGTGCGCGACGGAGTAGTGCGCCAGCTCGGCGAGGACACGGGAGCCGGTGGCCTCCGGTCCGGTGAGCGCGAGCGTGTACGGGTAGCCGGCGACCAGCTGCCGGAGCTCGCGCAGAGCCCCTTCCAGCGCGGCGGCCTCAGGCGTCTGAGCCATCGCGACCGCGAGAACCCTGCCGCTGCCACGATGTGACCGCGCGCGAGAGTGGGCAAGCGCCCGGATGGTCGGGGTGTAGGAGGAGACAGCTCGGCCCAGGACCGTGCGGGCGATCTCGGCGTCCTCCCCATGATGGCTGGCGGCGTGCAGGGGAAGGGTGCCCAGAACCCCCCTCGGCGACCGCCAGATCCGGGGCCAGAGCTGGTCGGGGGCTGCTACCGCGACCAGGCCCAGAGCGTCCAGGACGTGCTCGGCAGCGACGTCCCACAGCCAGCCCGGGGTCTCGTGCACCGACTCCTGGGCCGCCAAGCGCCACACCGCCGTACGCGCCGGGTCCTGGCTTGCGGCGACGGCATCTGCGAAGGACTCCGCGCGGGTGCGGGCCGCTGCCTCGGTGAGGCCAGCCAGCGGCACCACCTGGATCCGGTCATGATCCAGGATCAGCGCGTCGCAGCGGAAGTCACTGGTGTTGACCACGACGACGGGGCCCTCCCCGGCCTGAGCCGATCAAAGCTCGCTTCTGCGGGGGCCTCCACCATGGCCGCGGACAACTGATGTGGTGAGGATAGCTCGCCGCTAGTGCGCTTGCGGGGTCATAAGCTCTGCCGCAGCCAATAATCATCGACTGCGGCACGGTTCATCGAGGATTCTCGCCACCTCAGTTGACCTGCTGATGATGCGACCTATAGCGTCTAAATGTGACGACGCGTCAAAGTGGCGCCCATGGGGGGAGATCTTGAGCATGCCCACGTTCTTGAAGCCGGTGACCACCGGCCTGCCCGTCAACCTCCGGGAGATCCGCAAAGGGGTTATGGCGAACGGCGTCATCGACTGCGAGAACTTGCTGGCCATCGTCAACGATCCCCAGGAGGTCGAGGACGCCACCAAGCGTGCCCAGAAGGCCGGACGGCCGATCAGTGAGTACGCCAGTACGCGCGCCGAGATCCAGCGGCTCCTTGGCACTGCGGGCAGCAAGAAGGCTAAAAACGTCGGCGAGTACGCTGACTACATTGCGGCCGGTCTGCGAGGGGACTACGACAACGCTTGGTCGCTGCCGCAGATTACCCTGTGGTCACCGCGTCCGCTGGTCATCTCTGAGGACGGCTCGTCGGCCCTGCCGATCAAGGACGGCCTCTACGCTCTCGATAGCGAGACTCAGGTCACTGCCTGGCACCGGATTAAGTTGAACCCGGCTGCGTACGACCTGGAGGACTTCGACTTTGGCGCGATCCCGCTGTCGTTCGAGATCTTCCACGGTATCAGCGTCATGGCCGCCCGCCAGATCTTCCACGACCGCAACCTAAAGGGCGTTCCGGTCGACAAGTCCTTGGCCATGTCCATGGATGGCCGCGACTTCGGTACCACCGTGACGCGCAAGCTGATGGAGTCGCTGAAGGTGCCGACCGGTGAGACGACGGTTCCGCTGTCCAGCCTGATCCTTACCGGCAAGCGCCAGGTGTCGGACAAGGCCGTGGAGTGGATGACGATGTCGGTCCTGCGGACTCTAGTCGCTACGGCTATGCTCGGTAAGGCCGGTATCCACGCGGCGTCAACCGGTATCGAGCACGAGGATATCCCCGCCAACGAGAACGGCGACCGTCCGGACAGGGCCGTCGTCCAGCGCGAGGTCATGGAGACGGTGGGCGCGTTTCTCCAGGAGAACGCCGCGCTCTTCCACGCCAAGACTGCCGTTACCGCCCCGGCCGTCATGGCAGGCCTCGGTGCGACCATGAACCGCACCATGTCCTGGAGCGCCGACCCCATGCCCGAGGGCGTCACCCTGGAGCGGATGTTGGAGGGTATCGAGTGGGAGCGAGAGGCGAAGTACTGGGGCGGCATCGCGGCCAAGGTAACCGACAGGGGCGCCGTCTCCTGGGCCGGCGGCGCCCGTGACTCCGGCCACAAGGTCTACGACGCGCTGAATCACCCTGAGAGCGACACCGGTAAGCAGATCCGCGGACGGTTCTAGCTTCGCTCTCGCAAAAGGCTTGAAAACTGTCGGCTAAGTCCTACCCGGGTTCGCATCCTGACACCGCCACGCAAGTGGGAATCGGCCCCTGACTCCGCAAGTTTGGGCAGGGGCCGAATTCGTTTGGGCCTGCGGTTCGTTGCCGTGCTTCCCCGTGGGCCCTGTAGTGCGGATCTGGTGTGCGACGCCTGAACTGGTCCAGACAACAATGAAGCCCCGGGCCGCTGGCCTGGGGCTCTCACGTGGAGCGGGTGACGAGAATCGAACTCGCGCTCTGAGCTTGGGAATCACAGGCGCCCCGTTCGCTCCCTTGCAGGTCAGCGAATTAATTGCCTCTTGGGCGTGACCTGTGGAGCAGCCGCCACGTGCTGCAATTGGCCATGGCTTACCGCTTCTACTGGTGCGGCAGTGGTGCGAGTCAGGTGCCCCTTCTCTGTCGCCGTCGCGGAGGTGACAGAGAGTATCGGTGTCGGGCATGTTCTTTGGGCCGGCGGATCAGTGTTACGTAGCGGCTGTCGGCTGAGGCCGCTCGAAGCGGCGCCATACCGCTCCCGGACCGGTGCACGAATCCTTCTGAGGCGATTAGGGCAGCATCCGAGCAGGACACCCCGGACCGGTGACCCTGGTTGCGAACTTTCCTGGGTTGATGACGACCCCACGGCAGAGGGCTGTGCGGCCCGTGCCACAGCAGGTTGCGAACCCTCCTGGGTTGATGACGACCGTCGTCCACGCCCCGGGGTGAGCACGCGCCTCGCCCGTTGCGAACCCTCCTGGGTTGGTGACGACCTCGGCGGGCGACTGCATGAGGGCGGTCGCGGAGTGCTGTTGCGAACCCTCCTGGGTTGATGACGACCTCCATTGCAGCGTGCCCAGACTTCGAGGGCCAGGTCTTGCGAGCCCTCCAGGGCTGATGACGACCGGCGCCGGCGTCGCGGACTTCGTGGTGGCTCCCTCGTTGCGAGCCCTCCAAAGCTGATGACGACAGGTGTCCGCGGTGACATTCCCCACCTACACGGAGACGTTGCGAGCCCTCCAGGGCTAATGACGACGCGGCCGTGGCCGCCGGGCCCGTACTCGGGTCCGGGTTGTGAGCCCTCCAGAGCTGATGACGACCTGGAGCGGCTCCTCGGCCTGGCGCTGGCGCACATGTTGCGAGCCCTCCAGGGCTGATGACGGCTGCCCGGACCACAGGCGGGCGCCCCGGTAGCCGCGTTGCGAGCCCTCCAGGGCTGATGACGACCGGCGAGCACGGGCCCGAGCAACTCGCCCTGTCCATATTGCTAGCCCTGCAGGGCTGATGACGACCGCCGATGGACTACGCAGCGCACTCAAGGCTCTCAAGTTGCTAGCCCTCCAGGGCTGATGACGACCCCCCTGGTGGGCGACCGCCACAGGAGGCACCCATGCCGTTGCGAACCCTCCTGGGTTGATGACGACCCCGACGGTAAAACCGCAGGTCAGAGCGGCGATGATTGGCTGCTTCGTGAGCCGTTTTGCAGCGGTCCGGCGGTAGTGCATCTGTGCAGGTCAGAGCGGTTCAGAGGATGTCTCCTGGGCCGCCGAGGTCGATTCCGAGCGTGGTGGATTCGATCACGTCGGGGGAGCGAGTGGTGTAGGTCACGATGCTGTCGTATTCCGGGTCGATGGTGGTGTTCAGGGCGGCCATGAGGGCGCGGTACTGGGCTGTGGTGAGTTCGCCCTGGAAGACGCTGCGCTGGGTCCAGTGGAGGTATTTACGGCAGGTCTTGAGGACTTTCGGGTTGCGTTCGACAGCGGTGTCGTAGACGAGGATCACGAAGATGGCTGGTCACCACCAGGGGCGGAAGGGCTTGTACGGCTTGTCTTCGAGGCACATGCGGACGATCTTGAGGGCTTCGAGGTGGACGAGTTCCTCGTAGCTGACATTGCGCTTGAGCGTGCGGTGGTGGACGGTCGTGGCGAGTTCCTCCTTTTCGAGTGTCGTAACCCTTTTCAGGGCTCGGCCATGTTGGTCTCTCAGTCGGTCGGCTTTAGAGACCGGCTGTAAAACCCTCCTGGGTTGACGACGACTTGGAATGCCGCCGCTGCGGTACGGAGGTCGCGGGGCTGTTGCGAACCTTCCTGGGGTGATGATGACCCGCGCCATTCTCTCCGGACGCACGGGCCTATGGCTGTTGCGAACCCTCCAGGGTTGATGACGACCTGGCAAGGACCCGACGGCCGCGAGCTTCAGCTCCGCCCACCGGGGGTTGCGAACCCTCCTGGGTTGATGACGGCCTTCCGGACCTACTACGCAGGCCAGCAGGCGCTGGCATTGCGAATCCTCCTGGGTTGATGAGGACTGGCAATTCAGTATTACGTTGTTGACCCTGGTGGGGTGATGAGGCGTATTGCGTGCAAGGCAAAGCGCGTACGTTGTTACCCCTTGCGGGGGTATGAAGGTTATGGAGGTTTCAAGTTTCGTGCCCCGGTTGGGGCTTAATCGGATCCCTGGGCTTACTGGTGGATTTTTCCGAGGCCGTTCTCCGAGTCGTATTCGGCGTCGATGACCTTGACCTTGAGCTTGTCGTCCCAGGTTGTCGCGGTCTTGGCGGCGATAGGGATCAGGAGGTCTTCTGCGAGAAGGCGGCCTGGTCGTCGGCCGTTGTCGGTGGCGAGACGGCGGGCGTATTCGTCTCGGTCGGCTTCGAGTACGGCTTCTTTGCCGTCGAACATGGCGTCGAAGTCGTCCTTGAGTTCGGAGCGGTCACGGAAGGGTTCGGTCCAGGTCAGGAAGGCTTCGCTGAATCGCTCCTTGGACAGTTCGAGTTTGGCGCGCCAGTCTTTGCCCCAGGAGCCGAGGGTGTCGGCGTAGATCTCGTTGAGCCAGGTGGTGATGAGCGCTTCGTCGATGACTTCGTTGTGGTGGCGCTGGAGGATGTTCCAGGCCAGTGCGACCGGTGTTTTCGGGTAGACGCCGTCCGCGAAGAGGCCGGGTTCGTTGCTCCGGGGCATGTACTGGGGGGCGTGGATGATGACGTCGGCGGGTGGCCTGGAGCCGCTGCGGTTGACGCGGCCGAAGCGCTGGCAGAGGGCGTCCATGGGGGCGCAGGCGGTGTGGATGCTGTCGAAGTTGACGTCGAGGGAGACTTCGACGGTCTGCGTTGCTACGAGGATGCCGCCCTTCCTCTCCTTGTGCCCGTTCTTGTAGCGGTCGCGGATGCGGTCTTCGATGTCCGCGCGGTGATCGCGTCGGTATCGGGAGTGGAGCATGATGGCCGCATCGGTGTCGCCGCCGTGGATGCGCCGGGAAATGCTTCCGAGCTGGCGGTAGAGAGCGCGTGCTGTGGGTCGGTTGTTGGCGACCACGAGAAGGGCTTCTCCCGCTTCGAGCCGACCGGTCATCTCCGTGAGAGCCGCGTCTGAGCGGAGGGGGTGTCGTCGTATGGAGAGGCGGTGCCGACGCGGGAAGACGGTTCCTTCGGGAGGCTCGATTAGGTGTACGTCCCGCGCGAGGGCTGTGCGGATGGCTTCTTGGAGCGCGTCGGGGAGGGTGGCGGAGACGATGGCGAACCTGCCTCCGATGTGTTCCCAGAAGCTCATCATGGCGAGGATCATGCCGAGGCGTTGGGGATCGTAGGCGTGGAGTTCGTCAAGAATGAACAGGGAGTTCGCTGTGTCGAGGAGAGCGCTGGAGTGCGCGGGGCCGGCGAGAGTGCCGCGCAGGGGTTGGTAAGGGGTGCCGACCCGGATCAGCTCCCGGAAGAGGCGGGTTGCGTTTTCCTGGGCCAGCGATTTGCGGGCGGCGGCGAGGGCCTCGGCGTCTGTGGCGCATTCGTCTTCCAGCGCGCGGGCGAGGTAGTAGGAGGCGGCATGAGAGTGTGAGACGCCGATTTGATCTTTGGCTTGGAGGTCGTCTTCGAGGCGGCGGACCATGGCGTTGATCGCTGCCAGGTAAGGCAGGAGGTAGAAGATGCGGGGTGTGCCCTGCCCGGCATCGGTCATCTCCTGGAGGTTCCGCAGGGCCCACAGGAGTGCCGCCTCTGTCTTCCCGGAGCCGGTCCAGGCGCGGATGAAGATGTGACCACTGGTGGCTGCGGCTTCGGTTTGGTGCGGACGGAGCTGGAAGCCCTTGGCTGCGAGGCGGCTTTCGAGACGCTCCTGATATTCGGGGGTGAGCGGGTGGTTCCTGTGTACGGGAGTGTGGGCGGAAGCCATGCGGTCTGCCATCGTCACTCCGCCTTGCAACAGGACTGCGGTGAGGCCGTCGGCTTCGTCTTCGGGGGAGCGGGCCCATTCCCATAGTTCGAGGAGTTCACCGAAGAGGGTGTGCGCGTCCCTGATGAGGATCTCGGGGGTGAGGGTGGGGAGCGGGCTGCGGGGAATGAGTCCGGCCTCGATGGCTGTGGCGTGCAGCCAGACGGCCAGGTCTTGGACCGCGTCCGCGTTGAGGGGACCGAACTTCTTCGTGAAGTCTTCCGCGGTGTCGCGCCCGTGCAGGGGGAGGAGCGAAGGGCGGCGGCCTCCATTGCCGGTGATCGGCCGGTGGTGAGTGACGACGCCAGCGGCGATCCACAGGATCTCTGCTCTGGGGAGGGCTGAGAGCACGGTGGGGAGGAAGCCGAGGGAGAGAACTTCGTGTCGTTCGCCCCATACCTGAGCTGGTTCGGAGGTGTTGCCGATCTGCCGCTGGTAGCCGTGTGCGGCTTTGCCTGGGTCGTGCAGGAGGCCGCTGGCCGGTAACCAGGTGGCGAATCGCTGGGGTAGGACGGCGATCCGTCCGATGCGGGCATTGATCGTGTTTGACCGGTGGAGCGTGGTCAGTGAGTGGTCCTTGAGCGGTTCGCCTTCGGTGTCTCGGCTGCGTGGGCTTTTCGCTCGCAGGGGGCGGGCGTCGTACATGTTCTTCCTTACGGGGATACGTGGGCGGGATGGGCCGGTGGGAGCAGGACGAGGGCTTGGCCGGCTTCGGTGGTGTAGTCCGCTGTGATGGTGGCGTGTGTTCCGGTGCGGGCGTAGCGGTAGGTGTCCCATTTGGTGTGGGCGCGGTTCAGGGTGATGGCGGTGGGGAGCTGCATCTGTTCGCCGTTGTTGATGGTGTCGGGGTCGGGTGCGGTGGTGTGGGGGATGAGGGCGTGACCCTGTTTGCCCGTGTTTTCGGGGGTGAGGTGCACGCGACGGGTACGGGCGGTGGCCAGGTCCTGTGACCGTCCGAGATGGAGCGGCCAGACCGGCTTACGGATTGCGGTCTCCCACATGTCCAGGTCTGTGGTCAGCCAGGTGGTCAGGGTGATGCCGGTAAGGAACTCGCGGTCTTTGATGGTGGCGTTGCGGCTGGCTGCTTTGGCCGCGGCGGGGTGATAGGTCTCCAGGTCGGTGCCGGAGCCTTCCGCGGTGAAGGTCATGGCGAAGCGCGTGCTCTCGGGGACTTGGTCCCAGGTGCCGACGGTGGCGGCGAGCATGCCGGCGACGGTGCTCGGTGGTGGGCAGGGCAGGCCGACTTGGATGCCCTGGTAGAGCGGGTTGCGGAAGCTGGCCACGGGGGCGGTGACGGTGATTTCGAGGGCTTCGACGCTGGACATCGAGGTCTCGTCTCCTGACAGTCTTGGGTGAGAACCCTTGCGGGCGCATGAACGGTCGAATGGCTAGTCCTGGAACCAGATATCGTGTTGCCCTGCCTCGATCTCCTTGGCGAGAGCCCTCAGAACCACACGCGGATGGTCGATGATCAGGCGGTCTTCCTTGACGAGGTCGTCCAGATCGGTGCGGGCGATCTCGCGCTGGTCGCCGAGGAAGCCCGGAGCCCAGCCAAGGTGGACCTTTCCGCTGATGAGGTCGGACCAGGCGTCCATTTCTTCACGGAGAGTCTCTACGAAGAACCGGATCTGGCCGTCGACCGGTGCGAGGAGCCGGGTGAACGGCTGGTTCCCGCCCTGGATCGGAGCGAGAAGGATCAGAGCCGGGGTCCGGTCTCCGTAGTGCGCGGCCTGGCTCGCACCACCGTGCATGGCTGTGAGAGCACGAAGGAGAACGGCGACGCGACGGCGGCGCTCTTCGATGGGGAGAAGGATCCCGGCGGTTCCGCGGCGGGTGACCTCGGTGCATCCGGCCTGGATCGCCTCCCGCGCGGCTTCGTTCGAGAGCGCGGCCTTACGGACGTTCCCTTCCTGTTCGAAGAACCCGACGCGCTGCATGTCGAGGCGGAGATCACCTTGAAGGGCAGCGGTATAGAACTCGTGCTCGTGGAGGATGGGGTTCGCACCGGTCGGCAGACCTCGGCTCATGGTGCCGAAGTCGCGGGTGGGGCGCTCGGGGGCGATGGAGACGAAGGTGCCGGTGGACAGGACGGTGTCGCGCATGTGGGTGGAGGCCCTGGTCGCGACCATGTAACCGAAGAGGTCGTCGTCCGTGTGCCGGTCGGGTCGGCCGGAGGTGTACGCCTGCTGCTTGGTGTCCTCGTTGCCGTTGACGATGACCGGCGAGGGAGAGTCCGTGTCCGGGAAACTGTCCCTGACCATGCGGCGGAACCACTGGGCCGAGCCGTAGGGGTAGATCTTGCCGCCGGTGCGGTGCTGCTTGACGGGGGTGACGTTGCCCTGGTCCGCGGTGCCGCGGCCGTTGTTGGGGGCGCCGGCCTGGATGTCGAGTACGGCTTTGCCGGTGAGGTACATGGTCAGTTGCTCTCTTCCTGGTCGTTCGTGTCGAGGGTCGTGAAGTCGTCGTCGGTGGTGGTCTCGTCGGTGGCCTCGACCGTGGCTCCGCGGGCGCAGAGTTCCTCGAAGACGGCCACGAAGAGCAGTTCGCGGGCACTCCATGAGGTGTTGCCGGAGTCGAACAGGACGCGCCACTGGGGGACGGTGACGAAGGGGTCGTTCGTGGAGTCGGCGGGGCGTTTCTTGGCCCAGTCGGCGATCTCGTTCCTCAGCCACCCCTTGAGGTCGTTGGGGCGGCGTGTGGCCACGACGAACTTTTTGAGGCGTTTGTCGTCGTGTGTGCTGACGACGTCCGCGATGCGGCGGGCGACGGTTGTGACGTGGCCGACGTCCTTTTCGAGCACGTGCAGGACCTCCGTGAGGTAGGCGCGGATGAGGGGGGCGAGGTGTGGCACTGCCGCTGGGATGCTGCCGGTGTCGGTGATCCGGTCGCGGAGCCAGCCGGTGGCTTTGGACGGGATTTGCTCTGGGCGGTTGAACGCGCGCCAGGCGAGCATGCGAAGCCCGGGGACCTTGGCAGTGGCCTGCGTATGAGCGAGGTAGCGGAAACCGGTACGGCGGTCGGAGTCCGAGGCGGTGGAGCGAAGCCACTCGGCGAGGGGCTGTTCCATGGCCTCGATACGGAACTTCATGTCCCGAGTGCTGTTGCTGAACTGGATAGCCTGTACGCCCGCGGAGATCCGGCTGTCCCACCAGCGCAGAGCCCTGAGGGCCGCGAACTCGACGGCGAAGGAGCCCCCGTCCCTCTTGAGGTCGCGGCGGGTGATCATGTTCCGGACATTGGGGGCGATGGCGCTGTGGGCGACTCGCCCCATGAACTTCTCGTCCCAGGAGTGGACGCCGTAGAGGACTCCTCCGCCTGCGGTGAAGACATAAGGAAGGGCGTGGAAGCTGGTGACACAGGGGAAGCAGAGCGGGGTGCCCCGGTGGTCGGGGGCGGTGGTGTTGCGGTGCTCGATGCTGGCGCCGAGGGGAATGTCAACGTTTCCGTACCAGGCGCAGGCAGGCCGTCCGCACAGTGAGCAGGGCACCCCGGGCCACTTGTCGGCAGGCGGCATGGTGCGCCAGGCAGTGAGTCCTTCTGGGGTGCGCTTGGTCTTGTAGTGGAGGGCGCAGTTGGGCCAGAGGATGTAGGAGATGCCCATGAGGTACCAGCCGGCATTGCCTTTGGCGATGGAGCTGGTCGCGATGAGGTCGCTGATCATGCGCTCGACGGCCCGATCGAACTGGTCGCCGGTCACCTCCTCCGGGTGCGCCGCTTTGGCGAGCGCCGCGATGGCGTAGGCGCCGGCGCGCTGGAGAGGGTGCGGAGTGAGCCGGAGTTCGTCTTGGGCGGAGACCCTGTTCATCAGGCCGTCACCCATCCGAATCCGGCGGAAGTGGCCCCGCCGATCCCGGTGGACCACAAAGCTTGAAGCGCCGCCGGGGCACCGGAAACGTCGATCTCTACCGGTGCGCCGGTTTTCTTGCCCCGGTGGATGGTGCTGGAGGCGTCGCTGCCGTGGCCCACGACGGAGAAGGAGCGCTTCGGTCCGATCCAGGTGATTGCTTCCAGGGTGACCGAGCCGTATCCGAAGGTCTCTGCCTTGCGTCGGAGGCTGTGGCTCAGTGCAACATCAAATCCGGGGTCGCCGGGGAGAACCCACGATCCCCAGACCTGGCGGCCGTCCGGTGACCGAGTCGCCTCGCTCTTGACAGTGATGGGGTTACTGGTACGAAACCTTGCCCGGCCAGAGGCGAAGGCGGGCGGGTCGATTCGCGTGACACCCTCGACGTTCAGCGCCACCCCACCCCAGTCCAGGATGGGAATCATCGTGAAGTCCTTGGCGAGTGCCTCGATGATCTCGTCAACTGGACTGCCGAACTCGACAGTGCCGGCGCCGCCGGCGACATAAGCGCCGCGAACGCGGCGGGGCTTGGGGAACTCGGGGGCGCCGTAGCCGAACGGCGCGATTCGATGAGGGCCCCATCCGGTGTCGTGGACCTTGGCTCCGAGTTGTGGTGCCTGACGGCTGAGCGCGGCGTAAACGATGCCGCGGCCTGGCGCGATGACCTGGTCCCATGGGATTTCTTTCGCCCTTGTATTGACGTGTACGCGCAGGCGCATATCTCCCCCTTTCTGCTGGTCAGCGGCACGTATGTGTCCGCAAGGGTCATTGATATCGGTACGAGCTTTTCCTTTCCCGAGCCGACTGAGGCGGCATGTCTATCACACGTGAATCCCCTTCGGAGAACGTGAACCAACGGTCTACCAGCAGCCACTGACAGCGAGTCGGAAACGGTCTTTGGGTGGCCAAATGAGTTCACAAACGATCGCTTTGGGGTTCTGTCGGAGAGGTGGGGTAGCGTCTGTGGAAGTCGCTCCGGGCTAGTTCTCGGGAGCGCAGGACGACTTGAAAACCTCACACGATTCATCGCCCCGTTGGAGGGGCTACCTGTGATGCATGGCGGTCCACATTGCCCTGGTGACAAAGCAGCTGGGACGGAAGTGATTTCGAGTGCCGTAGCTTCGTCGCCGGTGAAGAGGGGAGCGAACGTTGACCCGCACAGGCGCACGCTCGGCATGACGGACGTCCTCATCACTGCACTCGGTGCCAAGAGGATGACCGCCTACGGGTCTCATACCGCTCCCGAATGTGCTGTCGTCATCAGCCCTTGAGGGCTCGCAACGCGGCCTTGAGAGCGGCGGACAGCGTCGGCTCGCGTCAACGCTCCGGATGGCTCGCAAGCAGTAGCCGGGCAGGCTGGCCCGCGCGACGGTCTCGCCGTTATCAGCGCTGGAGGGCTCGCAACTCCAGGCCGCCCCAGACGCCGTACTCCTTGCCGGAGGCCGTCATTAGCCCTGGAGGGCTCGCAACATGAGCTGCGGGGTGTGCATCACACGGCGGGCCGTAGGTCGTCATCAGCCCGGAGGGCTCGCAACTCAGGCCACTTCATGCTGTGCAGCACGAGCGCGTCCTGTGGTCATCAGCCCTGGGGGGCTCGCAACGGCGTAGCGCCGAATTTTGCGACTCTCAGGCGCACTGTGGTCATCAGCCCTGGAGGGCTCGCAACGTAGCGTGCGAAATCCGCCAAGATACCCGTCACCCGGTCGTCATCAGCCCTGGAGGGCTCGCAACATGTTCGACGTGCTGCAACTGCGGCTGTTCGCGCTGGTCGTCATCAGCCCTGGAGGGCTCGCAACCCGAGCAGGCACAGCACGATGCACAACAGGCACGGGGTCGTCATCAGCCCTGGAGGGCTCGCAACCGATCTGGGAGCAGAGCACGCACTGGGCCGCCGTCTAGGACTTGTCCGGTCGATCATGTGCGGAGCCAGATGGTGAGGGCTGCTGCTGTTGCGGTGCCGAGGAAGACGTAGCCACGCTTGTCGTATCGGGTGGCCACGGCCCGGTGCTGTTTCAGCCTGTTGATGGCCCGTTCGACGGTGTTGCGTTTCTTGTACCGTTCTTCGTCGAAGCCGGGTGGCCGTCCGCCTCGCGCGCCTCTGAGCAGGCGGGCGGCCTGGCTGTCGGTCTTCTCCGGGATGACGTGCCGGATGCCCCGACGCCGCAGGTACTCGCGGCAAGGCCCGTTGCTGTATGCCTTGTCGGCCGTGAGGCTGTCGGGTCTGCTGCGAGGCCGTCCCCGGCTGGTCCGTGGGATGCGGATCTTCTCCAGCACCGCTGTGAACTGCGTGCAGTCCGCCCGTTGTCCGCCGGTGATGATGAGGGACAGCGGGCGGCAGCGGCCGTCCGCGCTCAGGTGGAGCTTGGTGGTGAACCCGCCGCGCGAGCGGCCCAGGCCCTCACCTCCAGCACCACCTTCACCAGGCGGGCGACGATGCTCTGCCACGCCGGCTCGTCCTGGTGTTCCGGCATTCCCTCCCCCTTTGACGTGGGCGCCGGCGGCGGATCGGTGCGAGCACCGGCCGCGTGCTGATGAGCCCGCACGATGGTGGAGTCGACCGAGATGTCCCAGTCGATCTCACCCGCCGCGTCGGCGGCGGCCTGGATCTGCTGAAGGAGCCGCTCCCAGGTTCCGTCGGCCGACCACAGCCGGTGACGCTCGTAGACGGTCTTCCACGGCCCGAACCGTTCCGGCAGGTCACGCCACTGCACCCCGGTCCGCACCCGGTGCAGAATCCCGTCGATCACCTGCCGGTGATCCCGCCACCGGCCACAACGTCCGTTACCGACCGGCAGGAACGGCCGCAGCCGTTCCCACTCCGCATCACTCAGATCACCCCGCCCCATGCACACACCAACGACCCGCACACGAAGCAGTCACATGATCGACCGGACAAGTCCTAGTCGTCATCAGCCCTGGAGGGCTTGCAACATGCGCGAGCGGATTGCGGACCGCCTTGCCGCGGCGGTCGTCATCAGCCCTGGAGGGCTCGTAACGCGTTGCCGGGCGGGATGCAGGGGCGGGGCTGGCGGGTCGTCATCAGCCCTGGAGGGCTCGCAACCGGACCGTTGTCACCCGCTCGGGGATGTACCGTACGGCCGCAGGGCGGGATCCGGGCAGACGGGACAGACCGTTGGGTGGTACCGGCGCCAAGTGCAGGTACGTCAGATGACCGGCGGCGGTTCGTTGTCCGATGCTGCCTGGCCGCTTCGAATGCGGCTACGCCGCCCCTTCCTCGGCGAGGCAGTGGACGAGACTCGCTCCCGCTGTGGTGACGGCCTGCATGATCGTGGACAGCACCGACTCCGGCAGGGTCCCCTGACCGAGCCCGCCGTCGCGGACGATCGCTTCCAGCTCACGGCGTGACTTCTCGCCGGCCGCCAGGACGGGGTGGCGGAGGATCTCGCGCGCGGCATAGGCGTCGCCTGCCTGCTTGGTGTCGCTGACGATTGTGTTGTGCAGGGGTTGGGCCTGGGCTTCGCAGCCTTCTGGTGCCAGGTCGATTGCCGTCAGGACCAGCCTCACCCGGAACATGCGCAGGTGCGGCGGGGTCGGCTCCAGGGCATCCCGTACGGCGCGCGTCACAGCGGTGAACGCTTCTGCCGTGGCACGTCCCGCAAGGTGGTCGGCGTAGTGGCGGAGGATCTGTGCGACGGCTTCTTCCCACGGTTCGGTGATCGTGGCCTTCTCGATCAGGGAGTTTGCTGTGTCCGGGTCGGCCGTGTGCAGGCGTGCCATGGCGTGTGCTTGCCTGCTGTCGTGCAGCCGCTCAGGGGTCTTGCCATAGGCGGTCGCGTGTTCTGCCGCTTGGGGCCATTGGCCGGTGGCGACAAGGAGCCGGGTGCCGTCTTCGAGTAGGAGGGTGTGGAGCCAGGGGCGTATGTGGTCGAGGGTCGCGTCGGTGGTGAATCCCGTGAGGTCGATGGGGTGGCCGTGGACGGTCACTGTGCCGCCGTCGTGTATGGCGCGGTGCACGCTCATCAACTGCTGATAGGCAGCACGCGGGTCCCCCGCTCGGGCGGTCAGGCGCATGAGGTTGACGATCGGCTGGAGGCAGGCGATGGCGCTGTCTCCGGTGAGGGGCCATGCCGGCCGGAAGAGGTGGAGCTGACGCAGGCACAGGTCTGTCGCCAGGTCGGTCAGGCCGCGATCGGAGGCGATCAGCGCGGACAGGTTCCAGGTGGCGCACGCGAGATTGATCCGGTCGAGGAGGGGCCCGTCCTGTGCCGACATCTCCGCACAGGTGTGTACCTCTTCGACCCGGGCGGCGAAGCTGGGGTAGACGAGGTGGGACCGGCTGACCAGCGGGAACCGCTTGACGAACCGGTGGAGTTTTGCCTGCGGGTGTGGCGCGGTCACGGCATCGGCCTTTCCGTGGAGTCGGCGGGGTGCAGGATCGCGGTACGTGCCGCGTGAGCGAGAACGCTCTGAGCGCGGGCGTCCAGGCCGATCCGGTTCCAGTGGAAGATCACGTGGTAGGAGATGACCTCGCGCAGGCCGCGTTCGAGGGTTCCGTCCCGGGCGGCTGTGCCGAGGTCTCTTCCCGCGTGCCGGAACGCGTGGACCCAGTCGGCGGCGGGCTTGAGCGTGCGGTCCGACTGGAGCATGGGGCCGGTGGGGCTGGTGTCGGTGAGGAGCAGTTGCCGCAGGCTCCCGGCCATGGCGTGGACTTTGGCCGCCGGTACGTCTGGGGGTAGGGGTCGTTCCTTGGTGACGCGGTGCCAGACGTCGCCCTGCTCGTACCACTCCAGGCCGGCGGCGCGCATGAGGGTGGTGCACAGCAGCAGCGACAGCTCCCGGCGGCCCAGCTCGCCATGGCCTGTGGTGAGGACGGCGCGGCTGTCGGCGTGGAACAGGGTGTGGGCGATGGTCATGCTGGTGTCGCCGCCGAAGGCGGCGGCTTCGGGTTCGTAGATGCCGGGCCACCAGCGGTCGACTCGCCCGCCGACAGTGAGTTCGTTCAGCGTGCCAGCCAGTGTCGGGGGGAGCTGCGTCCCGGGGGCCGGGAGCAGTCGCATCCGCCAGCACGGGTGCTTCCGTATGAACCACCAGCCCTTGACCATCCCGTCCTGTTGGGCCAAGTCCAGGACAGGGGCGATGTGGTCGGCGGCGGTCTGCTCGGCCTTGTCCCATTCGGTGAACTGGACGTACAGCTGACGCCACGCCGGGGACCCCGCCTGCTGGGCGAGCGCGTGCTGTCCGGCCTGCCGGTAGACGGCGACGGCGGCGTCCAGTTCGGCGGGTTCGAGCCCGGCGTGGGCTGCGGCGGTGTTCGTGCCGACACCGGCCAAGACCTCCAGCACCGCGTGCAGGGTCGTTTCCAGGCGGGCGGGTTGGTTCAGTCGATCAGCAGACATGCGTCCCATCCCGAGATCGGCGCAGCGTCGTGCGCTGCGGTGGTCAGGGCGAGGGCAGTGCCCGCGCCGCCTTCCAGGAGGCCGAGGTCGGGGCCGGTGTGGGCGTGCCGGGTCAGAGCGGCGGCGATGCCGGGCAGAGCAGCACGCAGGGCCGGGGTGGCGGCGTCGTGGGCGGCGCGCCAAGCGGTCTGGTAGACGCCGGCCCAGCCGTGGCACAGGCTCGTGTCGGCGATCGTGGACAGCTGACCGGGGTCGGTCAGGCAGCGGGCCAAGGCATCCTCGTACTGGAGCTGTCGTACGGTGTCGTGGCGGGCGATGGCGGCGAGCTGTCCGGCGCGAGCGATGCCGGGGGTTCCGTAACACCAACTGGGCCGGGCCGGCCTGTCCGGTTGCGCCCGTGTGGAGGTCGCCGAGGTGGAGGTGTTCCGGCCACCAGGGTCCGCCGGGGCCGTCCTGCCGCCACGCGTCGAGCCAGCCGAGGATGGCGTCATGGTGGCCGTCGACGGTCAGGCCCTGGCGCAGGGCGCGGGCGAGCAGCAGCAGCGGGCCCGTGATGCCGTGAGCCGCGCCCAGCTTGGCGTGCCCGCCGGAGAATTGCCGGGACTGGGTGAGATGCGGGTCGTGGCCGACCCACCAGCCGGGCAGCTCCCCGTGATCGCTGTCGGGGTTGGGCCGGGTCAGTGCCACGAGATAGGAGAGGGCACGTTCCATCGCGTTTCCGGTTGGGGCGCGGCGCAGGAGGTAGGCGCCGATGCCGGTCATTCCGTAGAAGACGTCGTACTCGTGGAAGGTGGGCCGGTGTCCGCTGCGCAGACGGATGCTGGCGGCATCGGCACGGCGGTGAGCGAGATCGGTGACGTGCCGGTCCATGGTGGCGGCGGTGTCGTGGTAGCGGGCCGAGTCGGTGGTGACGGCACAGCTGAGCATGAAGGCGACGGCGGGCGCGCCCAGGTAGAGGCCGCTGGTGTCGGCGGCGCTGACGTCGGTGGCGACGGCGCTCTTGATCCAGGTGTGTGCCCGCTGCCAGGTGCCGTTGCCGGTGCGGGCTTGCTCGATGTGGAGCAGGGCGGTACCGGCTGCGCCGACGGCCAGGGACTGCGCGGCCCAGGGCTGGTGGTCGGGTGGAGGTGCGGGGGTGCTCAGGTGCCGGGCGAAGGAGTCGGCCGCAATGGCCGGGCTGGTTGTGGTGGTCACGGCCGGCTCTCCCGGTGGCGCAGGGCACAGGCTCGGACGAGCCGGCCAATGAGGCGTTCGCGGTCGGGGTCGACGGGCAGTGCGCGGATGTAGTGCTGGTGGAGAAGGGACATCAGCACGGTGCCGGGGTCGCGCTGTCGGGCCAGCTGATCGCGGTACATGTGCAGGGCGGAGGCGCGGTCCTGCCAGGCGGCGGCCACGTCCGGGCCGCCGGAGGTGGACCGCGGTGCCGTCCCGTCGGGGTGGGTCAGGGCGAGGGTCTGACGCAGCAGCGCCCGGTCCAGCGGGCCGTGCTCGCGGGGCAGGTGGCGGGTCAGCCAGTCGGCTGCCTGGTCCGCGTCGCCGGTGAACCGTGTCGCCAGGTCGTACATGCTCGCGGCGGTGAGAGCGTGGCCGGTGTGGCTGTCGTCGGACGTGAGGCGTATCTGCGCCAAGCAGGCGGCCGAGTCGGCAGCGAATACCGCGTGGGCCGCATCGAGGGCGGGGCCGTGACCGTAGCGGCCGGTCTGCGGCCGGTAGTGGCCAGCTCCAGTCGGGAGGCCAGGCGCTGGTCGTGCAGAGCGTCGGCCCAGTCGTGGAGGATGGCGGAGACCGCGCCGTAGTCGTCCGGAGTCGGCAGGTGTAGGTACAGCGCCAGATGCTGGTCGGAGTCGGGCCGTGTGGTGTCGCGGTGACGGCGGAACCACCACCGTGGCGGGGTCGGTGAACTCCGCGAGCAGGCTTGGCAGGTGTCCGGTCAGGATCTCGCCGAAACGCTGCGGGTGAGCGTGGAGTTGAGCGTGCAGGATCGACGCTCGTCCCGGCATCAGAGCCCTGGTGGTTGCGGCCGGTGCTGTGAGCGCGGGTGGCTCGGAGCGGAGGCCCGCGGTGTTCGCCAGCTTCAGGGGGATCAGCAGTTCGTGCGGGCGGCCGATCCAGGCGCGGTTCTCCGGGCCGGGGGTTTCGCGCAGCGCGATACGGCGGGTGCTGTCGAGCCGGGCCCGCAGCACCGCCCGATGCAAATGCTGAGACAGGTCGATGGGCAGCTGCTGGTCGTACTCGACCAGGGCCACGCGGTCGGGCACACGGAACCTGTCCCGCCAGCGGTGCAGGGCGGTCTCCCAGTCGGGCATCGAGACAGTGCGGCCGGGCAGGTCCTCGGCGGCCAGCAGCCACCGTGCGGGCGCGAGGACCGTCCGCTTGTACCGCACGCGCGGCAAGTACGGCAGGCGCGCGGCGGCACCGAAGTTGAACGCCTTGTACACGGCGCAGCGGCTGGTGGTGATCTCCGCCAGGAACCGGGCGAGGGGCGGCGTGTGGACCGAGGCTTCCAGCGCGTGCGGGACGCGGGGCTCGATGCGGCGGCCGGTGGACATCTGCACGAGGTAGAACTGCCGGGCGTCCGCGGTCACTGCCAGGTCGGTCAGCGGGATGACACCGGGGCCGGGTGCGGGGTGCTCCCCAGCGAGATGACGTGCGGCAGCAGCCGCATTCCCGAACTCGCAGAGGCCGTCCGGCCGAAGGATACGGGGCCCGTGGGGAGTTGGCCTGCACGGCCGCTCCGTATGGAGGTCGTTCGGGTGCCTGGAGCCGAGACGGCTCGCCAATCTTCGGCTCGCAGGGTGCGGTAAGTGATCGTGTCGCTACAGTTTTCGCAGGTTCGATGATGCCTAGCAGTAGGGCGGTCGAGTGGGTCGGCGATTTTTCATAGCGCTGGGGAGTGGCCGGTACCGTCATCTTCCTGAGGACGAACAACTGCGGTCCGTGCCTGCCGACGTTCGCGGGACGACGGAGCTCTTCGCCGCCTTCGGGTACGAGTCGGTGCTGCCCGGGCTCGGGGAGTACGACGGGGCTGAGCAGATCCGCCAGAAGCTGTCGCACTGGTCGGAGGACACCGCCCTGACCAGTGACGACGTGGTGGTTGTGTACTTCGCGGGCCATGGCTCGGTGGAGGAGCGTGATCGGCACTATCTGCTCTGCTGGGATTCGCGCGGCGAGGACCTCGCGACCACAGCGCTGGCCACCGAAGACTTGGTGCGCATCCTGTGCAGGGGTAACCTGCGGCATCTTCTGCTGATTCTTGACACGTGTGCCGGAAGCGCGGGCAGCGCGGAGGCGTCTGCGGTCGCGCTGCGAACGATCGCGTACCGCAACGCGCACGCCGACTCGACGGGGTTGTGGTTCCTCGCTTCTGCCCGCCGCAAGGACATCGCCGAGGACGGTGCGTTCGTGGCGGCCTTGGGCGAGGCGGTGGAGACAACAACGGGGCGTACCGGCCAGCGGCAGCAGTATCTCGACCTCACCGAACTGGTGAAGGCGGTCAACGAGCGATTCGAGGGCGACGGACGCGGTCAGCGGGCCGAGCTGGCCAGCGGTCTCGTCACGGGGCTGGCACCCTTCCTGCCGAACATCGGATACGAGGAAGAACTGCCACCACTCGGTACTGACCTCGAAGTGCAGCGTCGGGTGGTCGCGCGAGACCTCACCGAGCACTTCGGACCACGCTCGCGCGGTGTGGAGTTCGAGTCGGAGCAGGGCCTGTACTTCAGCGGACGGGTGCGCGTGTTGTCCGAGCTTGTGGCCTGGCTGACCGCGGAAGTTGGGGATGGCCGGGGACGGGTCGTTACCGGCAGTCCGGGCTGTGGTAAGTCCGCGGTTCTCGGCAGAATCGTCGCGTTGTCGGACAGTCGGTATCGCTCGCGGCTCGACCTGGGGGGTGTCGACCCCGGCACCGTAGTGCCGGCCGGATGCGTAACAGCGGCTGTGCATGCCCGTCACAAGAGGCTGGAAGAGGTTGTGGAACGGCTTGCCACCGCCCTCGACGTGGAGGCCGACGGCGCCGCCGCGCTGCTCCAGGAGCTCACCAGGCGAGGCCGCCAGGGACCGCCGCTGATCATTGTCGTGGACGCCGTGGACGAAGCCGGGTCGGACACTGCGGCGGACGCGGGTGGCCATGGCGAGCCGCGCAGGATCACTCGGGAACTGCTGCGTCCCATGTCGGAGATCCAGGGGGTAAGACTCCTCGTCGGGACTCGCCACGAACTGGTTGCGCCTCTCGGCCCCACCTTCACCTGTATGGACCTGGACCGGTCCGAATACCGTGCGGGCGAGACCGATGTGGCTGGATATGTCACCCGGGTACTTCTCGCTACGGAGGAGTCCGACGTACGCACTCCGTACCGTGGCCGGCGGGATCTCGCGAGGGCTGTCGCCAAAGGCGTTGCTGAGAAGGCCGCCGGTGTCTATCTCTACGCGAGGACGACCGCACGTACCCTGCGGTCGGACCGGACCCCGGTGGACATCGGCCGACCCGGCTGGGCGGAGGCATTGCCGAGTGAGATCGGCGAGGCGTTCGACGACTACCTGGCCCGCTTCGGCCCGGACGAACCACGTGTGCGCCGTATGCTGCTCGCCCTCGCGTTTTCCGAGGGCAAGGGGCTTCCCCGGGGTCTGGTCTGGACCGCGCTCAGTTCGGTGATTTCGGGAATTCCTTGCACTGAGGAGGATGTCTCCTGGGTTCTTGATGTTGCCGAGGCGTACATCGCCGAAGTCATCGACGACGACCGGCGTTCTGCCTATCGGCTTTACCACAAGGCGCTGGCCGAGCACTTGCGCGCGACCGCTGACCGTCCGCCGGAGGAGGTCCAGAGGTCGGTCGTCGAAGCGCTCAACTCCCTTGTCCCGGAATCGTCGGACGGACGCCCCGACTGGTTCGTGGCTGTTCCGTACGTGCGTCAGCACATGGCCACACACGCGGCGGCGGCGGGCGTGCTTGCCGACCTCGTGGAAGATCCGGGCTTCTTGCTCGCCGCCGAACGCCTAGCTCTGCTAAGGGCGTTCGCGTCGATCGAGGGCGAGGAGCCGAGACGGATCCGGGGCTCGTACGAGCAGGTCGCGCACCGGCTGACAAGCGACCGAGCGATGGGGGAGCGGGCCGCCGATCTGCAACTGTCGGCCCGTCGGTGCGAGGCCGATCAACTGGCCGACCGTATCGACGAACTGGGCGTCTCACTTCCATGGTCCGCACGCTGGGCATGGTGGTCGACCAGCGGGGTGCACAGGCTGCTCAACGGCCACAGCAAGGTAGTTGGCTGCGTGGCGGTCGGGAGTCTTGACGGGCGTCCCATCGCGGTGACGGGAAGCGCGGACGGCACAGCGTTGGTATGGGACCTCACCTCGCAGCGTCAGATCGGCGACACGCTTTCCGTGGGCATCGCGGTGAGCGCCATCGCCATCGGGGATCTGGGCGACTACACCGTCGCCCTCACCGGTGCGCAGGACGGTACGGTGAGGATCTGGGACCTGTCTGCGGGCCAGGAGTATGGCCGAGCGCTGATGGGCCACACGAACCGCGTCGAGAGCATCGTGGTAGGAGCTGTCCACGGGCGCCCAGTGGTGCTGACGGCGAGCGCGGACGGTACAGCACGAGTCTGGGATCTCGTCAGCAGGCAGCAACTTGGCTGCGATCTGAGCGCGCACAAACGGACGGTACGGGACGCTGATCTGGGCGAGCTCGATGGACGTCCCATCGCGGTCACCGGCGGTGATGACAAGGCCGTCTATATATGGGACCTGAGCGAGCTTTTCGACCGTGGTGACGCGCGCATCGACGGCAGTCCGCTCATCGGCCCGGCGCAAGAGGTCACGGCCGTGTGCGTAACGCGACTTGACGGCAGGACCGTGGTACTCGTCGGAGACGGAGCGGGAATGCTCAGCAGATGGGACCTGGCCGATCGCCGGCAGATCGGCGAACCTGTCACGGCCCATGTCTACTGGGCCGGTAGTGGAGTCGCCTCCGCCATGATTGGAGAGTCCGACGGTCGTCCGGTGGCGCTGAGCAGTGGACGTCACGAAGCACGTCTGTGGGATCTACGTACCCTTCAGCCGCTCGGACATCCGCTGCGCGGTCACGTTGAGCGCATCACCGCGGCAGCTCTCACCAACCGGGGAGACGCTTCTTTGGCGGTCACGGTCAGCGACGATCGCACCGCGCGCATATGGGATTTGACGGCGGATCAACCAGACGAGGGCCACACGCGCCCGGTGTGTTCCATGGCGTTCTGCGATATCCAAGGTCGCCCGATGGTCGTCACCGGTGGAAGGGACGCCACTGCCCGACTGTGGGACCTGCGGACCCGTAAGCTGATCGGTAGTCCTATGGAGGGGCATTCCGGTGAGGTGTCCGCTGTGGCCTTTGGCGCTATAGGGGGGCGGGCGGTAGTCGCGACGGGTGGGTCCGACACCACGCTCCGGCTCTGGGACCCGTTTCGGGGGGCTGTCCTGGGCTCGCCTCTGACAGGACATACCAACGCGGTGCGCTGTGCGGCGTTCGGCGAGTTGGATGGTGTGCCCGTCGTCGTCAGCGGTGGTGAGGACGGCACTGTTCGGATCTGGGACGCCACCTCCGGAGATGCGGTGGGCTCCCCATTGGTCGGGCACACCGGAGGCATCTCCCACCTTGCCGTACGCCGTGCGGGCCGGGGAATGGAGATCGTCCTCGCGACCTCGTCGGATCACGCGTACGTATGGCAGGTGACCGGTCGTGGAGCTCGCTGGCCGAGCGGACCCTATGCGCATTTCAATGTGGAGGACCTCACTCCCTCCGCTTTGGCCGTCGGCGTGGCATTTCATGGGACACGACCGGTGGTGTTGTCCATGCTTGAGGGCAACAACGTTCATGTGCACGACGTCGTGAACCGCTCAGCCGTCGGTGGTCCGTTCCTCGGGCACACCGAATATGTGATGGTGGGAACCCTCGGTCGGCTTGGCAGGAACACGGTCGTGGCGACGATGGCCTACGACAACTCCGTCAGGATTTGGGATCTGGAGACAGCCGCACCATTGGGGTCGCCGTTGGAAGGCTTCACCGGGGGATCGAGAGGGACAGTCGCGGCACCGCTGTTTGCTCAGGTCGATGGGGTGCCGGTGCTGTTGATCGCCACCTCACGCGATGTGCGGATCTGGGATGCGGTCGCCATGCGTCCCTTCGGAGAGCCGCTCTGCGGCGAGGACCGGAGCCTGGTGTCGGTCGACATCCTTCGGCGGTCAGAAAGCAGTTCGATTGTCGTCACAGGAGCTACCAACGGCGTCGTACGAACGCATGATCTCGACAACGGACGCCAGGTGGCGGCCCACCTCACTTCGGCGGCGCAGCAGATCACTGACTCGACGACCGTTCGTCTGAATGGTGACAGCGTGGTGGTGCGCAGTAGCTGGTGGGAGGCGGAGGTGTGGAGTCTCGGGTCCCGAAGGCGTCTCGGTAAACGTTCGGGTACTTCCTGGCGGGCTTGTCTACAGACGATGGACGGCAGTGCCGTCGTGGTATCGGTCGCGGCTGATTACGCACTCCACGCCTGGGATCTGCACACACAGGCCCCCGTATGCCCCCCGATGACCGGCCACACCGCCGATGTGATGACGGTACGGTCGGCGGTGGTCGGCGGCACCCCGGTCGTGGCGAGTGCCTCCCGTGACGGGACAGTGCGACTGTGGGACATAGGTACGGGCACCCTGCTTGCTGAGCCGCTCGGCGGTCATGAGATGGGTGCGTTCGGTTTGGAGATTGCGCACTTGGACGGCCGGGACGTCATCATCTCCGGAGCGGGCGACGGACGCCTACGGTTCTGGGACATAGCCGAAGAGCAAGACGCCGGACTGGAACTCGCGCCCTTCCCCTCGGCGGTCCGGGCGATCCGCGCCGCAGACGTTGACGGCACACTCACCACGGTCGCGGCCGATCGCTACGGACTGATGCGCGTCTGGGAGACGAACTCCCCCTCGTGGACGGCCGAACTCGACATCGGCAGCGGCATCAACGGCATCGCACTCGATAGTGACGGGCGGGTGTGCGCGGCGACCGACATGGGAGTGGTAGCGCTCCGCCTCAACTCCTCTCGACTCACGAAGGAGCGGGGTGTCCTGTGACCCGTATCGTCCTCGTCCACGGCATCGCGCAGGAGGTCAAAGGCCCCGGGACGCTGCTCGCCGACTGGTATCCGGCGCTGAGTGACGGTCTTGCTCTGGCGGCCGGCATGCGTGTGGCGCGCGACGAGGTGTCCATGGCTTTCTACGGTGACCTCTTCCGGCCCGCGGGTCACCGTGGACTCGGAGCCCCGGAGCTGGACGCTTCCGACGTTCAAGACGGCCTTGAGCGCGAACTGCTGCTTCAGTGGTGGGAATTCGCGTCAGAGTGGGACACGCGTGTCGCGGGTCCGGCCACGCAGGCCCGGCTGCGCACCCCCCACCTTGTTCAGCGGGCCCTGGACGCACTCAGCCATTCGTCCTTCTTCGCCGGGCTCAGCGAACGCATGATGATTGCCAGTGCCCGACAGGTACGCCGCTACTTCACCGAGCCCGATGTGCGTACCGGCGTCCAGGACAGGATCGCGCGGTGCGTGACTCGTGAGACCGAGGTCATCGTCGCTCACTCGCTCGGGACGGTCGCCGCGTACGAGACGCTGCACGCCCTTCCGGAATGCCCGGATCTGACGCTGGTGACGTTGGGCTCCCCCCTGGCCGTACGCAACCTCATCTTCGAACGCCTCATGCCCCGACCCGTCAACGGCCATGCCCGCTGGCCTGCTCCAGTGAAGCGCTGGACCAACATCACTGACGCGGGTGACGTCGTCGCGCTCGCAAAAGAATTGGCGCCATCGTTCGGTGATCGTATCCGTGACCTTCTGGTTTACAACGGCACCAAGGCTCACGACGTGCGCCCGTACCTTACGGCTCGTGAGACCGGCCAGGCCATTGCCGAGGCACTGCGCTCAGGCGCTAAGTGAGGGAAACAACGTTGTAGGGCCCCACCGCGTGTGGTGGGGCCCCTACAACATATTGCGCGGTGAGAGCAATGGCGGAGGATACGAGATTCGAACTTGTGGGGCCGCCACGCCAACTGCGTTGGTGCAGCGCTGGAGCGCGTACGGGGGCGTTCACCTGGGTTTATGGGCGGCTGGTCGTGGGAGAGTCCACCGCCTTCGCTCTCGTCTGAACGGGCTGGTCGACCACCCAGGTCGCGGCCGTACGCGACACCCCGCAGTGCGCGGCGTACGCCTGTGACGAGAGCGGAGTCTCCGGCGATGTGTACGCCCATCGGTTGAAGGCTGGCGCCGGAGACATCGAGGCCATGGCGTCAGATCAACTCCCTTTTCGTCCGTGGCTGATGGACGCATAGAGCGAACCGCGATCAGGGCATGCTGGGTATGCGGTCAAGGTCTTCGAGGTGGTCCAAATGGTCAAAGATCGTCCCGGCATGAGGGGACGGTGCGTTGTGGCGTGCGAACGGAACGAGCGGCTTGCCGAACTCCTCGCGGAAGCAGGCTGGTTACGGGAGCAGACGGCGAGCGCGTTCAACCGGGTTGCGGTGGAGAACAAGCTGATGTCGCGAGCTTCCTGTGCGGGACGTTCCCGGACGAGCAGGTACGGCGCGACATGTTCTCGGCGGCCGGAGAGCTGGCCTATCTGTCGGGCTGGGTGGCCTTCGACAACGCCGAACACGCGACCGCGCAGAGGTACTTCGTACTGGCCGTGAAGTTCGCAGCACGCGCCGAAAATCCGCCTCTGACCGGCCACATTCGGCGCGCGATGGCCCACCAGGCCATCGACCTCGGGTTCAACAAGCAGGCCCTCGACCTGTCCACCGCTTCGATGGACGGGCAGCGCTACGCGGCGGCCACTCCCAGGGAACGCGCCCTGCTCGGAGTCGTACACGCCCGTGGTCTAGCGGCCAACGGGCGGATGCAGGCAGCGGCGAAAACTCTGCTGAAGGCCGAGGACGGTGCCTCGGCCAGCGAGGACATCAGGGAGCCTCACCGCACCTTCTTCCTCGCCGAGGCGTCGCTGGCCCACGAGACGGCGTGCACGCTGCATATCTCGCCCGAGTAGATTGACCCCGTCGCCACGCAGGCTCGAAGGGGAATGCGGATCGCATGACTAAGTCGCTGGAGATCAGGCCCATCGCCACCGTGGTCGGCGGACGCGCCGAGCCCACCGACGACCACTGGACCGGCACGGCCGTCATCCGCCTGAACCCGGACTTCCCCGTCGAGGTCGTCCGGGGTCTAGAGGAGTTCTCCCACCTGCTGGTCGTCTGGCACTTCCACCAGGCATCACCCGACGATGTCGCTCTCCATGCCCGTAGTCCCCGCAACAATCCCGAGTGGCCGTCCACCGGGACGTTCGTCCACCGCAACCACCGCCGGCCGAACCAGCTCGCCCAGTCCTTCCCCCGGCTGCTGAAGGTCGACGGCCTGGACTTGCACGTCACCGACCTTGACGCGATCGACGGAAGCCCGGTCTACGACCTCGCTCCCTACTTCAGGGAGATGGGCCCCCGTGGCGAGGTACGCGAACCCGGCTGGCCGGGCGAGATGCTCGCCGACTACTGGCACGAAGCGCAGGACTGACAACGCCCGCTGCCTGGCAGGCATACACATTTGCGGTGGGACGGGAGCCGGCGCCACCGGTAGGGCCGCCGAGTTCCGGGACGAGGGTGGTTGCGTGGGTGGGCAGTACGGCCTCGCGAGCCTTGGTGAGGTTGCTGCTGGAGACTGATCAAGTAAGAAATGGTCTAGATGACTAGCAACCCCGGTTCGATAACCCATGGGGTTCATCGTGGAGCGGGTGATTCGAATCGAACTCGCGCTCTGAGCTTGGGAATCACAGGGGCTTTTTCGTCGTCTGTGCTGGTCAGCTACACGTATGGTCCTGAAGCGCCCCTTGGACCGGTGTCGTTGGTGACCGTGGTTGACCGCTCCGTACTGCTGCGCGTGAGGCGGAAGTGGCGCGGCGAGCAGGCCCTACCGGTCGTGAAGGACGGTGGGCCGGGTGACGGGTACGACGGTCAGCAGCCCGTCGAGGCCCTTGTAGTCGTCGGGGTTGGTGGTGAAGAGCGGTAGTTCTTCGGCGATGGCAATGGCGGCGATCATGAGATCCGCGATCCGGCGGCGGGGTTTGCGGCCGGCGCCGATCACGGCTGCACATACTCTCCCGTAGATGCGGGCGGCTTCGGCGTCGAAGGGGATGGGGTCGAACTCGCTCTCGGCGCGTTGCAGGATGTCGAGGCGGCGTCCTCGTTCCGTGTGCTCGTCGTAGTCCTTCTGTTCTTCGTTCCTGCGTACCTCGTGGGGGCCCGCGGAGAGCTCGGCCAGGGTGATGGAGCTGATCGCCACCTCGGCAGGGAGTTCCTGGGGATCGAGCCACTTGCGCAGGATCACGATGTTGGTGTCGAGCAGGCCCTGCGCGTATTCAGCGGGCATAGGGGTCGTCCGTCTCCTGCTCGGCCGTGGCGTCCTGATCGGACCGGAACGCCTCCAGGGAGACGTCCGAGGCAGTGCGGGACATGGCGGCGAACTCCGAACGCGGGACGAACCGCCGGCGCCTGCGCAACGGGATCAGCTCGCCGATCCGGTGACCGTCGCGAGTGACGGTGAAGGACTGCCCGCCCTGGACGGCGTCCATGATCTCTTTGGAACGGCTACGCAGATCACGTTGGGTGATTTCAGGCTGGGCTGACATTGCTCCAGGGTAGCACTCTGTAGCACCATGTGCTCCGAAGCTCGGGCGCGGGCGAGCGTGAGCGGGAATGTCGATCGGCGTCGCCGACGCCCGAGCGAGATACGGCGTTGGGCGCGGTGGGGGTCTGGCTGTCGGACCCTTCGATCAGACTCGTCGCATGAGTGTCAGATCAGATTTCTCTTTGGATTTGCAGCTGGAGTGTGTGCTGGAGGCGGCAGTTCATCCGGACGTGAAGGCTGCCCTCGTTTCGGCGCGCGCACATATGAACAGTGGAAGTGGCGGCCATCGTAGAGGTGGGAAGGTCCTCGTCCAGATGCTGGAAGCGACTCGTCGGCGCGCGGCGGATGTCGGAGAGTGGCAGGTCGTCCGGCTGGTCCAGGACTCTTTGGACTACGCCGAGGGGCGGATTCTCCAGCCTGACTTCGACGAGCGGTATCGCCTGTTTCAGGACGGCGTACGCAATCAGAACCTGCGGGAGTTCGCCGCACACACGCTGTGGAACTCCTTCAGGTTCGTCGCGGGGGCGAGCCGTGAGTACGTGGATAAGCACCCGCGGGCCGGAGTGGACGATCTGATTGCGCACTTGGGCTCGCTCTCGGAGGACGCGCGGTTTCTCGACGCTCCTGAGGACCGCCCGGGGCGGTACCGCGTTCTCCGCGGCCGGGCGGAGTTGGCGGTGTGGCTGGAACGTGTCCTGCGTGAACGGGTGGACATCGAGGATCCGGCAGAGGCCGCCCGCCGGATCGCCACCTCACCCGCCGCCGTCGCCCTTCTTGCCGCCGACACAGAGGGGCAGATGGTCCTAAGAGCGGCGGAGCTGCAGCGGCGAGCGGCGGGCCTGGAGGCTTTGCGTACAGTTGTGGAGGACACCACGGCTTCCGAACACGCGCTACAGCGAGCCCTGGAAGGGCAGCACTGGATCTTCGGCGGGCGGTTCGTGGGAGAGGCCGCCCACCGTAGGCTTGTGCCGGGCGACGAAGTCGACATCCCTCTGATTCGTGGTGACGGAGCGCTGCATGTGGTCGAACTGAAGCGCGCCGCAAGCTTGGCCGGCCCACTGGTGAAGAAGTACCGCGGTTCGTGGGTTCCCACGGCTCAGGTGCACAACGCCGTCGGCCAGGCGGTGAACTATCTGGTCGGCTTGGACGAGAACCGCCACCGGCTCCGCGAGGAGCTCGGGATCGAGACCCGCCGGGCCAGCGCGATGGTCCTTATCGGACACCCCTCGGTCCAACCCTCCGTGCCGGAAGAGTCGATCAACGAGGCACTTCGCACCCTCAATACACACGTCAATCGCGTCGAGGTGCTTACTTACAAGGAGTTGGTCGACAACGCCGAGCGTTCCCTGGGCAGCACGCCTTCGGCGTCGCCGCCGCCCTGGCCGCCACTCAGGCCACTCGGTTCTCTACCAAAATAGCCATGCGCGGCCTGCGCAGCCCCAGGCTGTGGACCTGGACCTGAGCGTGGAGCGGGTGACGAGAATCGAACTCGCGCTCTGAGCTTGGGAAGCTCATGTTCTACCATTAAACTACACCCGCGAGGCGGCCGGTGATCGGCTTCGCTTCGTCGGACACTTTACCTCATCAGGGACCCCGGGCGTATTGCGCCGCGGGGTTTCTGTGGTGTTCGGGGGTGGAAGTGGGGGTGGCGGGCGGGAGTTGGGGCGTAGGGTCGGGGCGGAGTGCCGGGGCGGGGGGTGCCCTCTTGATCCCCTAGTGTGGGCGTTCGTCCGTGTTTGTTGGGGAAGGGACCTGATGGACTTGATGGAGCGCACCGTCGTCCGCTGTGCCGAAGGGCATGTGTTCAGTACTACGACGTTCCCGATGCAGCAGCTCGACACCGCCAGGATCGGGCCCGGTCGGCTCATCCGGTGTCCTCGGTGTGCGCGGTTGCGGCATGCCGTGCCCGTGGCGCCGGTGAAGGCGGCCGTGGAGTCGGAACAGCGCTGACCCTGGTCGGCACAGGTGTGCGAGCCCGCCCGGTTGGGGTGGGCTCGCACGCTCTGCGTATCCTCGGGGCGTGCTTCTCTCAGACAAGGACATCCGGGCCGAGCTCGATTCCGGACGCGTGCGCATCGAGCCGTACGAAGGCTCGATGGTGCAGCCCTCCAGCATCGATGTGCGGCTCGACCGGTTCTTCCGGGTGTTCGAGAACCACCGTTATCCGCATATCGACCCCGCCGTGGAGCAGGCCGATCTGACGCGGATGGTCGAGCCGGAGGGGGACGAGCCGTTCATCCTGCACCCCGGGGAGTTCGTGCTCGCGTCGACGTACGAGATCATCTCGCTCCCCGACGACATCGCCTCCCGGCTGGAGGGGAAGTCCAGCCTCGGGCGGCTCGGGCTGGTGACCCATTCGACCGCCGGCTTCATCGACCCCGGTTTCTCCGGGCATGTCACGCTCGAACTGTCGAATCTGGCGACGCTGCCCATCAAGCTCTGGCCCGGTATGAAGATCGGCCAGCTCTGTCTCTTCCGGCTCAGCTCGCCCGCGGAGTTCCCGTACGGCTCCGAGAGGTACGGCTCGCGCTATCAGGGGCAGCGGGGGCCGACGGCGTCGCGGTCCTTTCTGAACTTCCACCGGACCCAGGTCTGACATGACAGGGCGCCGGGAGAATCTGTCGTACGAGACGTTCGGCGTGGCCGTCCGCGAACTCGCGCAGACGATCGCGGACGACGGTTACGAACCCGACATCGTGCTCAGCATCGCGCGCGGTGGCGTCTTCGTCGCCGGCGGTCTCGCCTACGCCCTGGACTGCAAGAACATCCATCTGGTCAATGTGGAGTTCTACACAGGCGTCGGCACCACCCTCGCCATGCCGGTCATGCTGGCGCCCGTGCCCGACGTCGTCGACTTCTCCCACAAGAAGGTCCTCGTCGCGGACGACGTCGCCGACACCGGCAAGACGCTCAAGCTGGTCCGCGACTTCTGTGTGGACCATGTCGCCGAGGTGCGCAGCGCGGTCATCTACGAGAAGACCCAGTCCCTCGTGAAGTGCGAGTACGTCTGGAAGCGCACCGAGGACTGGATCAACTTCCCCTGGAGCGTCCAGCCGCCCGTCGTACGCCGCGGCCAGTAGGTCCGCCGCTAGGGCTAGTAGGTCCGGGACGAGTAGGTCCGCGGCGAGCAGGGGCGGGACGCGGGAGTGGCGGAGGGCCCCCGGCGGGGCCCTCCGGGGCGGAGGGTCAGATCGTGCCCAGCTTCAGCAGCGACAGCAGCGCTATGAGCTGGATCGCCGACGCCCCCAGCGCCTTCGGCCACGGCAGATCGTGCGACTTGCCCACCATGATGGTGAAGAGCGCCCCCGACGCGAGCCAGGTGGCCCAGCCGAGGAGCTGTACCAGGGAGTTCTCGCCGCCCAGGAAGAGCGCGAAGACCAGGCGCGGGGCGTCCGTGATCGACATGATCAGCATGGACAGGCCCACGGTCGGCTGCCAGGCGCCGTCGCCGCCGAGCTGGCGGGCCAGCGTATGGGTCACCGCGCCCAGGATCAGACCGCCGAGGACCAGGGCGACGGCCGTCGTCAGGACGTACGGGATGGCGGTGGTCAGTGTCGCGTTGATGGCGTCGTCACGGGCCGTGTCGAAGCCGAAGAGCGCCAGCAGACCGTAGAGGAACGTGACGACCAGCGCGGGGCCCCAGACCGGGTGGTCGCGCATCTGGAGGAACGTCGCGCCGGGGCGCAGCACGATGCCGCTCAGCAGTTCCTTCCAGCGCAGCCGCGGGCCGACGGGGGCCGGGGCGGCACCCGCGTGGTACGTGGCGCCGTCGCCGTACGGGTCGTCACCGAGGCTGAACGCCTGGGTGTGGCCCGGGTTGTTGGCGTACGGGTCGCCGTGTTGGCCCGGCCGGCCCTGGGGGGTGTGCGGGGGCTGCTGGGCGTACGGGTCGCCGAAGTACTCCGGCTCGCCGTGCCCGCCACCGCCGCCGTGTCCGCCATGCCCGCCGTGTGCGCCCTGCTGCCCGCCATGTCCGCCGTACTGGCCGCTGCCACCGTTCGTCGGAGGCCATTGCTGCTGCCCGTACGGAGGCGCGGCCTGGTGCCCGCCCCCGTAACCGGGTGGCGGCGCTGCCTGCCGTCCGTACGGCTGCTGCCCCTGCCGCTGCGGTTGTTGTCGCGGGGTGCGGTTGTCCCGGCCGCGTCCGATCCTGAATCCAGCCACGCAATCGAACGTACCTGGTCTCGACCGGCGGGACGGCGGGGGCGGCGGGACGAGCGGGCCATTGCGGCCGAGCTGTGACATCCCCTAGGGGGTCCCTGGGGGGTTTGCCCCAGCTGCCCCGGGGGCCTACCCCAGGAAGATCGATGTGCTGAACGTGATCAGCGGACGGTTCGTCATGCCCCCGGTCGTTCCTGCCCTGTCGGCGGCCCCGGTCGTGTCAGTGGTCCCCGTCGTCCCGGTCGCCCCGCCGCTCCCGGTCCCTCCGTTGCCCCCGGTCGTACCGGCGTCCGTCGACGCGTAGAGCGCGATCAGATCCGTCGCCTCGCCCCGGTGGGTACGGGTCACCAGGTCCGGGCGCCCGTCCCCGGTGAAGTCGGCGGAGAGGAGAAGGTCGGTGACGGTCCCGCCCTTGCCCGACGCGGCGCCCGGCGAACCGGTCGCCGCCCCGGGGAGCGCGGGCGCGGGCGGCGGTTCCACCGCCTTGAAACGGTACGGGCCTCCCGGGCGCCCCGGACCGTCGGGACCTCCGAGCAGCAGCTTGCCCTCCGCGCCCGTACCAGGTGTACGGGCGCGGGCGGAGTACACGAGGTCGTCGTAACCGTCGCCGTCGACATCCGCCGCGGGCGCGGGCGCTTCGAGGACCGGGCCGCCGCCGGGGATCGGTGCCGAGGCGCCGCGCGGGGCGCCGGTCCGGGTGAAGGGGCCCCGCAGGAAACTGACCTGGCCCGCGCTCGCGGTGACCGCGAGATCCACCTTTCCGTCGCCGTCGAAGTCGCCGCAGACGGGGTGGTCGGGCCATTCGTTGCCGAAGCGCGCCGTGCCGGGGATCCGGAGGACCACCGCCCTGCCGCCCAGTCCGGTGGGGCCGCCGAAGAGGATCTGGAGCGGTACGGGCGGCATACCGTTGCCGTCGTACGGCGGGTCCGTGGCGATGATCAGATCGCCGAAGCCGTCCTGATCGAGATCGCAGGCCGCCTCGGCGTCGAACGCGGCGGGGAGCACGCCCGCCACCCGGGCGCCGTGCGTACGCGGGCTGATGGTCTGACGTACGGCGGGGTCGACGCCGGCGCCGGTCCCGGAAGCGCCGGTCCCGGAAGCGCCGGTTCCGGAGGCGTCGGTCGCTCCCTTAGCGCCGCCCTCGCCACCGCCCCCGCCCGCTCGCGCGGCCGTTCCGTACACGATTCCGATGCCCGCGTCGTCGCCGTACGAGTCGCCCGGCGCCTTGACCAGGTCGTTCAGTACGAGATCACGGTGGCCGTCGCCATTGAAGTCGTCCGGCAGGCGGCTGCCCCGGCCGGGCGGGACCGGGCGGCGCGCGGCACCGGCCTTGCCGGTGAGCGGGGCGGTGTCGCCGTTCTTGGCCTTCGTCCCCCTGCCCCCGCCGGCGGCCGGGTCGGACGCGGCCGTACACCCCGCCAACAGCACCGCCGTACAGACGAGGGCGCAGACACCGGCGTGCCGCACAGCTCTTCCGGCCCTCGTCGCGACGCGTATCCGCACGACCGACCCCACCCCATCCGTCTCATCCGTCTCATCCGGCTCATTCGCACGTCCGGTTCGTACGTCCGGTCGCGGTGGCCGGTCGTCGGCCACACATGATGCTCTCGTTCAACCGGGGAACGAAAGCAAACGAACATGCGAAAGCAAACGAGCATGTACGGCCGACGCCCCGGGAAGCGGCGCCCCGGGAAGGCGACGCCCCAGGAAGCGACGCCCCGGGAAAGCGACGCCCACGCAAAGTCGCGCTCCAACGGAAAGAGCCGGACCCGCTCCCAGACAGGTCCGGCTCCTTCCCGCCGAGCAGAGGCCGAGCGGAGGCGGTTGCGTCACCTACCTCGCCGGCTCGGGCTCCGGGTCCGGCGCGCTCTCCTGCTCGTCCGACCCCGCCGGGCCCGCGGGTGTCCGTACCGAGTCGAGCAGAAGCTGCGCCACATCCACCACCTGGAGCGACTCCTTCGCCTGCCCCTCGTTCTTCTTCCCGTTGACGGAGTCGGTCAGCATCACCAGACAGAACGGGCACGCCGTCGAGACGATGTCCGGATTCAGCGAGAGCGCCTCGTCCACCCGCTCGTTGTTGATGCGCTTGCCGATCCGCTCCTCCATCCACATCCGCGCCCCGCCCGCGCCGCAGCAGAAGCCGCGCTCCTTGTGGCGGTGCATCTCCTCGTTCCGCAGGCCGGGCACCTTCGCGATGATCTCGCGCGGCGGTGTGTAGATCTTGTTGTGGCGGCCGAGATAGCAGGGGTCGTGGTACGTGATGAGCCCCTCGACCGGCGTCACGGGCACCAGCCTGCCCTCGTCGACGAGATGCTGGAGCAACTGGGTGTGGTGGATGACCTCGTACTCACCGCCGAGCTGCGGGTACTCGTTCGCGATGGTGTTGAAGCAGTGCGGGCAGGTCGCGACGATCTTCTTCGACGACTTCGGCTTCTTCGCCGTCCCACGCGCCGTCCCGTCCGCCGTTCCGTCCGGCGTCCCGTCCGCCGTCCCGTCCTCGTCGTCCTCGCCGAACGCCATGTTCAGCATCGCGACGTTCTCCTGGCCGAGCTGCTGGAACAGCGGCTCATTGCCCAGCCGGCGGGCCGAGTCGCCCGTGCACTTCTCGTCGCCGCCCATGATCGCGAAGGACACGCCCGCGATGTGCAGCAGTTCCGCGAAGGCCTTGGTGGTCTTCTTGGCCCGGTCCTCCAGGGCGCCGGCGCAGCCGACCCAGTAGAGGTAGTCGACCTCCGAGAGATCCTCGACATCCTTGCCGACGACCGGTACCTCGAAGTCGACCTCCTTGGTCCACTCCAGACGCTGCTTCTTGGCCAGCCCCCAGGGGTTGCCCTTCTTCTCCAGGTTCTTGAGCATCGTCCCGGCCTCGCTGGGGAAGGCGCTCTCGATCATCACCTGGTACCGGCGCATGTCGACGATGTGGTCGACATGCTCGATGTCGACCGGGCACTGCTCCACACACGCGCCGCAGGTGGTGCAGGACCAGAGCACGTCCGGGTCGATGACGCCGTTCTCCTCCAGCGTCCCGATCAGCGGGCGCGCGGCCTCCGCGAGGGCAGCGGCGGGCACCCCGGCCAACTGCTCCTCGGAGGCCTTCTCCTCGCCCTCCGCGTTCTTGCCGCCACCGGCCAGCAGATACGGCGCCTTGGCGTGCGCGTGGTCGCGCAGCGACATGATCAGCAGCTTGGGCGAGAGCGGCTTGCCCGTGTTCCAGGCCGGGCACTGCGACTGGCAGCGGCCGCACTCCGTACAGGTGGAGAAGTCGAGGATGCCCTTCCAGGAGAAGTGCTCGATCTGGGAGACACCGAAGACGTCGTCCTCGCCGGGGTCCTCGAAGTCGATCTCCTTGCCGGCGCTAGTCATCGGCGGCAGCGCGCCGAGCGCCGTGGAGCCGTCGGCCTCGCGCTTGAACCAGATGTTCGGGAAGGCGAGGAACCGGTGCCAGGCCACGCCCATGTCGGTCTTGAGCGCGACCGTGATCATCCAGATGAAGGACGTCCCGATCTTGATCATCGCGACCAGGTAGACCAGGTTCTGGAGGGTGCCGAGGCTGAGCCCCTTGAACGCCGCGACCAGCGGATACGAGACGAGATACGCCGCCTGGTACGAGTCCGCGTGGTGCAGCGCGCCCTCCAGGCCGCGCAGGACGAGGATCGCCACACCGATGATGAGGATGACGGCCTCGACGAAGTACGCCTGGCCGAAGTTGGAGCCCGCGAAGCGTGACTTGCGGCCGGCGCGGCTGGGGAGCGAGAGCTGGCGGATGACGATCAGCGTCAGGATGCCGAGGGTCGTCAGCAGGCCGATCAGCTCGACGAAGACCTCGTACGGAGTCCAGTCACCGATGACCGGCAGCAGCCAGTCAGCCCTGAAGAGCTGCCCGAAGGCGTTCACCAGGGTCAGCACGAGCGTGAAGAAGCCGACCGCGACGAACCAGTGCGCCACCCCGACGACACCCCAGCGGTTCATCCGGGTGTGACCGAGGAACTCCTTGGCCACCGTCAGGGTGCGCTGGGCGGGTTCGTCCGTGCGCGTGCCCGCGGGGACGGCCTGGCCGAGCTTCACGAAGCGGTAGATCTGCGCGATGGCTCGGCCGAACAGCGCGACACCGACGACGGCGAGTACCAGCGACACGGTGATCGCGGCGAGTTGCATTTGGGGGCTCCTCGGGCCTGCGAGGGTGGGAGAACCGCTACTCTACTAAGCGGTAACTTAATCGGTCCGTGGCTGAGGTTACCCACTTATCCCGCCGCAATGTAGCGGCGCAGCCGGTGATCTGTGTCGCTCGGTGCCCGGCGCTCGTCACGTCGGGGTGCCCGGCACCCGGCGCCCGGGGCGGTCGGCGCTCAGCGTCCGGGGCGGTTGGCGCCCGGCACCCGGGTTCGGTACCCAGTCTCCACCCGGGCCTCAGTCCCCACTCGCGTCCCCGCTTCTGTCCGGTGCTCCGGCGGGTGCCCCCACCGGCGCCCCGACCGGGTGTCTGGCCGTGCCGGGCCCCTGGCTGCGCCGGGCGTGCGGGAGACCGGCGTCCGGCCGTACGGCGCCCAGCCAGTAGGCGTCCGACCGGGAGTACGGCAGGGCGAGCCGGCGCGGAAGCCGGCGCGGCAGGCGCCGGGAGGGCTGTGCGGACCGCCAGGGGAGCCGCCGTCCGGGCCGCTGGACGCGCCCCTTGTAGAGCGCGGGGAGCGTATGGGCCAGGATCGCCAGATCGAGTCCGAGCCAGTGGTGTTCCACATAGTGCTGGTCGAGCAGCGGTGCCTCGTCCCACGGCAGGGGTGAGTGCCGCCGCACCTGCGCCAGTCCGGTCAGTCCCGGCCGTACGAGCTGTCGCCACGGCGCCGCGCCCGCGGCGGAGCCGACCTTCAGGGGCGCGGGCCCCACCAGGGACAGGTCGCCCCGTACGACATGGGGGAGCCGGGAGAGCAGATCCAGCCGGAATCGCCGGGTGCCCAGGGAACTCAGGATGAAGGGCCGTCCGTTGAGTCCTGTGCGGTAGTCGCGCAGGAAAACGCCGTTGACCGGCCGGGACAGTGCGAGGACGAGGGCGGCTGCCGTGAGCAGGGGCGCGGCCAGCACCAGAAGGGCCGAGCCGAGCGTCAGATCCAGAAGGCGCTTGGGTTCCAGGCGGTGCTGCGGGCGCCACATCATGCGTCGCTTCAAGGTCACACCTGACCGTTTCTGTGCGTTCTGTTACTTTCCGGATTCTTTGAGGCTTACATGGCTTTTGACTCATTCGAGGTATTTGATACAGAACGATCGCATGGAGAAGGGGTGCGAACCGGGGGCAACCCGCCGGGCACAAGGCGTCCGCACGTTAGTTGAGTCGACTCGACTCAGGTCCTTTGACTCCATGGGATCTGTGATGCATCCTTGAGCCTGTTCCACTCAAGTCAGTTGGAGGAATCGAAATGGCACGTGCGGTCGGCATCGACCTGGGCACGACTAACTCCGTCGTCAGCGTTCTGGAAGGCGGCGAGCCCACCGTCATCACCAACGCCGAGGGCGCCAGGACCACGCCGTCCGTCGTCGCCTTCGCCAAGAACGGCGAGGTGCTCGTCGGCGAGGTCGCGAAGCGCCAGGCGGTTACGAACGTCGACAGGACCATCCGGTCGGTCAAGCGCCACATGGGCACCGACTGGAAGATCAACCTCGACGGCAAGGACTTCAACCCGCAGCAGATCTCGGCCTTCGTGCTGCAGAAGCTGAAGCGGGACGCCGAGTCGTACCTGGGTGAGAAGGTCACCGACGCGGTGATCACCGTTCCCGCGTACTTCAACGACTCGGAGCGCCAGGCCACCAAGGAGGCCGGCGAGATCGCGGGCCTCAATGTGCTCCGTATCGTCAACGAGCCGACGGCCGCCGCCCTGGCCTACGGACTCGACAAGGACGACCAGACCATCCTGGTCTTCGACCTCGGTGGCGGCACCTTCGACGTCTCGCTGCTGGAGATCGGCGACGGCGTCGTCGAGGTGAAGGCGACCAACGGTGACAACCACCTCGGTGGTGACGACTGGGACCAGCGCGTCGTCGACTTCCTGGTGAAGCAGTTCGCCAACGGCCACGGTGTGGACCTGTCCAAGGACAAGATGGCTCTCCAGCGTCTCCGCGAGGCCGCGGAGAAGGCGAAGATCGAGCTGTCGTCGTCCTCCGAGACGACGATCAACCTGCCGTACATCACGGCGTCCGCCGAGGGCCCGCTGCACCTGGACGAGAAGATCTCCCGCGCCCAGTTCCAGCAGCTCACCGCCGATCTGCTGGACCGCTGCAAGACCCCGTTCCACAACGTCATCAAGGACGCGGGCATCCAGCTCTCCGAGATCGACCACGTGGTGCTGGTCGGCGGCTCGACCCGGATGCCCGCCGTCGCCGAGCTGGTCAAGGAACTGACCGGCGGCCGCGAGGCCAACAAGGGCGTCAACCCGGACGAGGTCGTCGCCATCGGCGCCGCGCTCCAGGCCGGTGTCCTCAAGGGCGAGGTCAAGGACGTCCTGCTCCTCGACGTGACCCCGCTGTCCCTGGGTATCGAGACCAAGGGCGGCATCATGACCAAGCTCATCGAGCGCAACACGACGATTCCGACGAAGCGCTCGGAGATCTTCACGACGGCCGAGGACAACCAGCCGTCGGTGCAGATCCAGGTCTACCAGGGCGAGCGCGAGATCGCGGCGTACAACAAGAAGCTCGGAATGTTCGAGCTGACCGGTCTGCCGCCCGCCCCGCGCGGTGTGCCGCAGATCGAGGTCGCCTTCGACATCGACGCCAACGGCATCATGCACGTGGGCGCGAAGGACCTCGGCACCGGCAAGGAGCAGAAGATGACCGTCACCGGCGGCTCCTCGCTGCCGAGGGACGAGGTCAACCGGATGCGCGAAGAGGCCGAGCAGTACGCGGACGAGGACCACCGCCGCCGCGAGGCCGCCGAGACGCGCAACCAGGCCGAGCAGCTCGTCTACCAGACGGAGAAGTTCCTCAAGGACAACGAGGACAAGGTCCCCGGCGACGTCAAGACCGAGGTCGAGGCGTCCATCGCCGAGCTGAAGGAGAAGCTCAAGGGCGAGGACACCGCGGAGATCCGTACGACCACGGAGAAGCTCGCGGCCGTCTCCCAGAAGCTCGGCCAGGCGATGTACGCCGACGCCCAGGCGAGCGCCGCCGCGGGCGGTGCCGACGGTGCCGCGGGCGCCGGGCAGACCCAGGCCGACGACGATGTCGTCGACGCCGAGATCGTGGACGACGAGAAGCCCAAGAAGGACGGTGCGGCGTGACCGAGGAGACCCCGGGCTTCGACGAGAAGCCCGACGTCCCCTCCGGCGCCAACCACGACGACGCCACGCCGAACGCCGCCGAGCCGGACTCCGTGAAGGGGCCGGGCCCGGCGGCCTCGGCCGGGGACGTACAGGAAGTAGCCCTGAAGGCACAGCTCGACCAGGTCCGGATGGCGCTCGGTGAGCGCACCGCGGATCTCCAGCGCCTTCAGGCGGAGTATCAGAACTACCGCAGGCGGGTGGAGCGGGACCGGGTCACGGTCAAGGAGATCGCCGTGGCGAGTCTGCTGACCGAACTGCTGCCCGTGCTCGACGACATCGGCCGGGCGCGGGACCACGAGGAACTGGTCGGCGGCTTCAAGTCGGTGGCCGAGTCGCTGGAGACGGTCGTCGCGAAGCTGGGCCTCCAGCAGTTCGGCACGGAGGGCGAGCCCTTCGACCCGACGGTCCACGAGGCCCTGATGCACTCGTACGCGCCGGATGTCACGGAGACGACGTGCGTCGCGATCCTCCAGCCTGGGTACCGGTTCGGCGAGCGGACGATCCGGCCCGCCCGGGTCGCGGTGGCCGAGCCCCAGCCCGGGGCCCAGCCCAAGTCCGCCGACGAGCAGGCGGAGTCGGCGAACGACAAGGAGAGCGGTGGCCCGGACGAGGGCTGACGCGGTGTCGGACGGCGGTGCGGTGCCGGACGGCGTCGCACCGCCGGACAGCGGTAGCGGTGTGGGTGGCGGAGAGGAGGGACGTCGGGAATGAGCACGAAGGACTTCGTGGAGAAGGACTACTACAAGGTTCTCGGGGTACCCAAGGACGCCACCGAGGCGGAGATCAAGAAGGCGTACCGCAAGCTCGCCCGCGAGTTCCATCCGGACGCCAACAAGGGCGACGCCAAGGCGGAGGAGCGCTTCAAGGAGGTCTCCGAGGCGAATGACATCCTCGGCGACCCCAAGCGGCGCAAGGAGTACGACGAGGCGCGCGCCCTCTTCGGCAACGGCGGGTTCCGGCCGGGACCCGGCGCCGGCGGGAACGGCTCGTTCAACTTCGACCTGGGCGATCTCTTCGGCGGCGGCCAGGGAGGTACGCAGCCGGGCCCCGGCGCCGGCGCGGGTGGCTTCGGCGGCGGGCTCGGGGATGTCTTCGGCGGCCTGTTCAACCGCGGCGGTACGGGCACGCGTACGCAGCCGCGCCGCGGCCAGGACATCGAGTCCGAGGTGACGCTCAGCTTCACCGAGGCGGTCGACGGGGCCACGGTCCCGCTGCGGATGTCCAGCCAGGCGCCCTGCAAGGCCTGTACGGGCACGGGCGACAAGAACGGCACCCCGCGGGTCTGCCCGACCTGTGTGGGCACCGGACAGGTCTCGCGCGGCAGCGGCGGCGGGTTCTCGCTGACCGATCCGTGTGTGGACTGCAAGGGCCGTGGGCTGATCGCCCAGGACCCCTGCGAGGTCTGCAAGGGCAGCGGGCGCGCCAGGTCCTCGCGGACGATGCAGGTCAGGATTCCGGCGGGTGTCAGCGACGGCCAGCGGATCCGGCTGCGGGGCAAGGGCGCTCCCGGTGAGCGCGGCGGCCCCGGCGGCGATCTCTATGTGGTCGTGCATGTGGACGCCCACCCGGTCTTCGGCCGCAGGGACGACAATCTCACGGTCACCGTGCCCGTCACCTTCACGGAGGCGGCGCTCGGCGGCGAGGTGAAGGTGCCGACCCTGGGCGGTCCGCCGGTCACCCTGAAGCTGCCCGCCGGCACGCCCAACGGCCGGACGATGCGCGCCCGCGGCAAGGGCGCCGTGCGCAAGGACGGCACCCGCGGCGACCTGCTGGTCACGGTCGAGGTCGTGGTGCCCAGGGATCTCGGCGCAGAGGCACGTGACGCGCTGGAGGCCTACCGCAAGGCGACCGCGGACGAGGATCCGCGGGCGGAGCTGTTCCAGGCGGCGAAGGGAGCGTGAGTCCCGTGAACGGTGCGGACAGGGCGGACATGGACGGTCGGCGGCGCAATCCGTACCAGCTCACCGAGGAGACGCCGGTGTACGTCATCTCGGTGGCGGCCCAGCTCTCCGGACTGCATCCGCAGACCCTCAGACAGTACGACCGTCTCGGTCTGGTCTGCCCGGACCGCACAGCGGGCCGTGGCCGCCGTTACTCGGCCCGTGACATCGAACTGCTCCGTCAGGTGCAGCAGTTGTCGCAGGACGAGGGGATCAATCTCGCCGGTATCAAGCGGATCATCGAACTGGAGAACGAGGTCGCGGCGCTCCAGGCCCGGGTCGCCGAGCTGTCGGCCGCGGTGGACGGCGCGGCGGCGGCGATGCGGCAGCGCGAGGCACAGGTGCACGCCTCGTACCGGCGGGATCTGGTGCCGTATCAGGATGTGCAGCAGGCGAGCGCGCTGGTGGTCTGGCGCCCCAAGCGACCGACGGACTGAGCTACTTCGGACCGACGGGCCGACGGATCGACGGATCGACGGGCCGACGGCTTGCGCGGCTTCGGGCGCGCGGGCGCGGAGGGTCTACGGAGGGCTCGTGAAGGGCTCGGCGGTCGGAAGTCGTGTGGAGCCTTGTGGAGGGCCCTCACCCATCGGGTGGGGGTTCCTTTTCCGCTTCCTCGCCGTGCGCCCGCGTACGGGGCGCACAGCACCTCTCAGTGCCCCCCGCGCCCCCGCGGGCGCCCCCGCGTGTCCTCAGCTCTCCTCGTGGTCCAGGATTCCCGACTGCGCCACCAGATAGCCGAGTTGTGCGCGACTGCCACTGCCGAGGGTCGTGGCGAGCTTGGCGATGTGCGCGCGGCAGGTCCGTACGTTCATCCCCAGCCGGCGCGCGATGGCCTCGTCCACGTATCCCTCGACCAGCAGCTTCGCTATGGACCGCTGGATGCCCGTGATGCCGTCCGGCGTGGGCTCGTAGGCGACCTGCTCCGTCAGGGGCGTGGCGCGCCGCCAGAGCTGTTCGAAGACCTGCGCCAGATAGTCGACGAGCCCGGGGTGACGCAGTTCCAGCGCGATCTGCCGGTCGGAGCGCGCGGGTATGTAGGCGACCGTGCGGTCGAAGATGATCAGACGTTCGATGAGTTCTTCCAAGGTCCGGATCTCGACCTTGCCCTCCGCCAGCCGCTCCGCGTACGCGAGCGTGCCCTGGCTGTGCCGGACGGTGTGCTGGTACAGCGTGCGCAGACTGATGCCGCGGTCGACCACGTCGCGGCCTCGCTCCAGGGCTTCGGCCAGCGCGTGTTCACTGCGTCCGCCGCCGGGCTGCACTGTCAGTACTTCCGTACGGCACTCGGCGGTGGAGAGGTCGAGCGCCGCGTTGATACGGCTCAGCCCCTCCAGAACCGTGATCGCGTGGGTGGTCGGCGGGTCCTGGGCGCTGATCGTCATGAACGGCTCGAAAGAGTCGGTCAGTTCGACGGCGAAGTGCCGGCGTTCCTGGATCTCCCGCTCGATCGGATGGAGGCGCTTGGCGAGCGCCGCGGACGGTGGAACAGGGCGAAGCCAGTCGGCGTCGTCCGGATCGGGGTGCAGAAGTGCGAACTCCATGAGGCATGGAGTCCCCGCCGCCTCGCTCCGGGCGATGCGTCCGGAGCGCAGCGCACTGGCGTAAAGCCGTCTGCCGTCATCACACATATCGGTGACGGCATGGGGATGTGTCGTTTTTGAGTCGTTCGCGGGCAAATCTCCACCCCCCAGGGTCCTGAACATACAAGAACATGATGCCTCGTCCCGGTGGTGTTGACGTGCCCGGGTGAGACATCGTCTACATGGCGGGGGAGAGGAATCCATCAAGTGAGGACGAAGCCGACTATGTACAAGAGAATGCTTCGCGCGGTGGTTGCCACTGCTTTCTCTGCGGCTCTGGCCTATGGCGCGCTGGCTGTCGGGGGGGACATCAGCTGGGACTTCACGCCTGCCGGATCCACCGTCCAGAGTGTCCAGGTTCTGGAGTCGGGTGACATCAGCTGGGACATCGCTCCGAAGGGCCCCGGTTCGGACGTGGCGCCGGCGCATATCGGCCGGGTCCCCGCATCGGCCGACCCGAGCGCGTGACCGTCCCGCCGGACGACCGGGTCTTCCGGCGCGAGATGGCCTCGGCCTACCGGTCGGGGTGGCACTTCATCGATCTTGTCACGGCAATTCCTCACCGTGGCGACTCGCTGATGGTCACCCTGTTCGGAGAGCCGATCGTCGTCGTACGCGAGGAGGACGAGGACGTCCGTGCCTACCGCTGCCTTCGGAGGCCGCGGGGGGCTCCGCAGCCGGTCCGGTGTGCCATCCGATACGACATGATCTTCGTGAACCTCGACCAACGGGACCACCAACTGGTCGAACCCAAGACCACCATCGCCACCCCCCGCAGCGCCTGAGCGATTCCCCCGTCGTTGTAAATCGCTCCGGCGCTTCCCCCACACAACGGCGCCATCGTGGACCTGAAACACGATGGCGCCGTTGTGCTGTCCGCGTTCGGTAGGGACGCGGCCGTCGGGTACGGCATGCGGCCGTCCGGTCGGGAGGCGGCCGTCCGGTACGGCATGCGGCCCGTCCGGTCGGGAGGCGGCCGTCCGGTGGTCAGGGCTTGCTGCCCGCGCCCACGTGTCACGGCTTACGCGCTCTCACACGCGGCCGAGCGCCCGGTCCAGGGCGATCTCGATGACGACGCGGTCCGGATTGGGCGCGGGAGTGCGTCCGTACCGCTCCGCGTAGCGGCTCACCGCGTCCGCCACCAGCTCCGGCTCCGTACGGACCGCGGCGCGGCCCTCCAGCGTCGCCCAGTGGCCGCGCTTGACCTGGCACACCGCCACCCGCGCGCCCTCCGGCCCCGCCGCCAGGACATTGGCGACCTTGGTGCTGTGTTTGTTGGTGATGATCCGCGCCAGCCCGGCCTCCGGGTCGTACGTCACGCCCACCGGCACCACATGCGGGGTGCCGTCCGGGCGGAGGGTGGTCAGGGTGCACACATGCTGCTCGCGCCAGAACGCGAGAAAATCGGCGCTGGGATCGCGTACGTCGATGGACATACCGGAAGCCTAGGCCTGACGGGGGTGAAACCCTTGGGGGGCCGGACTCCCGGTTCAGGCTTGAGTGAAATAGACTCAACTTTGCGCATGTTGCTTCAGTCAAAGTCGCAGTCGAAGTCACGATCTGCGCAGGACGTGCAAGGAGGAGAGTGGGCACGTGGACGCCGAGCTGACCAACAAGAGCCGGGACGCGATCAACGCCGCCACCAACCGCGCCGTGGCGGCCGGACATCCCGATCTGACCCCCGCACATCTGCTGCTCGCGCTGCTCGAAGGCCAGGACAACGAGAACGTCACCGATCTGCTGGCCGCCGTGGGGGCGGACCAGGTGGCGGTACGCTCCGGTGCCGAGCGGGTGCTCGCCGCGCTGCCCAGCGTGACCGGATCCACCGTCGCGCCTCCGCAGCCCAACCGCGAGACGCTCGCCGTCATCGCGGACGCGGCCCGGCGGGCCAAGGAACTCGGGGACGAGTATCTCTCCACCGAGCATCTGCTCATCGGTGTCGCGGCCAAGGGCGGACAGGCGGGGGAGGTGCTCGACCAGCGGGGCGCCGATGCGAAGAAGTTGCTGGACGCGTTCGAGAAGGCAAGGGGAGGGCGCCGGGTGACCACACCCGACCCGGAGGGCCAGTACAAGGCCCTGGAGAAGTTCGGTACCGATTTCACCGCCGCGGCCCGTGAGGGCAGGCTCGACCCGGTCATCGGCCGGGACCAGGAGATCCGGCGTGTGGTGCAGGTGCTGTCACGCCGTACGAAGAACAATCCGGTGCTGATCGGTGAGCCCGGCGTCGGCAAGACCGCCGTGGTCGAGGGGCTCGCGCAGCGGATCGTCAAGGGCGACGTGCCGGAATCGCTCAAGAACAAGCGGCTGGTTTCGCTGGACCTCGGTGCGATGGTGGCCGGGGCGAAGTACCGCGGCGAGTTCGAGGAGCGGCTCAAGACCGTCCTCTCCGAGATCAAGGCGAGCGACGGACAGATCATCACTTTCATCGATGAACTGCACACGGTCGTGGGCGCGGGCGCCGGCGGCGATTCGGCCATGGACGCCGGCAACATGCTCAAGCCGATGCTGGCGCGCGGTGAGCTGCGTATGGTCGGCGCGACCACGCTGGACGAGTACCGCGAGCGGATCGAGAAGGACGCGGCGCTGGAGCGGCGCTTCCAGCAGGTGCTGGTCGCCGAGCCCACCGTCGAGGACACGATCGCGATCCTGCGCGGGCTCAAGGGCCGGTACGAGGCGCATCACAAGGTGCAGATCGCGGACGCGGCCCTGGTCGCCGCCGCCGCGCTCTCCGACCGCTACATCACCTCGCGCTTCCTTCCGGACAAGGCCATCGACCTGGTGGACGAGGCCGCGTCCCGGCTCCGGATGGAGATCGACTCCTCGCCCCTGGAGATCGATGAGCTCCAGCGCGCCGTCGACCGCCTCCGGATGGAGGAACTGGCGCTGAAGAACGAGTCCGACCCCGCCTCCAAGCAGCGGCTGGAGAAGCTGCGCCGCGATCTCGCCGACCGCGAGGAGGAACTGCGCGGTCTCAACGCCCGCTGGGAGAAGGAGAAGCAGGGCCTCAACCGCGTCGGTGAGCTGAAGGAACGTCTCGACGATCTGCGCGGCCAGGCCGAGCGGGCCCAGCGCGACGGCGACTTCGACACCGCCTCCAAGCTGCTGTACGGGGAGATCCCGGGCCTGGAGCGGGAGCTGGAGGAGGCCGCGGCGGCCGAGCAGGAGGCGGCCAAGGACACGATGGTCAAGGAGGAGGTCGGCCCGGACGACATCGCCGATGTGGTCGGCTCCTGGACCGGGATCCCGGCCGGGCGGCTGCTGGAGGGCGAGACGCAGAAGCTGCTGCGTATGGAGCAGGAGCTGGGCACCCGGCTGATCGGCCAGATGGAGGCGGTACGGGCCGTCTCCGACGCGGTACGCCGTACCCGCGCCGGGATCGCCGACCCCGACCGGCCCACCGGGTCCTTCCTCTTCCTCGGCCCCACCGGTGTCGGCAAGACCGAGCTGGCCAAGGCCCTCGCGGACTTCCTCTTCGACGACGAGCGGGCCATGGTCCGTATCGACATGAGCGAGTACGGCGAGAAGCACTCGGTGGCCCGGCTGGTCGGTGCCCCTCCCGGCTATGTCGGCTACGAGGAGGGCGGCCAGCTCACGGAGGCGGTGCGCAGACGCCCGTACTCCGTCGTCCTGCTGGACGAGGTGGAGAAGGCGCACCCCGAGGTCTTCGACATCCTGCTCCAGGTGCTGGACGACGGCAGGCTCACCGACGGCCAGGGGCGGACCGTGGACTTCCGCAACACCATCCTGATCCTGACGTCGAACCTCGGCAGCCAGTATCTGGTCGAGCCGACCACCAGCGAGGAGACGAAGAAGCAGCAGGTCCTGGAGGTGGTGAGGGCCTCCTTCAAGCCGGAGTTCCTGAATCGCCTCGACGACCTGGTGGTCTTCTCCGCCCTGACGAAGGACGATCTGGCGCATATCGCCAAGCTCCAGATCGACCGGCTGGCCCGCCGCCTCGCCGAGCGCCGGCTCGCTCTGGAGGTCACTCCGGCGGCCCTGGAATGGCTGGCCGACGAGGGCAACGACCCGGCCTACGGCGCCCGCCCCCTGCGCCGTCTCGTCCAGACGGCCATCGGCGACCGCCTGGCCAAGGAGATCCTCGCGGGCGAGATCACCGACGGCGACACGGTCCGCGTGGACCGCTTCGCCGAGGGCCTGATCGTCGGCGCGGCGACCCCGGACCCGGACGCGGCCACTCCGGACCCGGCGACCCCGGACCCGGTGGGACCGGCCCCGGAGGGACCTGCGGGACCGGCGGAGCCGCCGAAGCCGACCGGGAAGACGCTGTAGCGGCCAGTGCCGCTGCGGCTGCCGGCAGGCCCGTCACCCGCCCGGGTGGCGGGCCTGTTCGTGTCCGCAGACAGGAACTAACATCGGCTCGGCACCTATATCGCGATTCACTTGTTCACAAGGCGGTTTAAGGGGGTGGCGGGTCCATGCTGCTGAGCTTTCGTGTCGCCAACCACGGCTCTCTTCGCGAACCCCAGGAGCTGAACTTCGCACCGACGTACGGGGAGGACGACCGGCCGACGGTGCCGGTGGTGGCGATCTTCGGCGCGAACGCGTCGGGGAAGTCGACGGTGGTGGACGCGTTCGAGTTCTTCCGGAGAGCGGTACGTGACTCGCAGGCTCGCTGGCTGCCGGGAGCTCCCGTACCGCGACGGCCCTTCCTGCTCGACCGTGAGAGCCGTAACCAGCCGTCGTCGTACGCGGTGGATCTCCTGCTGGAGGGCGTGCGGTACGTGTACGGCTTCAGCGTCACGGACACGGAGGTCGCGGAGGAGTGGCTCTACGCCTACCCCAAGGGCCGCAAACGCGTTCTCTTCGAACGCGACCGGATGGCCATGACCTATGGCGCGACGCTGACCGGTGAGCGTGTGGCGGCGGAGAGGACGATGCGGCCGAACAGCCTGTACCTCTCCGCTGCCGCACAGTCCTCGCACTGGCAACTCGGTGCGGTGTGGACCGCGGTGGAGGCCCCCCTTGTCATCGAGGACGAGACTCGGCGGTCAGTCGCCGAAAACGGTGCGTTCGCGGTTCTGGTGTACGAAAGATTGGAGACGCTGGGACTGCCGATCCGGGCAGAGGTCCTGGCGGCGGCCGACCTGGGTGTGCACGGCATTCGTCGCGGAGCGGAGAGGGCCGTCGACCCCGGGATGCCGGGGGTCACCAGGACGGGCCAGGAGTTCAGGAAGGCCATGAGAGAGGCGGAGTCGGAGTCCTTGGAGTTCGTGCACCGGGTGGGGAGCGATGAGTTCGCCCTGCCTGTCGACGCCGAATCGGCCGGCACCAAGACCTGGCTGAACCTGGTCACCACCGCGGTCATGGCGATCCTGAACGGCACGTCCATGTGGGTCGACGAGATCGATGTCAGCCTCCACCCCCTGCTCACCGCCAAGCTGCTCACGCTCTTCCAGAACCCGGAGCTGAACCCACGCAGCGCCCAGCTGATCTTCACCACCCATGACGCCTCCCTCCTCGGCACGATGCTCGGCGACCAGGTGCTCCGCCGCGACCAGGTCTGGTTCGTGGAGAAGAGCCCCGGGACCGGCGCGTCGGAGCTGTATCCGCTCACCGACTTCAAGCCGCGCAAGGGCGAGAACTTCGAGCGCCGCTATCTGGCGGGCAGCTATGGAGCGGTGCCGCTGCTGCCGGAGACCGCGTTCGAGGACATGCTCAAGAAGTACTGGGGGGCTCGTGGCGAGGTCGTTTCCGCGTGAGGGATCGGGCCGCAGGCGCGGCCCGGTCCGGCGTTCCGCGCGCACGATGCTGATCGTGTGCGGCAGCAAGGAGACCGAGCGACAATATTTACAAGGGTTACGCGACGATCTCCGTAACCCCGCCGTCTCCGTCGTCGTACGCGGCAAGCCCTGCTCCCCGACGCAGCTCGTGGCGTACGCGCGTGGCCAGCGGGAGCTGAACAAGGGCGGGTACGACGAGGTGTGGTGCGTCTTCGACGTCGACGAGTACCAGGATGTGGCCGAGGCCGCGCTCGCCGCCCGCCGGCACAACATCAAGATCGCCGTCTCCAACCCGTGCTTCGAGCTGTGGCTCCTGCTCCACTTCGCGGACCACCGCGCGCACGTCGGCACGTACAAGAAGCTGCTTCCGCTGCTGGAGAAGCATGTGCCCGGCTACGACAAGACCCGGGTGGACTTCTCCCGATACCGGGACGGGGTACCGCGGGCGGGGGAGCGGGCCCGGAAACTCGACCCGTCCGGCGCGGAACACGCTCTGAATCCCTCGACGGGCGTCTGGCGGCTCACGGACCGGATGGCGAACCCGTGACCCGCTGAGGGGTGGCCGGGGTTGCCAGGGCCCTCGGGGGATGGGGGAGGATGGCAGGAACCGTACGAAGGGAAATACACGGTGAGCATCGACCCGTCCTCGATTCCGAATTTCGGGGGCCAGCCCCAACCGCAGGGTGCAGGACCGGCGGGCCCCGTCGTCCCTGACCAGGATCTGGTCAAGCAGCTCCTCGAACAGATGGAGCTGAAGTACGTCGTCGACGACGAGGGTGACCTCGCGGCGCCGTGGGAGGAATTCCGTACGTACTTCATGTTCCGCGGTGAGGAGGACCAGCAGGTCTTCTCGGTGCGGACGTTCTACGACCGGCCGCACCCCATCGCGGACAAGTCCAAGGTCCTGGACGCGATCGACGACTGGAACCGTCGCACGCTGTGGCCCAAGGTCTACACGCACATCCACGAGGAGGGTGACGGTCCGCCCACCGTCCGGCTCATCGGTGAGGCCCAGATGCTGATCGGCATGGGCGTCAGCCTGGAGCACTTCGTGTCGTCGACGGTGAGCTGGGTGCGGGCCTCGATCGAGTTCGACAAGTGGCTCGTGGAGCAGTTCGGCCTCCAGCCGGGCGACGAGAAGCCCGAGGACGCCTGAGTCTCCGGCCTGCCACGACGCCGGCCGCCCGGCCGTCGTCCGCGTCGTACGACAAGAGCCCGGCCAGGGCCGTGATCTCCACGATCACGGCTCCCGCCGGGCTCTGCGCGTCAGGCCCGGGGCGTGCGGGCCGCGTGTGCGGACACCCGGTACCGGTGGGCCGCGCGTGAAGGTCGTGTCATAGGGGCGGGTCGTCTGGTACGAGGCGGAAGCACTTGTGCCGGCCCAGTGGGCGCACGGCGCCGAAGTCGCGGCGGTCGAGGGTGTAAGGACGGCATCGGTTTACGCGTCTACTAGCACCCGAAGGACACTGAGTAGCTCTTCAGTGCCGTATAGAACGGGGGCTGGCTGAACCTGAGTGCAGGCGCTGTGTTCACATTCCATCCGGCTCGCTCTCAGCGAGTCAGCCGCCCGAGGCGATCCACCGCCTCTTGCAAAACCGTCGTCCGCTTGCAGAAGGCGAAGCGGACCTGGGTGCGGCCGATGTCGGGGTCGTCGTAGAACACGGAGTTGGGGACGGCAACGACGCCGCAACGTTCCGGGAGGGAGCGGCAGAAGGCATAGGCGTCTTTCTCCCCGAAGGGAGCAATGTCGGTGGTGATGAAGTACGTGCCCTGGGGTTGGTAGACCTCGAATCCGGCCGTGCGCAGCCCGCTACCGAGCAGGTCGCGCTTGTGTTGCAGGTCGGCGCGGAAAGTGTCGAAGTACGCGTCCGGCAGGCGCAGCGCTCCGGCGATCGCGTACTGGAAGGGGCCCGCGCTGACGTAGGTCAGGTATTGCTTCGCAGTCCGGACGGCGGCGATGAGTGGAGCGTCTGCCATTGCCCAGCCAACCTTCCATCCTGTGAAGGAGAAAGTCTTGCCAGCGGATGAGATGGAGACAGTGCGCTCACGCATGCCCGGCAGGGCCGCGATGGGGTGGTGTGTGCCCTCGTAGACCAGGTGCTCGTAGACCTCGTCTGTGACAACGAGCAGGTTGCATTCGACGGCGAGCGCGGCGATGGCGCTCTCCTCGTCGGGAGTGAGGACCATGCCGGTCGGATTGTGGGGTGTGTTGAGAAGGAGGAGCCGGGTTCGCGGGGTGATCATGGCCCTCAGCTCATCCAGGTCCGGGCGGAAGGACGGAGCGCGTAGTGTCAGCGGTACTCGCTTTGCTCCGGCCATGGCAATGCAGGCAGCGTAGGAATCATAGAAGGGCTCGAAGGCGATCACCTCATCTCCAGGTTCGAGGAGGGCGAGCATGCTCGCGGCGATCGCCTCCGTTGCCCCCGCGGTGACGAGGACCTCCGTGTCGGGGTCGAGGTTGAGGCCGTAGAAGTGGCGCTGGTGGTCGCTGATGGCCGTGCGCAGCTCCGGGATGCCGGGCCCCGGCGGGTACTGGTTGCCGCGCCCGTCCCGCAGTGCCCGCACCGCCGCTTCCCGTACGAACTCCGGGCCGTCCGTGTCCGGGAAGCCCTGGCCCAGGTTGATCGCGCCCGTCGCCGTCGCGAGCGCCGACATCTCAGCGAAGATCGTCGTCCCGAGTCCGTTCAGCCTGCGGTTCAGCAGCGGCCTTGTGCCCATCCCTGCTCCTCAAGGTTCTCTGTGGGGGACCATCCTCCAGGTATGGCAGGCAGACGACAACAAGCGACCTCGTGGACACTGCTCAAGTGCCCTCGACAGGTCGATCAGAGTCCTAGCGCTCACTGGTGGCGGACGGCATGGTGCAACGACTGGGGTGGTCCTCAATCCGAACGGAAACGCCTCCCATTGCGGCTTCCCGGAGATCAGGAGCGGACGCGTTTCCACCACGGTAGAAGATCGTGAAGGTGGCTGCGGACAGCGTTGAGGTATGCGGTCTCGTATTGGACAAGTTCACTGAGGTCGATGACAGTCGGAGGGATGTTCATTTCGGAATCGCTGGTGATGGCCGGGGCGTTCCACGCATCATGCATGGCAGTGCCAGCGGTCCGGCGGAGGTGTTGAACAAGATCCCTGTAGGCGTCACCGACTTTCGGTGACTCCAGGGCGGTCCAAGCGAGGTGGTACGCGAGTTCGGCCTGGGTCTGGCGGACTATTTCCGAGAGGCGGACACGTTCATCTGCGGATTGGTCGGCATGGCGGCGGCGAATGGCGTACGGCAACTCTTTATAGGTGTTGTAGGCGACGAAAGCTTCCGCGAATGTCGCCCGGAGGCGTCCGCGCTCTTCTTCGCGGGACTTACTGCGGGATAGCCAGAGGCTGATGGTTGCGGTGATGGCTGCTGCGAGGACCGCCCCGGAGATCACCGCAGACGTCAGAGCCCCAGCTCCGGTGCTTGAAGGCGTGGGGACTGAAGCTGGGGTAGACGGTGCCACCGTCGCTGTGGCCGTGATGTGGCTGGGCGATGGAAGGGCCGGGGACGGTGTGGGCATGCCCCTCCTGGCTCGGCTAGCTGTGGGACTCGGGCCCGCCGTGTGGAGCTTCTTGTCCAGGCCATTCGCCGGTGCGGCGCCACCACTCTTCCTTGAGCAGGTGCGCGACGATCAGCCCGAGGAGGACCGCCGGTCCGTCACGGCGTATCCACCGCTGCTCGGCAGGGTCGTACGGGTACCAGATGCACAGGGCCCCCTCGGCGTAGCGGTGTGGTGATTCGGCTGGTCCGTCACTGTAGACGTGCGGTGCATAGGGAGAGTTGGGGCCGAAGATGATGGTGACATTCTGTTCGGGGATGTCCGGCAGATCGAGACGGACGGTGAGCGCGAGGCCTCCAGAATACCGGCGAGGAGGCTTCACGAGCCTTGCTGTCGGGCCGCAGGCCTCGATGCCGCGCTGGAACGCGAAGCGGAGAGCCGGCCTGGTGAACCAGGCCGGCTCTCGCCATGCAGTGGGCCGACTCACCGGCCATCGGCCGGGGCGCCGTACGAGCGAACCGCCGGGATTAGCGCGGGCGAGCCGCCCAGCCCCAGGAGCGTGCTCGAGACGGCGCTCGGTTGCCGCAGCACCGCGATCTTCTGTGCGAGGCTGCGGGAGGACGGGTCGTCAATGTACTTGTAGAAGACTCTGGAGAGTGCCGAAAGGACGGCATCACGGTCGTCATCGTGGGCGAGTGCTTCTTCCAGCCCAGTGGCCGCCGTGTGCAGCCTGCGGGACGCGATGTCTCGCGGGACAAGCAGACGCACGTTCGGAGATACCCCGGCCGGGTCGACCGTGGCGTTACCGGAGTCGACTCGTCGGGCCGCCCTCGTGAGGACCGCACTCAGCGCAGTCGCCATTCCCATGCCAGGCTCAATGAACTCCCAAGCCCAGACAGTCAGATTGTGGGAGGAGAAGCCTGGGACGCTGTACTGCTTGTTCCACGCCTTCAGCAGACGTACGACCCGGCGCCGGGTCCGCCGGAGGGAAAGCTTTCCGGAGGTGAACAGCTCTACGTGATGCTCGGGGTCGGACGCCTCCCATGTGTCGTTCTTGAGGTTGGGGATCCATAGCCCTGGTGCGTCCTTGCGGGTCAGCGCAACGACCAGGTCCACGGTCGGGTCCTGACCGTCCACCGGCTGGCCGAACGTCAGCTTCGGGCCGCGCTTGGAGGTCCCGCAACGGGCGTTTGGGTACACCTTGCGAGCCGCTGGGCCTAGCAGCCCGCAGAGCTCGGCCGCGATGTCGGCAGGCGTTTCACCGCCGCCGTCGGGTCCGAGTCCGGGGTAGACGCGACGGTCGAGGACCAGGCCGCCATCTCCGTCGCCAACTGGGTGGATGAACGTGTGCTGGGCCAGTGACCCACTGGCGTAGGTTCGCAGGGATCCGGTGAACGCCATTGCTGCGGAGCGGACCAGGGCCAACCGCTCGCGGGCCTCTACCAGCGGTTCGGCGTGGGCGTCGATCTGGGAGCGGACGTCGTCCAAGATGTCGTGGGTATGTCCCATCGTTTTCTCGAAGTTCTCTTATGGGGCGTCAGAGCCCGGCTGTTAGGCCCGCCACAGCGGGCCGAGCAGCCCTGTAGCTGCTCACCAGTACCTGACGTCACACCGCTGAGATCGTCCGGCCGTGGGTTTACCGGTCTGCCGGGAAGGTACTCAGCTGCAGTCGCGGCATGTGCGATTGGCGCCGTCAAACCGGCTGGGGGCCAGCACCAGGAAGCAATGGTTGCAGGTCCGGTCCCTACTCATGCGAGCGCTCTCGCAGGCGCAGTGCCCGTCAGGGCACATAGCCTCACCGCACTGTTCACACGGTGAGGTATTGGCCTCAAATGCCTCACCGCATGTCTCGCACACCCACGATCTGCCGTACCAGGAGCCATCGGTGTCTGGCCGTGAGGTCGAGTACCTGAGCCAGGGAGCGTTGTCTGGTACGAGGACGGCGACAATGTATTCCTCGTCGCACCATGCGGCCTGCCCGTAAAGGATTTCTCCTGCCCTGCCGGAGCGGTACTCCACGTATGTCTTGTCATGTTGGGCCGTGACTCCGGTTCGCAGTGCCCTCTCGATCAGGGGAGTGCCGGACTGGTTGGAACCGCGCGCCGGTGGGATCAGGCTCCGGGAAGAGCTAAAGAGCGTGGTGCCGGCGCGATCGAGCAGGACGACCGCGCCTCCCGCAAGGTATTCCGCGGCCCGGACGCAGCAGGCCTCCCGCGATGCCTCGGAGCGATGGAATAGCTCGGTCACGTCCGTAGCGGACGGCCCCCGTAGACGGACGCTTTCGGGAATCTCATCATCTGGAAGTAGCACCCGGGCAGCGAACGCGTCACATGCCGCGTCTTCGAATACTTCCGAGTTCTGCCAGGAAAAGAGTGCCTGGCCCAGCCGGGGGTCCGTTTGTTGCAGGTGATGCCCCAGCTCATGCAGGGCAGTAAATCCGCGGCGTCGGTACGACCGGGAGTTGCCGACCACAAGCATTGGCGGATCTGTGTCATCTCTGTAGCTTCCGGCGACAGAGCACCGGCCTTCCCCGATCTCCGGGTTCATCACTACCTGGACATCCGGCCAGCGGCTCAGCTCACCCAGTGGGTCATCGCGCAGCGCTGCAAGGGAAGCCGGGTGAATCTGTTCGACGACGTCGAGCATGGCCTGGGCTTGCCGTGGCGCTTCTTCCACGAATCGGCGCCGCATCACCTCTCCGATCCGGAGGGGCCCTCACCATGCAGGAACTGCTGGAGTCGCCCCTCCCAGTCCGGTTCCTCGCCGCCGGTCTGGCGTGCAGCAAGGGCGAACGCTCCGTAACCGCCGAAAAGGCGTGCATCCCCTTCACTGATTCCCGACCGCTGTGCCCTGCGAATCCACGTTTCCCGCCAGCGTGGATGCTCGACCGCTGCCACCAAGGCTGCCGGGAGGGGGCGCACAGTTTTAGCGACTGCATCAACAGAAAGTCCTGTCACTCCTGCAACCGCCTCCACCTGTTCCGGCTTCAGGGGAACCAAGCCCCGCAAGATCCTCATCACCTCTGGTTGAGGAATTCCCAGTGCTGTGCCCAATGCTGGTAGATCGGGCGGACCGCTCAACAGTGCTGCCAGCGCGGCGACCTTTTCAGTTCCCGTCGCTGCTGGAAGACCGGGGGCTGAACGCAGTGCTTCGAGGTCGTCTTCGAGCTCAGCTCGTACCTCTTCGGAAACGTCAAATGCGGACATAGGGATCGCGCCTTGTCGAGCTCCCGGTGGTACTGGCGAGGGTTCGCCGACTGCCGTCTCGGCAGCCCAGGTGACGAGGTCGGACTCCCACGCGTCCACCACGCGGTCGAGGACGCGCAAGGGGACCGGACCAGCCAGTCCTGCCCATACCGTCGACTCCACGCCGAACGCTGTCCGGGCGCCGTCTACCACCAGACTGGCTGCATCTTCCCCTGGAGGGTCGATCGTCACAGGGACGGCATGCACTTCGCGGGCCGCGATTGCCAGGACTAGTACGAGGAGGCTTGTCTCCTCCCATCGAGCACGCCATACCTGGCCAACCGAGACCTGCATCTCTGTCGGGTCACCGAACCTTGTCCGCAAGCTTCCAATCGACAACGCCTTCGGAGCCCGGGCCGCAGCGGCCAGATCAAGGAAACGCTGTGGCACGTCTGGTTCACTCATGGAGTCCTCCCGGGAGACATGACTGAACAGTCCATTCATGTCTGACGTCACAACCGCAGTGGTGTCCGACCGTCCGCGTGCGCGTTACTCCTCCTGCTGAGCTTCGCTGCATAGTCTGATCACCTCCAGCCCCACACGGTGAACGTCGTGATCTCCGATCAACTGGCTCAGTCGCTCCCGGAGGCGCTTTACCTTCAAAGAGGCTTGACTTCGGCCGCACCTCAACAGCTCCCGGACCTTGAGCTGCTGGTCCGCAATGGGCACGAGGCGGCGCTCTTCTGGAGAGAGCATCCCCACGATCTCCGCAGCGGTCACAGCTGCCTCGAGGTCCTCCTCCGCGGCTACCATCGCCTCCTCGGGTGTCAAAGCTACGTCTCTGTAAGCACCCTCGGAACCCTCCTCGGTGCTCACGATCACCGGGTCCAACACGATTGGGAACCGCACGGTGAAGACCTTGACCAGCTGCGCCGTCTCAAGCGAGCCGCCAGCTGCGCTAAGGACGGCGCTGGCAACGGCCACGATCGACGCTCGATCGGCAATCGGCGCCCGACGCGTGGTGCTGGACCACTTCGGGATCCGCACAGCCGAGACGGCCTGAGCGGCCTCCACCAGCTTGCCACTGTCACCGGACCACGGAGCCCAGCCGCTGCCCTGCAGCCTCCATCGCTTGGCTCCGGGCTGCCCTTCGGGGACCTGCTCGAACTCTGGCTCGGCGGAGAGCACCTCCTCCAAGCGCCGGCGTAACGCGCCCGGACCCGTTTCGCGTGCTCTGTCAATCAACCAGTTTCGAATCGATCGGCGTAGGAGTCGGCCGATGGACGCGTCGTCGGTCGCAAGGCTCAGCAGATTGGCGGTGACTGCCTTGGCTCGTTCTTCGAGGAAGTCGCCGAACAAATCTTCCCAGTCGGCCGGCTGCCATCCCGTTCCATGCGTGAGCGCGGGAAACCGACGCGTCTCCTCTTTGAGCAGCTTGTGGACCAAGCACAGTCCTTCACGACCAAGGTAGCCAAGGTCATGAAGCTGTTCGAACTCGGAGATAGCTGGCCTCCCTCCACGGTTGACGGAAACCGTACGCTCGAAATCGGTTCCCTGTCCCGCTATTTGGCGATCTAAACGGGAACGCCCATGCTCGGGGAGCACGCCGAGCGACTGGCGGCCGACGAGGCTAAGTGACCTTCGCAGGAAACAGCTCGTTCGACCTCAGCTCAGCGACAAATAGGTAGGTGAAAAAAGGCTTGACCCAGCCGACCTTCCAGCCGGTGAACGAGAACGTCTTGCCGGCGGAGCTGATCGTCAGGGTGCGCTCGCGCATGCCGGGGAAGGTCGCGATCGGTACGTGCTCGCCCTCGAAGACGAGATGTTCGTAGACCTCGTCGGTGACGACGAGCAGGTCCCGTTCGACGGCGAGTTCCGCGACGGCCGCCAGTTCCTCGCGGCCGAGGACCGTGCCGGTCGGGTTGTGCGGGGTGTTGAGCAGGATCAGCCGGGTGCGGTCGGTGACGGCGGCGCGCAGTTCGTCGAGATCCAGGTGGTACGCGCCGTCGCGGGGGCGCAGGGTGACCGGGACGCGGGTGCCGCCCGCCATGCCGATACAGGCCGCGTACGAGTCGTAGTACGGCTCCAGGGCGATCACCTCGTCGCCCGGCTCCACCAGCGCGAGCAGCGCGGCGGCGATCGCCTCGGTGGCGCCCGCCGTGACGAGGACCTCGGTGTCCGGGTCGTACGTCAGACCGTGGAAGCGCCGCTGGTGCGCGGCGACGGCGATACGCAGCTCGGGTACGCCGGGGCCCGGCGGGTACTGATTGCCGCGCCCGTCGCGCAGCGCCCGGACCGCGGCCTCCCTGATCTCCTCGGGGCCGTCGGTGTCGGGGAAACCCTGGCCGAGGTTGATCGCTCCGGTCCGTACCGCCAGCGCCGACATCTCCGCGAAGATCGTCGTGCCGCCGAGCCATTCTTTGGTCATGACGGCCATCCTGTGCCGAACCTCTGGAGTTGCTCAAGTCAGCTTTGGGCCCCGGACGCCGAGGGGACACCCCAGTCACGCACCGAGTTCACGGGCGAAGCGGCGAAGCGGCGAAGCGGCGAAGCGACGACGTAACGACGTGACGAAGCGGCGACGTGACGGGGTGCGGGCACGAAGGCACGGAAGAAAGCCGGTCACAGCGGAGCCGGCCGCGCGACGGGGCGCGGGGGGCTCCGCCACGGGGGAACAGAAGGACGGTGGGATCGATGACTGGTCTGGGGATTTTGGTCGTCGCGGTCATGGGGACGATCGCGTTCGTCGGGCTCGTGGCGAGCGTGGGCAACCGGGACACGCCGCGCAGGCGGCGCCGTCGCGCGGCGCGTGCCACGACCAGGAGCCGCGCCACGGCCGGCGTCTCGACGAAGAAGCGCGCCAAGCGCCGCTCCACCGGCAGTTGGTGGGCCGAGGGCGGCGGGGCGGGCGGCTCCGTAGGGGGCGGCAGCGGATCCGCTTCGTGCGGCGGCGGCGGTTCCTCCTGCGGAGGGGGTTCGTCGTGCGGTGGTGGCGGGGGGTGCGGCGGCGGAGGCGGCTGACACGGGGCAGCCGGTCCGCGGTGCCGACGATGCCCGGCGGGGAACGAACTCCCGCCGGGCATCTCCCTGTTGACCGTTCCGGGGCCCTTCCCCACCGGTCTTCGTCGCTTTTGTTGAACAGTTGAACTGTAGAGCCCCCGAGCGGATGGAAAACCCCGCCAAGTTGGGTAAAAGCCCTGTGAGCGCCGCGTACTTCGTGATTCCCTCGCTGTTGAGAGCTTCCAGCCCTCGGACCTCACGCGGAGCCGAGCCGGCGATCTCCCCCCACAAGTTCCCGCTCATCGTCCGGGTCGTCCCGGTCCACCCGTCAAGCGTGTTAGCGGAGCCTGCCCATGCTCACCAATCTCAATACGGCCTACACCGACTCCCGTGCCGCCGATCTGGCCTGGGCGTTGGGCCGGGACCCACTCCCCGCCCTGGCCGTCCTCGACCTCGAACTCGACGGCGCCGGACTACAGCTCCGCCTGCTCGGCGCCTCCCACCAGGTCTTACTGGAGGAGGAGCGAGGCATCTGCTCCGAGACCGTGGCCTGTATCCCGGGCAGCAGCACACCCCTGCCGCTCGGTGTCTCCAAACGGCTCGGGGACTGGGAGTACGAATTCGCGGCGCGCGTCGAGACGCTCTCGCGCGGCTCGTTCGCGGGGCGCGCGCAGGAGCTGCTCGCGCTGGTCGCCGACCACCCGAACGGGCTGGCGGGCATCTTCCCCGGCGCTCCGTACGCCTTCACCGCGATGCTGGCGCAGCGCGACGAGGGCCAGGTGCACTGGCGTACCTGGCACGCGTACCCCCAGGAGGGACAGCTCGTCGTGACGCGCACACGAGTTGGCGTCCGTATGCCTGCGGTGCTGTAGTTACACCCGTGTGGGTGACAAACCGCAATGAATTCGTGACGTAGCGTTACGGACATGATCGAGCAAGCCGCGTCCTCGCCGTCCCAGGGTGAGAAACGGCTGCCCGTACGCGCGGATGCCGGGCGTTTCCTGATCCTCGCGGTGGTCTTCATCTGTGCCGCGTGCGGACTGGTGTACGAGCTGGAGCTGGTCGCGCTCGCCTCGTATCTGATCGGGGACTCCGTCACCCAGGCGTCCGTCGTCCTGTCGGTGATGGTCTTCGCGATGGGCGTCGGCTCGCTGCTCGCCAAGCGGCTGCGCTGCCGGGCGGCGGTCGGCTTCGGGCTGCTGGAGGCGGCGCTCGCGCTGCTGGGCGGCTGCTCGGCGCTGGTGCTGTACGGGAGTTTCATATGGATGGGCGAGTCCCGCTACGCCCTGGTCGGCTTCTCGCTGGCCATCGGCATCCTCATCGGCGCCGAGATCCCGCTGCTGATGACGCTGATACAGCGGTTCTCCCGGCAGAGCGCGGAGGGGACGGTCGCCGATCTGTTCGCCGCCGACTATGTGGGCGCGCTGGTCGGCGGGCTCGCCTTCCCGTTTCTGCTGCTGCCCTGGCTCGGCCAGCTCACGGGCGCGCTGCTGACGGGCGCGGTCAACGCGGTGGCGGGCGGCGCCCTGGTCCTGTGGCTCTTCCGGCGGGATCTGACACCGCGTTCGCGCTGGCTGCTGGTGGCCGTCAATGTCCTGGTCCTGTCCGTGCTGGCCACCGCGGCCGTGCTGGTCGACGACTTCGAGCGGGCGGCGCGGCGCGCGGTGTACGGCGACCAGGTGCGGGTCGCCGTCCATACGGACGTGCAGGAGGTCGTGCTCACCGGCGGCCGGTACGGACCGCTGGATCTCTATCTGGACGGGCGGCCGCGGGTCAGCGGGCGTGACGAGTTCCGCTATCACGAGGCCCTGGTGCACCCCGCGATGCGCGGGCCGCACACGCGCGTGCTGATCCTGGGCGGGGGCGACGGACTGGCCGCGCGCGAGGTCCTGCGGTACGGGGACGTGCGCGCGGTCACCGTGGTCGAGCTGGACCCCGGGGTCGTCCGGCTGGCCCGTACGGATCCGGCGCTGGCCGCGCTGAACGGCCACGCGTACGACGATCCACGGCTGCGGGCCGTCTACGCGGACGCGTTCACCTGGCTGCGGGAGGCCCCGCGGCGGACGTATGACGTGGTGATCTCGGATCTGCCGAACCCGGGCATCACGGCCAGCACGAAGCTGTACTCGGAGGAGTTCTATGGTCTGGCCACCCAGGTGCTCACGGGCCGCGGCCGGCTGGCGGTGCACGCGGGGTCGCCCACGTCCCAGCCGCGTACGTACTGGACGGTCGACGCGACACTGCGCGCGGCCGGTTTCGGCACCACTCCCTACAGCGCGACGGGCTCGCCCTCCGGTTTCACCGCGGGACCCGACCGGGTGAAGGACGGCACGCCCGCCCTGTCCGACTGGGGGTTCGAGCTGGCCGAGCTGGGAAGCCGTCCGCCGCTGGGCCTCGCGGTGGACGCGCCCCGGCTGCGGTCCCTGGGAATACCGCTGCTGGCGGCCGGCGCACGGGGGGTCGAGCGCACACGGATACCGGATCTGCCGCCGTCGACGCTGGTGCATCCGAGGTACACGGAGTGAGAGGGACACGGACTGAGAGGGACACGGACTGAGAGGGACACGGAGTGAAAGCGGGTGGTGAGGTGTGCGACGGGGCGGGTGGAGCGGTGCGCGGTGCGGTGTGGCGCGCTGTGGTGAGGCATGTGGCGGGGCGGTGAATCCGCCTCGGACGGGGTCTGGGTCTGTCCGGTGGGCAGCTTCCGGCGCCCGGTCTGAGTAGGCTCGGTTTCCATGGAGCATGAGGTGTTCGTTCCGGTGGTGGCAGAGGCTCTCCGGCAGACGCTGAGGGACCCCTCGCGGGTGGCCCGCTGTGTCCCGGGGCTCCAACAGGACGCGGATGAGTCGGCGGGGCCGCTCTCCGGTCGTCTCAAGGTCCGGATCGGCGGCCATACGATCACCTATCGGGGCACGCTGACGCTCGCCGAACGGGACGGCGTCTTCACCGCCGAGGGTGAGGGCGCGGAGGCCCGTGGCACGGGCTCCGCCAAGCTGACGCTCGCGCTCCGGCTCGCGGAGGCACCGGGCGGTACGACGCTCACCTTCACGGGTGGATCACGGGTGGAAGGCCGGCTGGCGGAACTGCCCGGAGAGACCGTGACGGCGGCGGCGCACCGGCTGCTGGATCGCTTCGCGGCGCGGCTGGGCGAGGTGTCGGTCCCACCGGAGGCGTCTGAGGCACCGGTCCCACCGGAGGCACCGGTCCCACCGGAGACAGGGGACACCTCCGGGGTGGACACCTCCGGGGTCGTGAAGGCCGCCGACGCCGACCGGGAGCCGGGCGGAGTCGATGGACCGGACGCCGCCGGACCGGACGATGCCGAACAGGACGATGTCATCGACCAGAAGGACAGTGCCGCCGAGGAACTCGAAGACGACCTGGACGACGACGAGCTGGATGATGACGAACTGGAAGCCTCCTCCTTCGAGGTGGACGTACCGCCGTCGTCCCTCGACGGGGAGACCATCTCCGGTGAAGGGGACTTCCTCGTTCCCGACGAGCCGCCCGCCGAGGCCGCGCACGCCCGGCGCACCATGATCGGCCGCAGCGCCGAGGAGGTCGACCACGCGCCGCCGCGCGGACGGTACGCGCCCGTGCCCGCCCCCGACTCCGGCAGCGCGGGGGCCACGCTCCGGTGGGTCGCGCCGGCCGCCGCACTCGCGCTCGCCTCCGCCGTGGTGGTCGGGCGCGCACTGCGCCGCCGCAAGTAGTGTCGGGGTGTGAGTAGCAGCGAAGAGAGCATCCGACTGGCGGCGGGCGACGCCGAGTTGACCATCACTCCGGAGAACGGCTGCCGGATCAGCAGTCTGCGGATCGGCGGGACGGAACTGCTGCGCCAGGGCGCGCGGTACGGCTGCTTCCCGATGGTGCCGTGGTGCGGGCGGATCGAGAACGGGCAGTTCCGCAACGGCGGCGTGGTCCATCAGATGCCCCTCAACTCCCCGCCCCACGCCATCCACGGCACCGGCCGGAACACGGCCTGGCGCACGGCCCGGGTCGGCGGGAGTGAGGCGGCGTTCACCTATGACCTCGTCGACCCCTGGCCGTACAGCGGCCGGGTCACCCAGACCTTCGAGCTGACCGAGGACGGGCTGTCGCTCGCGCTGGGGGTGGAGACGTACGACACGTCCTTCCCGGCGCAGGCCGGCTGGCACCCCTGGTTCCTGCGCAATCTGGGCGGGAGCGACGCGCGTATCGACTTCGCCCCCGCCTGGCAGGAGGAGCGCGGCAGCGACCATCTGCCCACCGGCCGCCGGGTGACACCGCGCCCCGGCCCCTGGGACGACTGCTTCGGCATGCCCGACGGTGTGGACGTCACGCTCACCTGGCCGGACGAGCTGGAGCTGAAGGTCACGAACCGGGCGGAGTGGGTCGTGGTCTACGACGAGCAGGCCGAGGCGGTCTGTGTGGAGCCGCAGTCGGGCCCGCCGAACGGGCTCAACACCCTGCCCCGGCTGGTCACCCCCGTCGAGCCGCTGGAGATCACGGCGAACTGGAACTGGCGGCGGCTGTGACGGCCCGGCCGAGCGGAGTCGAGCGCGGAGTCGAGCGCGGAATCGAGGGGAGCCCAGGGGAGGCCTAGGTCCTGTCCGGCGGATCATGGCGCCAAGAGTTGCTAGTTCGGCCACGATGGTGTGGACAGCGCATGATGCCTCACCCATCGAGAGGACCTGTGCGGTGCCAATCAGCGTGAGACTCGAACGGCGGATCCGGTGCGACTTCCCCGAATCCGGCTCTGCGGTGGAGATCATGCGGATGCTTGATGAGCTCCCGAGCAGGGCGGGCTATGACGCGGAGCACTTCGCAAGTGAGCGCCTGCAAGCTGCGATCGTGCTGCTTGCCGAGGGGAGCATCCGTCGGTTTCATGAGGGCATCCGACGTGCCTTGACGGACTGGCGCGATTTCCTGGTCGCAGCCGAGTTGGCTCATGAAAGCTGGCCCGATCGCTTGCAGGCCGAACTGGGCACTGAGACGCCTTGACCCGGTTGCGCGGATCACGGTCGGAGCCATAAGCGGATCGCTGCGGTGGTGACGGTGCCGTGGAAGACGTAGGCCCTCTTGTCGTAGCGGGTGGCGACGGCCCGGGAGTTCTTGAGCCGGTTGATGGTTCGCTCGACTTCGTTGCGGCGTTTGTAGATCTCGCGGTCGAAGCCGGTGGGCCGGCCGCCCTTGCTGCCGCGGCGTGCGCGGTTGGCCCGCTGGTCCTTCGGTTCGGCGATGGTGTGCTTGATCTGGCGTCTTCGCAGATAACGGCGGTTGCGGCGTGAGCTGTATGCCTTGTCGCCGCCGAGGTGGTCCGGCCGGGTGCGCGGCCGTCCGCCCTGCGGGCGGGGAACGCGGACGCGTTCGAGGACCTCGATCATCTGCGGTGCGTCGCCCCACTGGCCAGGGGTGACCACGAAGGCCATAGGCCGGCATCCGCCCTCGCCGGCGAGGTGGATTTTGCAGGTCAGGCCGCCCCGGGACCGTCCGAGTCCTTCGTCGGGGCGGTGGTGCCGGGGCGTTGTCCTTTTTTCGGGACACGGGGCTTCTTCTTGCGTGCCCCGGCCGCGTGCTGATGGGCACGGCAGGACGTCGAGTCGACGCTGACCATGCTCCAGTCGATCCGGCCCGCCAGGTCCGCGTCCGCCTGGACGGCACACAGGATCCGTTCCCACGTGCCGTCCGCCGACCAGCGCCGGTGCCGCTCATAGACGGTCTTCCATCTGCCGAAACGCTCGGGAAGGTCCCGCCACGGTATGCCCGTTCGGACCCGGAACAAGATGCCGTTGATCACTCTGCGGTGATCGTTCCACCGTCCGCCGCGCTGTCCCGACACCGGCAAGTGCGGCTCCAGCCGACCCCACTCGGCATTCGTCAGATCGCCCCGCCCCATGCCGACAACAACGAGCCAGCAATCCGACAGTCACATGATCCGCCGGACAGGACCTAGGGCGCTGAGTGACGCTGAAGGGCGCTGAAGGGCGAGGATGGACGGCCGGGGGTGCGGCGGAGGGACGCCGGGGTACGGCTCGGGGCGGGCGCCGGTGACCGCATAAGCTCAGAGCCATGACTGACGCACGGGCTGAGCTGCTGCAACTGATCAAGGACAAGGCCGTGGTCCACGGCAAGGTCATCCTCTCCTCGGGCCGTGAGGCCGACTGGTACATCGACCTTCGCCGGATCACCCTGGACGGTCATGCCGCGCCACTGGTCGGTCAGGTCATGCTCGACACCACCGCCGAGCTGGACTTCGACTGTGTGGGCGGGCTGACGCTGGGCGCCGACCCGGTGGCGACGGCGATGCTGCATGCTTCGGCCGCGCGCGGTGAGCGGCTGGACGCGTTTGTCGTCCGTAAGGCGCAGAAGGCGCACGGTCTTCAGCGCCGGATCGAGGGCACGGAGGTGAAGGGCCGCCGCTGTCTGGTGGTCGAGGACACCTCGACCACCGGCGGTTCCCCGCTGACGGCTGTCGAGGCGGTACGTGAGGCCGGCGGCGAGGTCGTCGCGGTCGCGGTCATCGTGGAGCGGGGCGCGGCTCCTGTGATCGCCGAGGCGGGGCTTCCGTATATCCGTGTCTATGGGCTGGATGAGCTGGGTCTGGCCTGAGGGACTTTGGGCCGGGTCCCGTCTGAGGGCCTATGGGCCGGGTCCGGTCTGAGGCCGGGGTCCCTGTGCCATTGAGGTCCTGACGGCGGACAAGCGGCTCTGAGCTGGGCATTCCACGCGGCCCTGGCTGTTTCACGTGAAACAGCCAGGGC